>JAQXBV010000013.1 GCA_029252195.1 Yoonia sp.
CAAGCTCAAGGCGTTCTGCTGCGGAAAGAAAACCAGGACAAATCATACCCGTAGCTGAATCGTTCCACGCCAAAGCGTCAAGACGTCAAATTCGGCTTCCGAAGGACTCAGAGTATAACGACTATATCCATGAGGTTTTCGCCCTTGGCGGGAACGATACAGTTGGATTTGCCAACGGTGCCGAAACTGCGGATCGCGATATGCATGTCAACGGCGGCGCCGGCGACGACATCCTGACCCTTGGTGAAGGTGATGACTCGATCCAAGGCGGACTTGGCGCCGATACCATTTTCGGCGGTGGTGGGTTTGACGAAATCTCTGGCGGCTTTGGCAACGATGTCATCAATAGTCTTGATCAGGTTGATTACGCTGCGGATGGCTCTGTGTTGCGCGGCGATATCATTGACGCGGGCGACGGTGCTGACACGATCACGTTTGATACAAGTGATGCTGTGACCGGCGGCGCAGGCATTGACCGCTTTATCCAAGTTCACGCGGCAGATGATCCTGACATCACCGCGATCAACGACTTTGATCCGACGCTGGAAAGCATTGTAATCCAGACAACAAGCGGCGTGGGCACGTTAGGGTTTAGCAACCTCGGTGACGGCAGCGGATCTTACGTCACGATCGGCACAGAGCCGGTGATGTATTTGATCGGGGTCAATGCCACACAAGTGGCGGCAGCGGACATCACGCTTGTGCGCATCTAACACAGCGATTATTCGAAAAATCGGGCCGCAGGTATTTCCTGCGGCCCATTTTTTATGACTATACCGCTGCCTTGCGGCTCTCTTCGAGATAGATTTCGCGCAAGCGCGTGGCGATTGGCCCAACTGTTCCAGTGCCGATTGCGGCCCCGTCGATTTCCACAACGGGCATGACGAAAGTCGAGGCGGAGGTGACAAACGCCTCATCGGCCTCTTGCGCCTCGGCAATGGTGAAGGGGCGTTCTTCCACGGTCATCTGCGCCTCGCGGGCAAAGCGCAGCACAGCGGCCCGTGTGATCCCGTGCAGGATTTCGTGACCCAAGTTGCGGGTGATTATCGTGTTGCCCTTCACAATATAGGCGTTGTTCGAGGTACCTTCGGTGACGACGCCGTCCTCAACCATCCACGCATCGTCGCAGCCCGCCGCCTTGGCCATCATCTTGCCCAGTGACGGGTAAAGCAGCTGCACGGTTTTGATGTCGCGGCGCGCCCAGCGCTGATCTTCGATCGAGATCACTTTGATGCCCTTCCTGGCAGCAGGGCTCTCGGCCAAACCGGGTTTGTTTTGCGTGAACAACACGATGGTCTGCGGCGTCCCTTCGGGCGGGAAGGCAAAGTCGCGGTCACTCGGCGCACCGCGGGTGATTTGCAGGTAGATCATCCCCTGATCAATCTCGTTCAGGCGGATGAGTTCGCGGTGGACCGCAAGCAGATCGTCTTTCGAGATCGGGTTGCCCATGTCCAGCTCGGACAGCGAGCGCGCAAGCCGCACCGCATGGCCGTCAAAATCGATCAGCTTGCCGTCCAAAACAGTCGTGACCTCATAAACGCCATCGGCCATCAGAAAGCCGCGATCAAAGATCGAGACTTTGGCTTCGGTCTCAGGCATATACTCGCCGTTCAAATAGACTGTGCGCATTGGCTTATCCCCATAGTGCGGGCGTCGGTGCATGGACGCCAGCTTCGTCAAAAATCAGTGGTGCAGCACGGTCTTCGGCCAGAAGAAGCGGGCCGTCAAGGTCTGTAAAGGCCACACCCTGCGCCAGAAGGGTCGCTGGGGCCATGGCGAGCGACGTGCCAACCATGCAACCGACCATGACCGCATAGCCCTCCGCAATAGCGGCTTGCTTAAGAAGGAACGCCTCTGTGAGGCCGCCGGTCTTGTCGAGCTTGATATTGACCATATCGTATTTGCCTTTGAGTGCAGGTAGCGAGGCACGGTCATGGCAGGCCTCGTCGGCGCAGACTGGCAAGGGGCGCGCGATCTCGGCCAACATGTCGTCGGCACCTGCGGGCAGCGGCTGCTCCACCATCTGCACCCCAAGACGGATCAGATGCGGGGCGAGGTCGGCGTAAACCTCCGCGCTCCAGCCTTCATTGGCATCAACGATAATGCGGCTTTCGGGTGCGCCACGGCGCACAGCTTCAAGGCGGGCCATGTCGTCGGGGGTGCCGAGTTTGATTTTGAGTAGCGGCCGGGCGGCGTTCTTGGCTGCCTGAATTTGCATCGCGTCGGGGGTATCGAGCGAGAGCGTATAGGCGGTGATTTCGGGGCGGGGCACTGGGAGGCCCAGCAGATCCCAAACGCGCTTACCCGCCTGTTTGGCCGCCAGATCCCACAGGGCACAATCAACGGCATTGCGCGCAGCACCTGCGGGTAAAAGCGCCTGCAAGCCCTCGCGCGTTACCTCATCAGCCAGCCCCCTGATCTGATCCGCGACGCTCTCCAATGTCTCGTCGTAACGGGCATAGGGGACGCATTCGCCACGCCCCTGATGCGCGCCATCTGTCACATGGACGGTCAAAACATCGGCTTGTGTGCGCGATCCGCGACTGATGGTAAAGACCTGCGCGAGTTTGAAACTTTCCGCCGTGACTGTAATGCGCATGGGACTGCCTTCTTTTGGTCAAAAATACCTTCGCCGACGGCCGCGATTTTTCGTCGAAAAATCGGCACCCCGCCAGCATCAAACAGTCTGCTAGATTTCTGCGAGCGCGTCCACCAGACGACCCGCACCCTGACGGAATGGATCCACCGTCGGCAACCCCATCTCGGCCTCGATTTCTGCCAAATAAGTCTCGTATTTGTCGGCCGCTATGTTCTGGGTATTTACGGAAACCCCGATCACCTTACACTCCGGATTCGCAATCCTGGCCACCTTCAACGACAAATCACGCAATTCAGCAAGACTTGGCTGCTTATAGTCTGGCAAACCCCGCATATGAGCACGGGTCGGCTCATGTGCGAGAACCAGCGCATCAGGCTGGCCGCCATGGATCAAGGCCATCGTGACACCAGAATAAGAGACGTGAAACAGACTGCCCTGCCCTTCGATATGATCCCAATGGTCGGCATCATTGTCGGGCGTCAGATATTCCACCGCACCCGCCATAAAATCAGCAATGACCGCATCCAGCGGCACGCCACCACCAGTGATAAGAATCCCCGTCTGACCCGTCGGACGAAACGTCGATTTCATACCCCGCCTTTGCATCTCTGCATCCATCGCGAGCCCTGTGTACATCTTGCCCACCGAACAATCCGTCCCCACGGCCAAACACCGCTTGCCCATTCGCTTTTTCCCATTGGCAATCGGATAGGCGACCGTGGGAATACGCACGTCAAAGAGGCTGCGCCCATTCACACCCGCTGCGGCAACAAGGTCGTTTTCGTCGCGCAGCAAGTTGTGCAAGCCAGACGCAATGTCAAATCCCATTGCCAAAGCCGCGATCAGAACATCTTTCCATGCCGGAGAAATCACACCGCCCCGATTGGCAACACCGATCACCAGCGTCTTTGCGCCAGCCGCTTTGGCTTCGGCCAAGGTCAAATCCGCAAGACCAACACTGGCACCACAGTTTGCCATACGCAACTGGCCGACTGCATTCTCGGGGCGCCAATCCTTGATCCCTTGCGCAACTTTCGCTGAAAGCTGGTCGGGGGCATCGCCGAGGAACAAGAGGTAAGGTGTCTGTATCATAGGCGCGCTCCGTGAGATTGAATGAGAATCTTGATTGTCGCAACAATTGCGCGGCTAAAGCAGAATTTTGTCGTGAAGTTTGCGGACGATTGAGCAAATTTAGAAAGTTTCTTGCGCATAATCCATAATTTTTCGCATGTTCTTGCACAACACACCGTAGGATGGGTTTTAACCCATCACTCCCGCAACAAAAAACCCGGGCGCGAACGCCCGGGTCAATCGGATCACTACGAGGCGTGGTTAACCGCGTGAAAACTCAGGATAGGCTTCCATCCCAAGCTCGGACAAATCCAAGCCCTTGATCTCGTCTTCTTCAGAGACACGGATGCCAAAGAGGCCCTTCAGGACAACGAAGCCAACCAAGCTGACGAAGAAGACAAACACGCCGATTGCCGCGAAACCGATGAACTGCGTCACAAAGCTGGTGCCTTCGGTGTAGAATGGCACCGCCATCGTCCCCCAAAAGCCCGCCAGAAGGTGTACAGGGATCGCACCGACAACGTCATCGATCTTGAGCTTGTCGAGGAACGGCACCGCAAAGACCACGATCACACCACCAATGGCACCAATCCAGATGGCCCCAAAGATAGTCGGGTCAAGCGGACCGGCTGTGATGGACACCAGACCAGCAAGCGCGCCGTTGAGAACCATCGTCAAATCGACCTTCTTGTAGAGAACCTGCGTCAGGATCATCGCCACAACTGCACCGGCAGAGGCCGCCATGTTGGTGTTCACGAAAATCTGAGCGACGGCATCTGCGTCTTCAATCGTGCCCATCGCAAGTTGGGATGCACCGTTAAAGCCGAACCAACCGAGCCACAGAATGAATGTGCCCAATGTTGCAAGGGCAAGGTTGGAACCCGGCATTGGCACAACGCGACCGTCCTTATACTTGCCGATACGTGGACCGAGGATCAGGACACCTGCGAGGGCTGCGAAACCACCTGCTGCGTGCACGAGTGTGGAGCCTGCGAAGTCGGAGAACCCAGCAGCGGACAACCAACCGCCGCCCCACTGCCAGCTTGCCTCAACAGGGTAGATCACGCCTGTCAGCAACACGACAAATCCGAGGAAAGGCCAAAGTTTGATCCGCTCGGCCAAAGTGCCCGAAACAATGGATGCGGTTGCGCCACAGAACATCAACTGGAAGAAGAAGTCGGATGCGTTCGAATAGCCGCCCGCGTCGATCTCTGTCTTGATGTCTTTTGGCCCGATCGAGCCAAAGACCCCGTCGATGATCCAGTTGCCTTCGCCCGGATACATAATGTTATAGCCCATGAGCCAAAACATAAGCCCCGCAATCGCAAACAAAGCGATGTTTTTGGTCAGCTGTGTGGTCACGTTCTTGGAACGCACAAGGCCTGCTTCGAGCATCGCAAAGCCCGCAGCCATCCAGAACACCAAGAAGCCGCCGATAAGGAACAACAAGGTGTTGAATATGAATTGCGTGTCAGCCAGTGGCGCATATTCGACGTCTTGCGCCAAGGCGAGTGTTGGCAAAAGAGCAAGACCCGTCCCGACTGTGATTGATTTCAGTAGTGTCATAATGTTTTTCCCCTTTTGCACCTTAAAGCGCTTCGTCGTTCATCTCGCCGGTCCGCACACGCAGTGCGCTTTCCACGTCGAGGACAAAGATTTTGCCGTCACCGATTTTGTCGGTCTTGGCGGCTGCTGCGATGGTGCTGACGACCTGCTCGGCCATGTTGTCGGCAACAACGATTTCAAGCTTGATCTTGGGCACAAAGTTCACAGCGTATTCTGCGCCGCGATAGATTTCAGTGTGGCCCGACTGCGTCCCGAACCCTTTGATTTCCGACACCATCATGCCGCGCACGCCAGCGGAAGTGAGGGCGACACGCACCTCCTCAAGCTTGAACGGTTTGATTGTTGCAATGATAAATTTCACGGTCTTCCCCTTGTCGTTACACATCGCTAGATCGACCGCATGCCGATCCGCTTGGAGATGATCCAACCCTTTTGCTGCACATGCAGCAATGATTCCGAGGGGGCAAAAAGCACCTAAAGCTCACGCCATTGCACAATTTTTGCACAAATTACCCTAATTGACCAAATATTAGGCGGTATCTAAAGCAGCCATGTCGGTTTCTTCTTCTAAACATTCCCGAACAATGTGGTTATGGTGGGAAAAAATGGACGCAAACGTCACTTAGGCAGAGCATGAGCAATAACGATAACAACCGCCCTAAATTGGTCGCCGAACGGCGCTACTCCGATGCGCCGCCGCCAAAAACGCCTGCGCCCAAAAAGCGTGCGTCACGCAAGGCGGCCAAGCCAAAGGTGCGCCGTGGCCCGATAGGCTGGCTGATTGCGATGGTTGTCGGGCTTGTCCGGTTTGTTCTGATGTTCATCTTGCGACTGATGTGGCGCGGCGCTGCGGTGCTGACGGCCATCCTTGCCGTGGGTGTGTTTTATTTCTCGAGCCAAATGCCCCCAATCACCGAGGTGATTGACGGGCGCGCGCGCGGATCTGTCACCATGACAGACAACGAAAACGAAGTGTTCGCATGGCGCGGCGACCAATTTGGCGGAATGGTCACGACCGACACTGTATCTGTGCACCTCAAGAACGCCGTCGTCGCCTCTGAGGACAAGCGGTTTTACGGCCACTTTGGCCTTTCGCCACGCGGTATCGCCTCTGCGATCCGGATCAACCTGCGCGAGGGGCGCGGCCCCTTGTCGGGCAACGGCGGCTCGACGATCACGCAACAGGTTGGCAAATTGCTCTGCCTTGGCGTGCCTTTTGACCCCAATACTTGGGAAACCGAGCGCGCCTATGAAGACGACTGCCGTCGCACGACCCTTTGGCGCAAGATCAAAGAGGCGGTTTTCGCGATGGGGATGGAAGTCGCCTATACCAAGGACGAGATTCTCACGATCTATCTGAACCGCGCCTATCTGGGTGCAGGCTCGCGTGGATTTGAGGCCGCATCGCAGCGCTATTTCGGCAAATCTTCGGCCCAGTTGACGCCTGCGGAATCCGCAATGTTGTCGAGCCTGCTGCCCGCGCCGACCAGCCGCGCGCCAACGCGCGACCTGAAGCGTGCGCAGGAATATGCGAATATCGTGATCGGTTTGATGGAGGATCAGGGCTATCTGTCTGCCTCTGCCGCCGCCGAGGCACGCGCTAACCCCGCAACCCTCTCTACCGCAGCCGAGCGGCGCGCAGGCGGTTATTTCGCCGATTGGGTGATGGCCAGCGGCCCCGAGTTTTTCACCCGTAACACCACCGAAGACGTGATCATTCACACAACCATCGACCAACGCATTCAAAGTGCTGCCGAAGATGCGCTGACCTATATCTTCAGCGAAAAGGTCAGCGACGGCTCCAAGGCGGAAGCCGCAATTGTGGTGATGTCTGCGGATGGTGCCGTGCGCGCTATGGTTGGGGGCCGTGACAGCACTGTCGCTGGTGCCTTCAACCGCGCCACCCAAGCCCGCCGCCAGACGGGCTCTGCGTTTAAGCCGTTTGTCTATGCCACTGCTCTTGAACTGGGCATGCAGCCAAATGAAATGGTCAACGATGTGCCGACGTGCTGGTTCATTCGCGGCTCTGGTGACTGGTGCCCTGCGAACTATGACAAAGAGTTTAAAGGTCCTGTGACCTTGACGCATGCCCTCCGCGAAAGCCGCAACATCCCCGCAGTTGTACTGGCGGAGCAAATGGGCCGAGAGATCGTCCGCAATGTCGCCACCGCCTTCGGGATCGAGAGCGACCTTGCCGCAGGCCCCGCATTGGCGCTAGGTGCGTCGGAAAGCACATTGATCGAAATGACGGGTGCATATGCGGGCATCCTAAACGGTGGCTCTGCCGTGACCCCCTATGGTTTGATTGATCTGCGCTTTCAGGGCGACACAGAGCCTTTGATGGACAGCGCAGGCACAGGCATCGGCGAGCGCGTCATTCAAGAAAAAGCGGCACGGGAACTGACTTGGATGATGAGCCGCGTTGTCGAAGAGGGCACAGGCGGACGGGCCAAGATCGACGGCTGGGAGATAGCCGGCAAAACCGGCACCACTTCTGCCGCGCGCGATGCGTGGTTCATCGGCTTTACGGGGGAATATGTGACAGGCGTCTGGATGGGCTATGACGACAACAGCCCGCTCAAGGGCGTGACCGGCGGCGGGCTACCTGCGGATATCTGGCGTGAAACCATGACCCGCGTCCTTGATGGCCGCACACCCGTACCCCTGCCTATGGATGCGCCAACGGCCACAGCGACCTCTGCCCCCGTCATTACTGGCGGCACCACCAATCAACCGCAGGATCATACAATTTTGAACGTGCTCGATACGATCTTTGGAGGGGGTAATTAAGACGGGTCCGCGCAGCGGTCATAAACAAAGGCATAGCCATTCCAGACCATAATAATTCCGTCAGCCTGTTTGTTGAGCATCAACATCGCCCTTTCGGTCCATATCTGGTCACCGCCTGAACATTGCATGGTGTAAAGTGTGGCATCCATGTCGTTGACGCTGACCGGACTTGTCATGCGGCATTCGACCTCGACCCCGTAAAAAATCCCATTTTCAACTTTCAAGGAGCCGCCGTCGACACCAACAAGAGAACACTCCGCATTTGCAGCTTGTTTATACACCCCGTCGTATGGGTCGGCTGCCAATGCAACAGGCAAGATCGTGGTTATAGCAACTGCGACTGCACATGATGGATAATTGCATTTCAGCCGCATTTTCAGCACTCCGTCATTGATAAAGCCCCCCTGAAGGCCCTTCTTGTATAGGTACAATGTGACTTAATGGCGATGATTATCCGAACAAAGACGATAACCCGTTAACTGCAGCGTATTTTTCTATAGGCTGCGACACTATAAACGCATGCATATCAATTGAGGCGACCCAAAACACATGTCAGACGAACTCACAGCCCGCGGCAGGGCAGAACTCATAAAAGCCCGTAGTGAAAGCCGCGCGTTATACTGGCTGGTCGGCCTGTTCAGCTTTTTTGTGAACATGCTGATGCTCGCAGGCCCACTCTACATGCTCAACGTCTATGACCGCGTGCTTGGGTCACGGTCGATCGAGACCTTGATCGCGCTGTCGGTCTTGGTCGCGTTTCTTTATGGTTGCATGGGGATTTTGGATTTTGTCCGGCGGCGCGTGATGGGCCGCATCGGGGCACGCTTTCAGGCGCAAATGGACCGCCGTGTTTTTGCGGCGGTGCTCAAAGCCACGACGCTCCACCGTGCACCGCGCGAGGCAGCGACGGGTTTGCGTGATTTGGAAGCCGTGCAACGCCTCATCACCTCACCTGCCTTGATGGCCGTTTTCGATCTGCCTTGGGCGCCCTTGTTCTTCATGGGTATTTTCGTGTTTCACCCGCTGATGGGGATCCTCGCCTTGGTGGGCGCACTTGTGCTGCTTTTAGTTGCGCTTTTGAACCAAGCGACCACCCGCGCCCCGCTTGAGCGCGCCAATGCCACGTCATTTGCCTCCGAGACCCTCGGCGCGCAGATCAGGTCCGAGAGCGAGATGGTGCATTCACTGGGGATGCGCGGTGCCGCCTTTGATCGCTGGCAGATCGCACGCGGCGCATCGCTTGACGCGACAATCGGGGCCGCAGATGCGGCAGGTACTTTCACTGCGCTGACCAAAGCATTCCGTCTGTTTTTGCAGTCCGCGATGCTTGGCCTTGGGGCCTATCTGGTGCTGCAAGGCGAGTTGACGCCCGGCGCGATGATCGCAGGGTCGATCTTGCTTGGCCGGGGCCTTGCGCCGATCGAGATGATTGTCGGCCAATGGGCCGTGTTCCAAAAGGGGCGCGAAGGTTGGCGCAAACTCTCGACTTTGCTCGGCAACGTCCCCGTCGATCAGCCGCGCACAAACCTGCCAAAGCCTGTCGCCCGCTTGATCGCTGATCAGGTGACAATGCTTCCTCCTGGGGGGCAGCAGGCCACGCTGCGCATGATCAGCTTTACCGTTGAACCGGGCCAAGCCGTTGGCATTATCGGCACGTCGGGTGCGGGCAAATAGACACTGGCGCGCGCGCTCACGGGGGTTTGGAAACCTGCGGGCGGAAAGATCCGTCTGGACGGGGCATCACTGGATCAATATGACCCTGATGTTCTGGGCCAGCACATCGGCTATTTGCCGCAACGCGTGCAGCTCTTCGACGGCACGGTCAAAGAGAATATCGCGCGCATGTCACTAACCCCTGATGACGCGCTTGTGGTGAAGGCCGCCCAAAAAGCGGACGCCCACAACATGATCCTCAAACTGCCCGATGGCTATGATACCCGTGTCACCGCGACAGGCGGTCAGCTGTCTGGCGGTCAAATCCAACGTATCGGGCTGGCCCGTGCGATGTATGGCGACCCTGTTGTCCTTGTCCTTGATGAGCCGAACTCGAACCTTGATAACAACGGATCGGCCGCGCTCAATCAGGCTGTCCAAATGCAAAAGGCTGCTGGCGGGATCGTCTTTGTGATGGCCCATTGGCCTGATGCGATCTTTCATTGCGACACTTTGCTGGTGCTTGAGAATGGCACAAAGCGGGCCTATGGCCCCAAGGATGACGTGTTGCGCGAAGTGACCAGGAACCGCGACGAGATTGTCCGCGCGGCTGGCAAAGGTGCGGGTGTATCGTGATGAACCAAACAGTTGATCCCAACAAACGATGGTCAACTCGCGGCCCGATGACCCTCGGTCTTTTGGCGCTTTTGCTGCTGGTCGTCGGCTTTGGCACTTGGGCTGTGATGGCCCAGATCACGGGGGCTGTTATTGCCTCTGGTCAAATCGAAGTCGACCGCAATCGTCAGGTTATTCAACACCCCGATGGTGGCGTTGTGGCGGAGATCGTCGTCGATGAGGGCGATACAGTTGCCGAAGGCGATCTGTTGATCCGCCTTGATGCAAGTATTCTGCAATCGGAACTGGCCGTTGTTGAAGGCCAGCTCTTTGAAATCATGGCACGCCGTGGCCGGCTTGATGCCGAACGTGATGGCGTTGATGATATCTCTTTTGACCCTGTTTTGGTCGCGGCGCCGACTGGCCCCGAGTTGATGGAGGGGCAAAAGCGCCTGTTTGAGGCCCGTTTGGAGAGCACCGAGCGCGCCACTGAGCAGCTTGATATCCAGCGCGCCCAAATCGCCAGCCAGCTTGAAGGGATCGCGGCCCAACAATCTGCCCTCGCCACGCAAAGTACATTGCTGGGCAAAGAACTCGGCGACCAGCAAAAGCTTTTGGATCAGCAATTGGTGCAAGCCAGCCGTGTGCTTGCATTGCAGCGCGATGAGGCGAGCCTGCTCGGCCGAATGGGCGAATTGACGGCAGCAGCGGCTCAAGCCGCAGAGCGAATGACCGAGATCGAAATTCAGGTTTTGACCCTCGCGACGACCCGCCGCGAAGAGGCAATCACACGGCTACGCGACCTGCAATATAACGAGCTTGAGCTATCTGAACGCCGCCGCACATTGACGCGCCAGCTTGACCGCTTGGACATGCGCGCGCCCGTGTCCGGCATTGTCTACGGCCTGCAAGTGTTCGCGCCCCGCTCTGTTATTCGGCCCGCTGATCCTGTGATGTTTCTTGTCCCGCAAGACCGCCCGCTGGTGATTGCGACGCGGGTGCGCCCGACGGATATTGACCAAATCCACCTAGGCCAAGATGTGACGTTGCGCTTTTCCGCGTTTGACCAGCGCCGCACGCCTGAATTGATGGGCACCGTCACGCTGGTATCGGCAGACATTTTTCAGGATGACGCAACGGGGATGTCCTATTACCAAACCGAAGTGCAATTGAACGAAGGCGAAATCGCACGGCTGCCTGAGGACATGATCCTAATTCCGGGGATGCCGGTAGAGGCCTTTGTGCGGACAGCAGATCGTAGCCCGATGGACTATCTCCTGAAACCACTGGCCGACTATTTCGCCAAAGCATTCCGCGAGTCCTGATTGCGCTTGGGTCAGTGTCTGGATAGCCTGCATTTAAATGCAACCGAGAGGCTAGATTATGACCAGTGCCATTGAAACGAAACTCGCCGCTTTGGGCGTTACGCTCCCGAATGCGCCCGCCCCTGCAGCGAATTACGTCCCGTTTGTCGTGGACGGTAAAACTGTTTACGTCTCTGGGCAGATTTCGGCAGGGCCGGACGGGCTGATCCTTGGGAAGCTGGGCGAAGATATGAGCGTTGAGCAAGGTGCTGCTGCGGCCAAGGCCTGCGCGATCAGCTTGCTTGCACAACTCAAGGCCGCCTGTGGTGGCGACATTGACCGGCTTGAACGCGTTGTGAAGTTGACAGGCTTCGTGAATTCGACGGCCGATTTCATCGACCAGCCCAAAGTGATCAACGGTGCCTCTGATTTTATGGTTGAGGCCCTTGGCGATCAGGGGCGTCATGCCCGCTCTGCCGTCAGCGCGGCGAGCCTACCGCTTGGCGTGGCTGTTGAAATCGAAGCGATCTTTACAATCAAATGAGGCTGCCCGAGGTCTTTTTAAGCCGCCCTCTGGCGCACCGTGGCCTGCACGACAAAAATGCAGGTCGCGCGGAAAACAGTCGCAAGGCGTTTCAAGCGGCGATGGACGCGGGTTACGGCATCGAGTTGGACCTGCAATTGTCCCGAGATGCCGTGGCCATGGTATTTCACGACTATGACCTTGGGCGATTAACGGCGGCCAAAGGTGCGGTCGCGCAACATACAGCCGCCGATTTGGGAACAATTCCGCTCCTGCATGATGGCGACGGAATTCCGACTTTGGCGGAGGTTCTGACGCTGGTCGACGGGCGCGTGCCGCTGCTGATCGAGATCAAGGATCAAGACGGGCAAATGGGGCCGAACATCGGGCCTTTGGGTGAAGCGGCCGCGTATTGCTTACGCGGTTACGCAGGTCCGTTTGCCGTGATGTCATTTAATCCATATGCCACCGCGGAAATGGCGCAGCTGTTGCCAGAGGCGCCCCGCGGCATCGTCACCGATCCCTTTACGTCGGACGACTGGCCGCTGTTGCCGCAATCCACACGAGAGGCCCTGCGCGCCATTCCTGACTATGCGCGGACGGGATCCGGTTTTGTCAGCCATAATGTTGCGGATCTCTGCGCGCCCCGCATTTCCGCGCTCAAGGCCGAGGGAGCAGCGATTCTGTGTTGGACGGTGAAATCTGCGGAAGTTGAAGCGGACGCCCGCAAAGTGGCCGATAACATCACCTTTGAGCAGTACTTGGCTTGACGCGGGCCCATCTCCCCCCAAGTTACATGCCATGAGCAGCCTCATCGAAATCAGCACCCACAACAGCATAGCCGAAATCGGGCAAGCCGATTGGGACGCTTGTGCCTGTCCTGAAGATGCGCAGGGGCGGCCCGTTGATCCATTCACGACCTACCGCTTTTTGCAGGCGCTCGAGGAAAGCGGATCGGTCGGGGGGCGCTCTGGCTGGCAGCCGCGTTATTTGCGCGCCGTGCAAAACGGGCAAGTGATCGCCGTTGCCCCGCTTTATGCCAAGTCGCATAGCCAAGGCGAATATATGTTCGACCACAATTGGGCGCAGGCCTATGAGAACGCGGGCGGAAACTACTACCCGAAACATCAGATCGCCGTGCCATTTACACCCGCAACGGGCCGTCGCTTTTTGACCCGCGAAGGATTTGACATCGTGGGCATGTCGGCGCTGATCCAAGGGGCGGTGCAGATCGCGGCGGACAATGAGGTCTCGTCCATCCATACGACGTTTTGCACCGAGGCCGAGGCGCTGGCGGGGGCGGAAATGGGCCTGATGCCGCGGATCGGCCAGCAGTTTCACTGGGTCAATGAGGGTTATGAGACCTTCGATGGTTTTCTGAACAGTCTGTCCAGCCGCAAGCGCAAGAATATCCGCAAAGAGCGGGCCGCAGCGCAATCCTTTGGCGGGGAGATTGTCATGCTGACGGGCGATCAGATCCAGCCTGCGCATTGGGATTATTTCTGGCAGTTCTACCAAGATACGGGCGCGCGCAAATGGGGGTCGCCCTACCTCACCCGTGCGTTTTTCGACCTCGCGCAAGAGCGGTTGCGTGATGACATCCTGCTGGCCCTTGCTATCCGCGATGGCGTGCCTGTCGCGGGCGCGCTCAACTTCATTGGGCGCGATACGCTTTACGGGCGCTATTGGGGCTGCACCGAGCACCACGACTGTCTGCACTTTGAGCTCTGCTACTACACCGCGATCGACTATGCGATTGCCCATGGCTTGACCCGCGTCGAGGCCGGCGCGCAGGGCGAACATAAGCTGGCGCGCGGGTATTTGCCGCATACCACCCATTCGCTGCATTGGTTTGGCGACGCGGGTTTCCGCGAGGCGATTGCGCGGTATTTAAAAGCCGAACGTAATGCTATTGATCACGAGATTGAGGTGCTGACCAGCTACGGCCCTTTCCGCAAAGCAAACATAGAGGAACAGCCATGAGCGATATTCTGACAGACCGCGATACGGACCTTGCGCCCCTCTTTGCGCAGGGATGGGCGCTGGTCGAGGGGCGCGACGCGATCCACAAAGCTTTCGTTTTTCGGAACTTTATAGAGGCTTTCGGCTTTATGACCAAAGCCGCCCTTTGGGCCGAGAAATGGGATCACCATCCCGAATGGTCGAACGTCTATAAGACCGTAGAGGTGACATTGACGAGCCATGATGTGAATGGCCTTTCAGCACGAGACGTGAAATTGGCAGCCAAAATGGACAAACTCGCAGGAGAGTAACGTGACCGAACTACTACACAAGGAAATCTGGAACGGCAAATCGCTCGCCGATCTGATGACCCTCGAATTCTTGGCGTCGATCATCGGCAATGTGCTGACGGCGATTGCCATTCTGATCGTTGGTATGATGATCGGACGCTGGGCGCGCAAGCGGATAGTGCGACTGGGGCAGGCCAACCGGCACCTTGACGAGACGCTCTTCAACTTTCTGGGCAATATCACCAGCTATGTGATCACCGGCTTTGCCTTCCTGTTTGTACTCAATACCTTTGGCATTCAGACGACCTCTTTTGTGGCCGTGATCGGCGCGGCGGGCCTTGCGATTGGCTTGGCGTTACAAGGCACGCTGTCCAACGTGGCCGCTGGCGTGATGATCATTTTCTTCCGGCCAATCAAGCTGGGCGATTTTGTTGTGGTCAA
Source organism: Yoonia sp. (assembly GCA_029252195.1). Taxonomy (GTDB): domain Bacteria; phylum Pseudomonadota; class Alphaproteobacteria; order Rhodobacterales; family Rhodobacteraceae; genus Yoonia. The sequence continues at coordinate 14,815 of JAQXBV010000013.1, forward strand.
CGGGATGCAAGGCACGGTCAAAGAGATCACGCTGAACTTCACTGAGCTTGCCTCGCCTGATAACGTGCAGATCATCATCCCCAACTCTCAGGTTTGGGGCAACACGATCACAAACTATTCGATCTACAACACCCGCCGTGCAGAATGGGTTTTCGGGGTAGGGTATGGGGCCAATCTGGCCAAGGCCGAGCAGATCATCCGCGACGTGATCGCCGCCGATCCGCGCAGCCATGCAGAGCCAGACCCCTTTGTGCAGGTCAATGCGCTGAATGACAGTTCTGTCGATTTTCTGGTGCGGGTCTGGTGTGATCGCGTGGATTATTTCGCCTATCAGGCCGATATCAAGCGCGAGATCAAAGAGGCTTTTGACGCAGGCGGAATCGATATTCCGTTCCCGACACGGACATTTGTGCGCGCCCCCGAAGAGTAATCGTTTCCGACACTGCAGACCGCTGTCATGTCGCTTTCGCGCCGGCCTCTTTGTATAATCTTTGTATACATTCCAATCCAGAGGGAGAATTTCCATGTCTGGTTCGGCCAAAATCCAATGCCTTGACGATCTGCGCAATCGCATCCTGTCGCTTGATATAGCACCAGGGTCTGATCTGGACGAACTGCGCCTCTCCGACCACTACGGCATTTCGCGCACGCCTTTGCGTGAGGTTTTACAACGATTGGCGGGTGAAGGGTTTCTGACGATTACCGACAACCGCGGGGCGAAGGTCGCTTCGATGGATTTCGGCGTGATGCGTGTGTTTTTCCAGACCGCGCCGCTGGTCTATGCCAATATCGCAAGCCTCGCCGCCGAGAACCGGACGGGTGCCCAACTCGATACGTTACGCGACATTCAAGCGCGCTTTGCCCGTGCTACGAAATCGAGCCAAGCAGGTGAGGCCGCCCTGCACAATCATGCCTTTCACGCCCAGATCGGGGCGATGGCCCATAACCCCTATCTGGTGGCGAGCCTGAACCGCATGCTGATCGATCACACCCGTTTGAGCCAGACGTTTTACCGCCCCGCCTCTCCGGCCGAGACGATGCTTGTGACCAAAGCCAGCGATCAACATGACGCGATGATTTCCGTAATTGAGGCGCAGGAACCTGCACTGGCCATCGACCTGACGCTTCAGCATTGGGATCTGTCGCGCGACCGGATTGAACGGTTCGTGCGCCCTGACCCTCTCCCCCTTGATGTGATCTCAATGAAAGACCGCCGCCATGCAGTTTGAAGGTATCTACACGCCCGTCGTGACCCCCTATCACGACGATTTCAGCCTCAATGAAGTGGCTCTGAAACAGACGATTGATTTCCTGATCGAGAGCGGTGTGCATGGGTTGATTATCGCGGGCACGACGGGCGAATATTACGCCCAGTCGATGGAAGAGCGCCTTGAGATGATGGACCGCGGCGCGGGCCTGATTGCGGGCCGTGTACCGATGATTATCGGGACCGGCGCCATCCGCACCGAAGACAGCATTATCTATGCGTTGGCCGCGAAAAAGGCGGGCGCAGACGCTCTGCTGATCGCCACGCCGCCCTACGCCTACCCCACCGCCCGCGAGATTGCGCTGCATGCGCTGGCGATTGATAAGGCCGCGAACCTGCCTGCAATGCTCTATAACTATCCGGGCCGGATGTCGGTGAATATGGACGAGGAAACGCTGGATCGTTTGGGCCGTTCGCCGAACTTTTGCGCGATCAAGGAAAGCTCTGGTGATCCGAACCGCCTGCATATGCTGGCGCGCGATTATCCGCAAATCCAGCTGTCTTGCGGGATGGATGATCAGGCACTTGAGTTCTTTGCTTGGGGTGCGCGATCTTGGGTCTGTGCCGGGTCTAACTTTGCCCCAAAGGCGCATATCGCACTGTATCAGGCCTGCGCGGTTGAGGGTGATTTCACCAAGGGCCGCGCGATCATGTCGGCAATGCTGCCCCTGATGCGCGTCCTCGAACAAGGCGGCAAATTTGTGCAATGCATCAAGTACGGCCTCACCCTGCGTGGCATTGATGCCGGTATCGTGCGACGCCCGCTGCAACCGCTCAACAAGGACGACAAGCGCGAGCTAGAGCAAGTGATCCGCACCATGAACACCACAATCGCCGCCATCACAGGAGAGGCCCAATGACCGAATTGCTTTCACACGCCGAATATAAAGCGATTGCCGCCGAGTTGGACCCGCCCCGTGCGCCGTTTATTGATGGGAAGTTTCAGGCAGGACGCGGCCCAAAGATGCCGACGATCAACCCTGCCACAGGCAATGTGATCTGCGAGATTGCGACTAGCAACGCCGAGGATGTGGACCTTGCCGTCGCGCGCGCGCGCGCCGCGTTTGACGAGGGGCATTGGGCGAAAATGCACCCCGCTGACCGCAAGGCCGTGCTTGTCAAACTCGCAAAGTTGATCCAGCGCAATGCGCGCGAATTGGCTGTGTTAGAGTCACTTGATAGCGGCAAACCGATCCTTGATTGCACAACCATCGACGTGCCAGAGACGATCAACACGATCAAATGGCACGCCGAAGCGATTGATAAAATCTACGACCAAACGGCTCCTGCGGGCGACGACGCCATTGCAATGATCGTCCGCGAACCGATTGGTGTGGTGGCCGCGATCCTGCCGTGGAATTTCCCGCTGATGATGCTGGCGTGGAAGATCGGGCCTGCGCTCGCGGCGGGCTGTTCGGTGATTGTGAAACCCGCCGAGCAAACGACGCTCACCGCGCTGCGCGTAGCTGAACTGGCGATGGCAGCAGGCCTGCCGCGCGGCGTGCTGCAAGTGCTGCCCGGTGATGGGCCGACCGTGGGTGAACCGCTTGGCCTGCATATGGACGTGGATATGGTCAGCTTCACCGGATCGACGGAAACCGGCAAGCGGTTCTTGCGCTACTCCGCCGACAGCAACCTTAAAAAGATTGTGCTGGAATGTGGCGGCAAAAACCCTGCCATCGTCTTGAATGACGCCGAGAATTTAGACTCTGTTGCGGGACATATCGTGAATGCGGCGTTCTGGAACATGGGCGAAAACTGCTCGGCCACTTCGCGACTGATCGTGCAATCGGGCGTCAAAGATGCGCTTTTGGCGCGGATCATCGCACGGACCCGCGAGATGCGGATTGGCGATCCTTTGGATCCGACAAACCATCTTGGCGCGCTGATTGACGCCGAACATTGCGCCAAGGTTGCGGGCTATCTCAAGGGCTCGGCATTGGCTGGCGGCACGGCCGACGGGCCCTTTGTGCAACCTTCGATCTACGAGGTCGAAGCGGGCGAAGCGAAGGCCACGGATGAGATATTCGGCCCGATCCTGAGCGTGATCGAAGTGGCCACCTATGACGAGGCCATTGCCGTGGCCAACGACACGCCTTACGGCCTAGCCGCTGCTGTGTTCACCGCCAACGGACGCCGCGGCATCCGCGCGGCCCGCGACATCAAGGCAGGCACGGTGACGATCAACTGCTACGGCGAGGGCGACATCACGACGCCCTCTGGCGGCTACAAACAATCGGGTTTTGGTGGACGCGATAACGGCGTGCACGCCCACGATCAATACACCGAACTCAAAACAATCTGGATCGACCTGACAGATCCCGCAGACGGAGATAATGTCGCATGAGCGTAGATGCACTTGGCACCGTCCGGCGTGGACGTGGAGCGCGGCAAGCGCAACGTGCTGTAAGGGACACGAACATGCTGCCGGCGCTCAAGCGCAAGCTGCCCGTGACAGAGATGATGAACGCCGAACAGGTGCTCAAAATCGACAACGCGTCGATGGATATTTTGGAAAACGTCGGCGTTCATTTCCGCGATGATATTGCGCTGGCGGACTGGAAACGCGCAGGCGCCAAAGTCGTGGGCGAGCGGGTTTATCTCGACCGCGCGCTGGTCCGCGAGTTGATCTCGACGATTCCCGCGACCTTCACCTATCATGCGCGCAACCCGAAGAATAACCTACCCTTTGGTAATGATCACTCGATCTTTGTGCCGATGACGGGCGCACCGTTCCTGCGCGATCTTGAGGACAAGCGGCGAAACCCGACGCTGGATGACCTCGCGAATTTCCACAAGCTGAGCCACATGCTCCCCGCGATCCATTCGTCGGCGCACCACATTGTCGAGCCCTACGACCACCCGATTTCGCAGCGCCATTTGCGGATCACCTATTCCTCGATGAAGCATTCTGACAAGACGTTTATGGGCATGACGACCAGCCCGAAAAACGCCGAAGACGTGATGGCAATGTGCGATATCCTGTTCGGCGAAGGCTATATCGACAGCCATCCCGTTGTGACGGGCAACTGCAACGGCAACTCGCCGCTGGTCTGGGACGAAACCATGCTCGGCGCGATGCGCGCATTTTGTAAGCGGAACCAACCAGTGCTTTGCTCGCCGTTTGTGCTGGGCGGCGCCAATACACCCGCATCTGTCGCACCCACCGTGGCGCAGCTGAACGCCGAGGCGCTGTCTGCGCTGGCCTATACCCAAGTCGTGCGCAAAGGCTGCCCTGCGATCTACGGGCACTACCTGTCGACCGTCTCGATGAAATCGGGCGCGCCGATGGCAGGCACGCCGGAAATCAGTCTCATGAACATGATGATCGGGCAAATGGCGCGCTTCTACAATGTGCCTTGGCGGACGTCGAATACGCTAGGCGGGGCGAAAACATTCGACGCGCAGGCAGGCTATGAAAGCGCCACAACCCTGATGGCCGTGATGATGTCGGGGGCCAATTACATCTGGCACTCGGCAGGCTGGAACGAGGCGGGCATGCATTGCTCGATAGCAAAATTCATCGTCGATGCAGAACAATGCGCAATGGCCTACCGGATGGCCGAGGGCGTGCGCTGGGATGATTTTGACGAGGCCATGCAAGCGGTGCGCGACGTGGGACCGGGCGGTCACTATCTGGGGCACCCCCATACGCTGGAAAACTTCCAACGCGCGTTCTTCATGCCCGAAATGTTCGACAATAACTCGATTGAACAATGGCAGGCCGAAGGCTCGGTCGAGATCAACGAGCGGGCGATCAAGCGGGCGAAAGACATGCTCGGGGACTATGAAGAACCCAAGTTAGACCCAGCTGTGAATGAGGCCCTGCTGGACTATATCGCGCGACGCGAGCGGGAAATCCCCGCTGCAGATGCGCTGAACCAAGACCTCTGATGCAAGTCCGGCGCCTCCCTGTTGACCCCGGCCCTGCGGCATGGAACGCGATACTGCCTGTCAGGGCAGGAGAGCCGTCCCTTGAAGGGAAAATCACCGCCGACTGGCTCATCATCGGGGCGGGGTTCGCGGGCCTGTCAGCCGCGCGTCGCTTGCGCCAACTCCACCCGCAAGACCGCATCGTGGTGCTAGAGGCCCGCGAATTAGCCTCAGGGCCGGCAGGGCGCAACTCCGGCTTCATGATCGATTTGCCGCACGATCTGTCATCCTCAGACTACGGCGGAGTCTTGGACCGCGACGCCGCCCAAACCGCCGAGAACCGCTTTGCGATCGCTTTTGCGCAGCAGGCTGCGGTTGAATATGCTATGCACCCAGAGGCGATTGTCGCCTCGGGCAAAATCAACGCAGCAGCAACTGCAAAAGGCCACGAGCATAACATCAACTACGCCGCCCATTTAACCGCCATGCGCGAGCCGCACGAGATATATGACGCCGCCCAAATGCGCGAGATTACTGGGACGTGTTACTATCAATCGGGCCTCTACACTCCCGGCACTGCGATGCTACAACCCGCGCAGTATATCCGAGGGCTGGCGGGCGGATTGGCCTGTGATAGGGTCGAAATCTACGAAAATTCGCCAGTGATTTCTCTCGCAAAAGGGTGGATCGCCAAGACCCCTAAAGGGCAGGTCACCGCCCCCAAGGTGATATTGGCCGTCAATGGACATGCCGAAAGCTTTGGGCATTTCACAGGGCGCCTGATGCATGTGTTTACCTATGCCAGCATGACACGCGCGCTGACCGATGACGAGCAACACAAGCTTGGCGGTGCGTGGGTTTGGGGGGCCACGCCTGCCGACCCGCTCGGCACCACGGTGCGCAAAATCGACGGTGTGGGCGGCGCGCGGGTCATCATCCGTAATCGGTTCACTTTAGACCCTAACATGAAGGTTTCGACCCGCAGGATCGCCTCTGTCGGGCGGGACCACGATAAGGCCTTTGCCGCGCGTTTCCCCATGTTAGACACTGTTGGGATGGAATTTCGCTGGGGCGGCAGGCTTTGCCTGAGCCGCAACAACGTGCCCGCCTTCGGCGAACTGGAAAGCGGCCTCTATGCTGCCTGCTGTCAGAACGGATTAGGTACTGCCAAAGGGACTTTGCACGGTATTCTCGCGGCAGAACAGGCGAGCGGGCTTCAGACAAACATGCTTGTCCAAGTCATGTCGCAGGATCCGCCTGTCAAACTGCCGCCCAAGCCGTTGACATGGCTGGGGGCGAACGCGGTGATGCGCTGGGGCGAGTGGCGTGCCGGAGCGGAAATGTAGCCACTCCGACACTTGCATTTACATTGCGTCGAGCAGCGTCTCGCCTGCGGATATCTCGCATTGCCCCCCGGCGGGTTCCTCGTTGAGGATTGTGACAATGCCGTTGTCGACCAGCATGGAATAGCGCTTGGACCGGCTCACAAAACCAACAGCGGGAGCCGTGAAATTCATGCCGATATCGGTGGTGAATTCTGACATCGGGTCACTCAGCATCGTGATCCCGGCAACATCAGCGCCTGTCGCCTTTGACCACGCGTCCATCACAAACGGATCATTGACGGAAATGCAGATCACCTCGTCCACGCCTTTGGCCTTAAATTGGTCAATCGTGCGCATAAAGCTGGGCAAATGGGCAGACGAGCAGGTTCTTGTAAACGCACCCGGCAGGCCAAAAATCACAACCTTTCGGCCCGTCAATTTCTCGCTCAGACTTAAGCTTTCGGGGCCAGATGCCCCCATTTGCAGCAGTGTCGCATCAGGCAAAAGAGCCCCTGTCGTAATCGTCATATGAATTGTCCTCGTTTGGGAATTGCGTCCGGCGCATCCTCCCATATAGGGTCACGTCAAGTATAGACCAGCGGTGAGGATTATTTACATGACACATATCGTCGTTATCGGGGCCGGACAGGCCGGATCGTCACTGGTCGCCAAGCTGCGGACCGAAGGTTTCGACGGTGAAATCACCCTTGTTGGCGCCGAACCTGTGCCGCCTTACCAACGCCCGCCGCTGTCGAAGGCTTATCTCTTGGGCGAGATGGCGGAAGAGCGGCTTTATTTGCGTCCTGCGTCCTATTACGGCGAGCATAATATCAGCTTGCAGCTTGATACACGGGCGGTTGATGTCGATGCGCAGGCCAAGACCGTGACCCTTTCAAACGGCGACACGCTCACCTACGATCACCTTGCCTTTACGACTGGCGCGCACCCGCGAACCCTGCCTGCCGCGATCGGCGGCATGCTCGACGGCGTGTTTACCGTGCGCGATCTGAACGATGCCGACACCATGGCCCCGCAGTTTACGGCTGGCAAAAAGGTCCTGATTATCGGCGGCGGCTATATCGGGTTGGAAGCCGCTGCTGTGGCGTCCAAACTTGGCCTAAAGGTCACCCTCGTTGAAATGGCAGACCGCATTTTGCAGCGCGTCGCGGCCCCGCAAACCTCTGACTATTTCCGCGAACTTCACCGCGCACATGGCGTTGATATCCGCGAAGGCGTCGGGCTGGACCGCCTTCTTGGCGATGATCGCGTAACGGGAGCCAAGCTGACCGACGGCAGCGAACTCGACATCGACTTTGCCATTGTTGGCGTCGGCATCCTGCCCGCGACAATTTTGGCCGAGGCGGCAGGTGTAGCCGTTGATACCGGTATCGTGACCAACGCCTTCGGGCAGACAACAGACCCGCAAATCTGGGCCGCAGGCGATTGTGCGACGGCGATCTTCCACGGCAGGCAGATCAGGGTCGAAAGCGTGGGAAACGCCATTGATCAGGCCGAGATTGTTGCGCAAAATATGCTTGGCGCCAATATCCCCTACTCGCCCGCACCATGGTTCTGGTCAGATCAATACGATTGCAAACTGCAAATTGCAGGGCTGAACGTCGGCTACACGGACGTTTATGTCCGCAAGGGCGATGCAGCTGGCGTCCAGTCGCATTGGTATTACAAAGGCGACGAATTGCTTGCGGTCGACGCTATGAACGACCCGCGCAATTACATGATTGGCAAGCGCTTGATCGAGGCAGGCAAAAGCCCCGCACCTGCGGTCATCATGGACCCAGCAACCGACATGAAGGGCCTGTTGAAGGCGTGAGAATTATCGGCGGCACCCATCGCGGAACACTGATTGCGGATGTCGGTGCGGGAGACGCGGCGGCGCATCTGCGCCCGACCTCCGACCGCGTCCGCGAGAGCCTGTTTAACGTGCTGCAAGGCGGACGCTTTGGCGATCCGATCCGCGGGGCCAAAGTGCTTGATCTCTTTGCAGGCACGGGTGCTTTGGGGCTGGAGGCGCTGTCGCGAGGGGCGGACCATGTCACGTTCATCGATAACGGAAAAGCCGCCCAAGCGCTTGTTCGCGAGAATATCAAGAAACTGAAACGACTGGCCGACACGACGCTGTTGACCGTCGACGCCACGCAAGCGCCAAAAACGGACAGCCCCGCAGACCTTATCTTTCTTGACCCGCCCTATGGGTTGCGCCTTGGGGCAAAGGCTCTCGCCGCCGCGAAATCTGGCGGCTGGATCGGACCAGAGACGCTTATCGTCTGGGAAGAAAACGCAGCCCAGATTGCGCCGCTGGGATTAAAAGTTCTGGACGCCCGCCGTTATGGGCAGACGTGGATGACCTTCATGAAAGCAAGCGCTTAGACGTAGGTCGGGCGGAACTTGCCCGATGGGGACAGCGTGAAAATCTCGCAACTGTCCGCAGTGATCCCGATCGAATGCTCAAACTGCGCCGAGAGCGATTTGTCGCGGGTCACAGCCGTCCAGTCATCGGCCAAAACCTTGGTCTCGGGGCGGCCTATATTGATCATCGGCTCGATGGTGAAAATCATACCCTCTTCCAGCATCGGCCCCGATCCCGCGCGCCCGTAGTGCAACACATTTGGCGGCGCGTGGAATACACGACCCAAGCCATGGCCGCAGAAATCGCGCACAACAGACATGCGGTGGCTCTCGGCGTAAACCTGAATGGCATGGCCAATATCGCCAAATGTGTTGCCCGGTTTCGCGACCTCGATCCCCTTCATGAGGGCGTCATGGGTGATCTGGATCAGGCGCTCCGCCTTACGGTTCGGCTTGCCCGCGACATACATGCGCGAGGTGTCCCCGAACCAGCCATCGACGATGACAGTGACGTCAATATTCAAAATATCGCCATCTTTCAGGATCTTATCGCCTGGAATGCCGTGACACACCACATGATTGACCGAAATACAGCTCGCGTGCTGATAGCCCTTATAGCCAATCGTCGCAGAAATCGCACCGGCATCTTCGACCCAAGTTGTGATCAAACGATCCAACTCGGCCGTTGTCTGCCCAGGGAAAACATGAACCGCGATATCGTCAAGAATTTGCGCCGCCAAACGGCCCGCACCATGCATGCCCACATATTCGGCAACATCATAAATACGGATCCCATCCTTGGTCAAACGGCCCTTTTGCGTGTTCACAATCAATTTCCTCTTATGGTTGCCCGCGACATATGCCAAAACAGCCTCAAAAACCAGATGCAACCGCTTGGTTTTTTGCGCGCCTAGCTAGGCCCGACTTAGGCCTCCAGAAATGGTAACGCCCGCCGGAGGGTCACACCACCCGGATCAATTGCGCAATCAAACACCAGCACCTGCACGCCAGTCTTGCGGGCAGCGTCAAACGCATGACTATAGGAGGCGTCGATGTCCGCGGCCAGCTTAAGTGCCGCGCAATCGGTCCGTTGCACCAAGTATAACATCACAGCGCGGTGCCCTTCGCGCACCATTTGCGACAAGGCGTCAAGGTGTTTTGCCCCACGCGCCGTTACGCTATCGGGGAACTCCGCAAGGCCTGCCTTACGCATCAAGGTCACGCTTTTGACCTCCACATAAGTATCCGCCCCCTGCCCGCTCAGCAGAAAATCAATGCGGCTGTTGTCTGCGTATTTCACCTCTGGGCGCACCAGATCATAGGGCGGTAAGCCCGCGACCGTGTACTCCGTCAGCGCCGCTTTCAGCGCCTTGTTCGGCACCGAGGTATCAATTCCCGTAAAATGGCCGTTTTCATGATCGACCAACCGCCAGCCGTATTTCAGCTTTTTCTTCGGGTCCTCATTCGGCTCCAGCCAGATTTTCATTCCCGCATCCGCCAAGCCCATCATCGCGCCGGGGTTCGGGCAGTGGGCCACGACCTCGCGCCCGTCAGGCAAGGTCACATCCGCCAAAAACCGCTTGTAACGGCGGATCAATCGGGCTGGGATAAGGGGTGTGGCAAATTCCATATCCCGACCTATAACAAAGCAAACCCAAGAGGAGAACCGCCATGAGTAACCCCACCGCAGCGATGCTTGTCATCGGCGACGAAATCCTCTCGGGGCGCACGCGTGACGCCAATATGTATCACCTTGCAAGTCAATTAACCGCCATCGGCATCGACCTCAAAGAGGTGCGTGTTGTCTCCGATGACGGCCCTGCAATCGTGGCGGCGGTCAAAGCGCTAAGCGCAGCCTATACGCATGTCTTTACCAGCGGCGGCATCGGCCCGACGCATGACGACATTACAGCCGATTGCATCGCGGAGGCTTTCGGTAAGTCGATCGACGTGCGCGCAGATGCAGCGGCCCTGCTTGGGGCCTATTACGCGAGCACCGGCAAGGAATTCAACACCGCCCGCCATCGTATGGCGCGTATCCCTGCGGACGCCACCCTGATCGACAACCCCGTCAGTGTCGCCCCCGGCTTCACGCTTGAAAACGTGCATGTTATGGCCGGCGTGCCTTCGGTTTTCACGGCGATGGTTGCGACCGTTTTGCCGACCCTGACAGGCGGCGCACCGCTTTTGTCGCAGTCCTTGCGCGTTGTGCGTGGTGAGGGCGACATCGCAGGGCCTTTGGGTGAATTTGCGGCCCGCCACCCGAGCCTTTCTGTCGGTTCATATCCGTTCCAAGACAACGGCATCTACGGCGCGAACCTTGTTGTGCGCGGCCAAGATGCGGGCGTGCTCGACGCGGCCATGGCCGAACTGGCAGGGATTTTTACGGGATGACGCTTCCGACAGCACAGACGCTCTACGATGTGATCGACACCACATGGCCAGCCGCCGCCAAGATCCCATGCGGCCCCTTCACCCTGCGGAGCGGCCTTGCTGGCGGAAGTCGTGTCAGTGCCGCAACGGCGACGGGCACAGCCACCGACGAAGACATCGGTGCCGCCGCGAGGGCGATGCAAGCAATGAAGCAACCCGCGCTGTTTATGATCCGCGAAACGGACACCGATCTCGACGAGGAGCTCGATAAGCTCGGCTATGTGGTCAAAGATCCCGTGACTCTCTTTGCGGCGCCAATCGACGCAATGACAACAACGCGGCCTCCCCATAAGTCCGTCTTTACCGCATGGCCCCCGCTTGCCGCGCAAACGGAAATCTGGGAGCAGGGCGGGATCGGGGCGGGGCGGCTGGCCGTCATGGAGCGCGCACCTATGCCCAAAACCACGTTGCTGGGTCGGGTGAATGATCGGCCTGCGGGCACCACTTACGTCGGCATGTCGCATGGCTGCGCGATGATCCACGCGCTCGAAGTGGGCGGCGCCTTCCGCAGACAGGGTCTTGCCGCACATATGACCCGCGCCGCCGCCTTTTGGGCGGCCGTCAATGGCGCAGCGTTCCTCACGCTTGTCACCACCCGAGCTAATGTCGGCGCAAATGCGCTCTACACTTCCCTCGGGATGTCGGTTGTGGGACACTACCATTACCGTATCAAGCCGGAGTAAGCCCCCGTGACCGATAAACCTACTGCCCTGGACTTGTCCGCGGCCGACCCTTTGCCTGCGGCGAACCAGAAATATTTTGACATCTGCCAAGACAAACTCGGCATGATCCCTAACGTCTTGCGGGCCTATGCGTTTGATGTCGAAAAGCTCGATACGTTTTCAGCGCTGTATAATAACATCATGCTGGCGGAGTCGGGCCTATCAAAGCTAGAACGCGAAATGATCGCCGTGACGGTGTCATCGATCAACAAATGCTACTACTGCCTGACGGCCCATGGCGCGGCGGTACGGCAGCTCTCAGGTGATCCGAAACTGGGCGAGATGTTGGTGATGAACTGGCGCGTCGCGCCCTTGGATGCGCGTCAGACCGCAATGTTGGGCTTTGCGGAGAAGATGACAATCGCAAGTGCGACCATCACCGAAGTTGATCGCGACGCCCTGCGCTGCGTCGGATTTTCGGAACGCGACATCTGGGATATTGCGGCCACCGCGAGCTTCTACAATATGACAAATCGCATGGCATCCGCGACAGACATGCGGCCCAATGACGAATACCATAGTCAGGCGCGATGAGGGCCGCGATTGGTCTCTGGCTTCTGGTGGCATCGGGCGCGCAAGCCCAAGGCCTAAGCTTTCCCAGCAATGCGACACTGGTGCGTGAAACATCCGAGTCTTTCGACAGCTACGCCATGCCGGTTGGCCCTTGGCATGACGGCACTATGGCCACTGAAACCGTTGAAGGCGCATTATCGCAGCAGGCCTGGCGCATTGCCGCAACCGGATTGACCTCGCTGCAATTGATCCCCCCGTTGCGCGACCAATTGCGCAACGACGGCTTTACCATCGTCTACGAATGTCAGGATCAGGCCTGCGGCGGGTTCGATTTCCGCTTTGCAACACAGGTTATGTCGCCCCCCGATATGCAGGTCAATTTGGGGGACTTCCGCTATCTCGCCGCGCGGCGGGAGACCGACGAAGGGCCCGAGCTTCTTTCTGTGATCGCAAGCCGCTCGGCGAATGCCGGTTTTGTGCAAGTCACCCGCGTTGGCGCCAAAAAGGCAGACGCGGTGCAGACGGATGCACCCGCAATGCGCGCGCCTGCGCAGGGGGCAACGGCTCATGATTTCGGGCAGTCCCTTCTGGCAACGGGCCATGCGGTCCTTGAAGGGCTCGCGTTTGAGACTGGCTCTGCGCAACTTGCTGCCGGTGATTATGAGGTGCTTCAGACACTGGCCGATTTCCTTGCCGCAATGCCCGATCTGGTCGTGGCGTTGGTCGGACATACGGATTCGTCAGGGTCACTCGACGGCAATATCGCGCTGTCAAAGCGGCGCGCTGGCTCTGTTTTGGAACGGCTCGTGTCCGACTATGGCGTGCCACGTCGCCAGTTGGACGCACAAGGGATGGGATACCTCGCGCCGCTTGCGACCAACTTGACCGAGGAGGGGCGCCAAGCAAACCGGCGGGTCGAAGTCATTATCACGTCGAACTAAGCCGCCTCTTCTTGGTTTTCGGCGCGGTAATTGAAAGCGTTCGAGCTTTTCGTTTCATGCGTCCAGAACACAATGCGGGCCCGTCCTGCATCTTTCGCTGCATAAAGGGCGTCATCTGCGCGGATCAAATGCGCATCAAGCGACACCTTTGGGTCAATCGTCACAGCCCCCATCGACAACGTAATCGTCAAATGCGCGTTTTGATCGTTCGCTCGGTACGGGATCGGCTGGCCGATCCGCGCTGCAATAACGCGCGCCTGCTCAATCGTGGCGTTCGCCAGCAACACAGCGAACTCCTCCCCACCGATGCGCCCTGCCACGTCTTGCTTACGCAGGTTCCACTTCAAACGATAGGCAATTTCGGTCAAGCAAACATCGCCGACTGCATGGCCGTAAACGTCGTTCACCTTCTTGAAATGATCCGCATCAAACAGGATCAAAACACCGCGCGCGGATTCATCCAACCGCAACTGCGCGAGCTCCAGAAATGTGCGCCGGTTGTTTAATCCCGTAAGGCCGTCCTTACGCGAAAGCAGCGAAAGGTGCTTTTGAAACCGAATCTGATAGCGGGTGACAAATGTTACAAAGACGACAAAAGGCCCCCCGACAAAGATCGCGTGCAGGGCATAGTGCATCAAAGACCGGTCCAAACGGCCGTCAATCATATAGGCAAACCCAAGATTTGCGAGCCAGATCAGCCCGATCCATAGAATGATGTGGATCACCACAATCGGGGTGCTGGTCGGCGCCAAAATTCGGAACAGTTTGTTCATGCGTATTCCTTCTTACCCAACGTTAAGGCAGAAGTATTGATGCCGATTTAATAGTGACAAAAAAAGAAGCGCGGCCACGAGGGCCGCGCAAGTCAGGCGGAAAATAACCGTTGAGAACTGTCGTCTGCTACCAGATATCCGGGCCTTTATCGGCCAAGGTATGCACGAGAAAATCAATGAAGGCGCGGACCTTTGGTTGCGTAAACCGACCCGGTGGGTAGACCGCATATATGCCCTGCGTCTCAACGGGTAGATCAGGGATCGCCTCTTCGACAAGGCCTTTTGCCATCGCATCCGCGTAGAGGAAGCTCGGCAGATAGGCGATGCCCAGTCCACCGACACAGGCATTCAGCAAGGATTGACCGTCGTTAACCGTCAGCCAGCCAGCCGTGCGCACCTGACGCTTTTCGCCAGAAGGCGCGGTCAGCTTCCACACAGCAGAGTTCGCTTGGTTTGAATAATGCAGCAGTTTGTGATTGTTCAAATCGTCAATTTTTTCGGGCCGGCCATGCTTTTCAAAATAACCTGGGCTCGCGATCATGCGCTTGGTCGTCTCGGTCAGCTTGCGGGCCTTGAGCGTGCTGTCTTCCAGCTCTCCGATGCGCACGGCCATATCAAAGCCTTCGGAAATCAGTTCAACATAGCGGTTATTCAGAACCATGTTCACCATAATGTCGGGGAACTCCGTGAGAAAGTCGCCTAAGACCGGCGACAAATGGTTAACCCCAAAGTCCGTCGCAACCGAGATACGCAGAAGGCCAGAGGGCGCGGATTGCATCGAGGTAACAAGCGCGTCTGCTTCACCTGCGTCATTCAAGACGCGGCGCGCACGGTCATAATAAGCGAGGCCAATTTCAGTCGGACTGACACGGCGCGTCGTCCGGTTCAAAAGACGGGCTTCAAGCGAGGAAACGTGCTTGGAGACAGCGGATTTTGAAATCCCCATCTTTTGGCCGCATCTGTAAATCCACCTTGGTCCACAACTGTGGCAAAGGCTTCCATTTCGGTCAGGCGATCCATACTCGCTCCTGTTACTACTCAAATTCGTTGAAGCAGTCTTGCCTCTCAAATCCGGCAGGAATGGGACCATGCCGCGACAATACAAGGGATTTGTAGGAAACTGTCCGCAGCAGGGAAACACGCATGTCCCTTATTTTACTGATCAAAGCAACAATTCGGCCAGTGTGATCCAGATTGGCAGGGTGATTGCACCCAATAGCGTCGATTGCGCCACTAAAGTCGCCACTAAGGTGCGGTCGGCCCCAAACCCTGCGGCAAGCACATGCGCCGCAGAGGCTGTCGGCAAGGCCGCGAACACCACAAGGACCGACCCGATTGAAGGCGGGATGTCGAGAATGCGGCACGCAACAAGTGTGAGCGCAGGCAAAGCCACCAGCTTGATCGCGCAGATCGCGCCGTTAAATCGGTCAAGCCGCGCCAAGGCGCCCCAGTTCAGGGTGGCCCCGACAGACATCAGTGCAATCGGGATCGCGGCGGCCGCGAGCATTTGAAGGGGGGATAAGGCAATTGCAGGAATGGTCCGGGCCGTCAGCCCGACGAGCACGCCCGCCACAGATGCGAGTAAAAACGGGTTCAGCGCAACCCGTTTGACACTTGCCCAAATGCCAAGGCTCCCCCCCCGCGACAAGGCTGACACGGCAAAGACATTGGCCACAGGCACGGCCAAGCCGATCGCCACGGCCATTTGCGCCTCATTTGCGCGGCTCAAGGTGCCCACAGCGACAAGGGCAATCGCAGAATTGAACCGCCACGCCGTTTGCCAAGCCCCCGCAAAATCGAGGAAGCGCTCGGGCCCCAAGCGCCGCGCAATCAACCCCAACAGCAATCCGGCGAGCAAGATCGACCAAACCGCAGGTGCCATCCGCATCAGGTTGGCCAACTCAATCGGGCGGCTTGCAGCCGACACAAACAAAAGCGCGGGAAACAATATCTCGAAATTGAGTTTATCAAGCCCCTGCCACGCATTCGTCGAAAGCCTGTTCCGCAAAAGCCCGCCCAAGATGACCATCACAAAGCTCGGGCTGAGGCCAATAAGGATCGTCAAGAATACCATTTTGCCGTGTCCATCACTGGGGTCGCGCTACTTAAACCGCGAAACCCCGCCTTGCGCAACTCTGCTAGATCGTTGCCGCCAGCCTTGTGCCCTGATCAATCGCCCGCTTGGCGTCGAGTTCCGCCGCGACATCTGCCCCACCGATCACATGCGGGGTTCGCCCTGCTGCGATCAGCGCATCCGCGAGGCTCCGCTCGGGCAATTGTCCCGCGCAGATGACAATCGTATCGACGGCAATCAGGGTCGGGTTCTCCCGCCCCGCGCCGTAGGTCACATGCAGGCCCTGTGCATCCATCCGCTCGTAATTCACGCCGCCGATCATCTTCACGTTCTTCATCTGAAGCGCCGCGCGGTGAATCCAACCCGTCGTCTTGCCCAAATTCTTGCCCAGCTTCTGCGCCTTGCGCTGCAACAGCGTCACTTCGCGGACAGGTGCATCCGGCTTTGGCCCCGCAGGGTCTACACCACCGCGCACCTGAGCAGGATCAGCCACGCCCCATTCGGTCAACCACGCCTGCAAATCCTCTGTCGGGCTATCGTCCGTGACGAGATACTCGGCCACGTCAAAGCCAATCCCGCCTGCGCCAATGATCGCGACGCGCTGGCCGACCTTGGCCTTGCCGCCCAGCACGTCGATATAAGACAGCACATTTGGCCCGTCCTGTCCCGCAATCGCAGGGTCACGCGGAGCAACGCCCGTGGCAATCACCACCTCGTCAAAGCCTGCCAAGGTCGCAACATCTGCGGCCACACCAAGACGTAGATCAATGCCAGCCGCAGCGACCTGCGCGGCGTAGTAGTCCACCAAGCCCCAGAATTCTTCCTTGCCCGGCACTTGCTTGGCCATATTCAACTGGCCACCAATCTCGCTCGCTTTGTCGAAAATACTCACCTTGTGACCACGCTCGGCAAGCGCCAAGGCAGTGGAGAGCCCCGCAGGCCCAGCGCCCACGACAGCAACGGTCTTGACGGCCTGCGCGGGTGTCAAAACCAGCTCCGTCTCATGGCACGCGCGTGGATTGACCAGACAGGACGACATCTTACCGCTGAACGTATGGTCCAGACAGGCCTGATTGCACGCAATACAGGGTGCGATCATCTGCGCCTGCCCCGCCGCCGCTTTCGCCACAAAATCAGGGTCGGCCAAGAACGGACGCGCCATCGACACCATATCGGCACAGCCCTCGGCCAGCACATCTTCGGCGACCTGCGGCGTGTTGATGCGGTTTGACGTGATGACGGGGATCGACACCTCACCCATCAGTTTCTTGGTCACCCAGGCAAAGGCCCGACGCGGCACGCTTGTGGCAATCGTGGGAATACGGGCCTCGTGCCAGCCGATACCCGTGTTCAGGATCGTGGCACCCGCCGCCTCAACGGCCTTTGCCAGCTGCACAACCTCGGCCCAAGCCGACCCATTCGGGATCAGATCAATCATCGACAGGCGGTAGATCAGGATAAAATCGGTTCCCACGGCCTCGCGGACACGGCGCACCACCTCCACGGGCAGGCGCATCCGGTTCTCGTAACTGCCACCCCACTCGTCATCACGCTTGTTCACATGGGTCACGAGGAACTGGTTGAGGAAATACCCCTCCGAGCCCATCACTTCGACCCCGTCATAACCCGCCTCTTTGGCACGCACGGCAGCGGTGACAATGTCGGCGATCTGTTTCTCAATGCCTGCCGCATCCAGTGCCTTGGGCGGGAACGGCGAGATCGGGGATTTCACGGCAGAGGCAGATACACATTCAGGCGAATAGGCATAACGCCCCGCATGCAAAATCTGCATCGCAATCTTGCCGCCTGCGTCGTGCACGCGGTCGGTGACAATCTTATGGTTGGTAATATCCGCCTCAGAAAACAGCCCTGCCGCGCCCGGAAACACACCGCCCTCACGGTTCGGCGCCATGCCCCCCGTGACCATCAAGGCCACACCGCCACGGGCGCGGGTCGCGTAAAACTCCGCGACGCGGTTCCAATCCTTGGTCTCCTCAAGGCCTGTATGCATCGACCCCATCAAGACGCGGTTCTTGAGGGTCGTGAACCCCAGATCAAGCGGGGCAAGCAAATGCGGGTAAGTGGTCATCTTGGGGCTCCTCCAAACACAGCCACACATTGGGCGAGCGCGCGGCAAAGGTCATCATAAACCCCGCGTCACGTTTTGCCTTCTTTTGGCTGAAAATACCTCGGGGGTGCGGGGGCTGGCCCCCGTGAACCTAGCTGGTCTCGACACAGTGACGACGAAACGCGCTTTTCAACAGGTCCAGTTCCTCGCGCAAAAGGCTCATCTCGGCCCGAATATCCTCGGCCAGGACCTCGCCAAACAAAAGGGTAAAACTATTGAGAGTTTCGCCTGTGTCTGCGTTGGTAATCAGGAAGGTCTGAACCCCATCCGACATCAAATGCGCGGGGACTGGCACATGTACGAGCCACCCCGACACATCATCACTGTCCTTGACCTGAACGCCGTCAACATCGTCGCCCATATGCGTGACGCGCACCTTTGGGGGCTCTGTGCCCGCACCTGTCAAAACCCCTTCCCAAACGCCAGCGTAAAGACGGGTCTTGGTCAATGTGGTCGTGGACATAGGGGCAGTCTCCTTAGGTGCGCAATCAAATCTCGGCGCGTGGATAGCGGCAAAGGGTCGAATCGCGGATCGTCACTTGGTTCATCTCGGGGCCCTCAAAAATGAGGTCGAGCCACATACGTTCAATCCGCTTTTCGTTGAGGTCAGAATAACCCAGATCAAACTCAAGGTTGACTTCGGGAGAGCCTGACGGAATTTCCAGCACAAGTTGCTCGGTGTTGGGGCCATGTTTGATGTTCAGTCGGGCAAAGACTTCGATAGGTTTTTCGACATTCATTGTCATGCCGAGGCGGACAATATGGCGGCGCTGCAATCCGTCACAAGCGCTGGTTGGGATGTCGATGACCAGCGACAGGAAACTGCCGTCAAAGCGGAACACATCCATGCGCAGACCGTAGGGGGCCAAATCCTGTTCCCGATTGTTGCGCACTTGGCGCAGGGTCAGTTCGCTAATCTTGCAATCGTGAAAAATCGTAACTTCATCACCCAGCGATGTCTTGGTCTCGACCGCCGCCATGCCCTTTTGACCAAGCGGCCCGCGCCACAATTGCGGACGCCAAGACCATTCGGTGCCACCGGGGCGGGAAAAGGCATTTGACCCGATACGGGGTAACGCCAAGCGATTGTCGGCCACATAAGTAATTTCATCAAGCAAGGCACGCAGGCGACGCGCGCGGTGCCGTTGACCGCGCAAGACATCAAGATCCGCATGAGGTGCCTTGCGCGCAGCCGCAGCCCAGCGCGCGATTGCGCCCTGCTGTAATATCCGTGCAATCAGACCGTTGGGCTCACCCGACATCGTGCTGCTTTCCTCCTTGACGCAAGGCTTACCCTCGCGCTCATCATCTTAGATGCCAAATCGTTTCGCAAAAGGAAACAGTTGTTAGCTATTGCTCGCAGCAATTCGCGACTATCATCGCCTGTACCGCCTGATCTAATAACCCAGCCCCTTCAGAGGCGCTGAGCGAGGCCACATCAAGTCCGCGCACGGAAACCGTCATCAGCCGACCGGCAATATCAACAAAGGCGCGCCACTCGGATTCTTGTGCGCCGTCGATGTGGGCGGGGGCCGCATCCCGCAGGTAAACGGCGACATGATTGTCGAAAGAGCGCACTTCGGTGACGTTGACAGACCCCGCTTCACCACTGCGGCTTAAAACAAACGGACCATTCGGGCCTTTCAGGTAATTCGCAAACTCTGTGGGGCTTTGCGACACGATCGCGCTCCCCTCTGGGCCAGCTTGAATGGTCGTGATCCCACGTGTGACCGATGGGGCGTCCGCAACACCTAAGGTGCGGCACGGGGCCAACATTGCAAATCCGCGATTTGGCCTGCTCGAATCCGGATCAACGCAATAGCCGCGCGGGCCGACTGCCGTGACCTCGCCGTCAAACAAGGCGATTGCGGGCGCTGCAGGGGAAATACCCCCCAACCCAGATAAATCACTACAACCGGCAAGGGCGAAGATCGCCCCTGCAACACTGATAAATGCACGCTGCATTAAGATCAGAGATCCATGTAGACGTGTGTCTCGTGCTTTGCACCCGGATGAGTGACCGCGCCAAGGCGTGTGGAGCCGACAAGCTGCGCATATTTCCACAACGCGCCAGAGGCATAGTTGGTCGGGCGCGCACCTGTCCAAGCGGCCTTGCGCTCGGCCATTTCATCGTCGGAAATATCGACCGAGAGTTCACCCGTGATCGCGTTCATCGTGATGATGTCGCCGTCCTTGAGCAAAGCAATCGGACCACCATGTGCAGCCTCGGGGCCAACGTGACCCACGCAGAACCCGCGTGTCGCACCAGAGAAGCGACCGTCAGTGATCAGCGCCACTTTCTTGCCCATGCCCTGACCCGAAAGAGCAGCAGTCGTGGACAGCATCTCGCGCATACCTGGGCCGCCAGCGGGGCCTTCGTTGCGGATCACAAGCACTTCGCCTTCTTTGTAAACGCGGGACTTCACAGCCTCGAACGCCTCTTCTTCGTTCTCGAAAACGCGGGCCGGGCCAGTGAATGTCTGCTCTTGGGTGGACATGCCAGCAACCTTCACAATCGCGCCTTCTGGAGCAAGGTTGCCCTTGAGACCAACAACGCCGCCTGTGCGAGTGATTGGGGTCTCGACAGGATAGATGACGCGGCCATCTGCCTCGCCCTCGATCATGTCCAGCTCTTCACCCATTGTGCGACCAGAGGCGGTCATGCAGTCTTCGTGCATCAGCCCTGCCTTGCGCAGTTCCTTCATCACAACAGGAACGCCGCCTGCTTCATAAAGGTCTTTGGCCACATACTGACCACCGGGCTTCAGGTCGACGAAGTAAGGTGTGTCTTTGAAGATGTCGCAAACGTCGAACAGGTCAAAGTCGATACCCGCTTCATGGGCAATCGCTGGCAGGTGCAGACCGGCGTTGGTCGACCCACCTGTGCAGGCCACAACGCGCGCCGCATTTTCAAGCGACTTGCGGGTCACGACGTCACGCGCGCGGATGTTCTTTTCGATCAGGTTCATGACAGCCAAACCAGAGGCCACGCCGTATTGGTCGCGGCTTTCATAGGGTGCGGGCATCCCAGAGGAGTTGAGCAGCGCAAGGCCAATCGCCTCGGACACACAAGCCATCGTGTTGGCGGTAAACTGGCCACCACAGGCACCTGCGGACGGGCAAGCAATCCGCTCAAGCGTATGCAGCGCATCATCGGACAAGTCACCGTTCTGGTGCAGACCGACAGCCTCGAACATGTCCTGAACGGTAAGGTCGCGGCCTATGTATTGCGCAGGCACATCCGCACCTGAATGCACCCGACCTGGCAGGATAGAGCCACCGTAGATGAACACAGACGGCGTGTTCAAACGGACCATCGCCATCATCATACCCGGCAGCGACTTGTCGCAGCCAGCGAGACCAACAAGCGCGTCATACCCGTGACCGCGCATCGTCAATTCCACGGAATCGGCAATCGCCTCGCGGGAAGCGAGAGAGGAGCGCATGCCCTCATGGCCCATCGCGATCCCGTCGGTGACGGTGATGGTCGTGAACTCGCGCGGGGTGCCATAGCCTTGCTTGACGCCCATTTTCACAGACTGCGCCTGACGGTTCAGCGAAATGTTACAAGGGGCAGCCTCGTTCCAACAGGTCGCGACACCAACGAAAGGTTGCGCAATCGCATCCTCATCGAGACCCATCGCATAATAATAGGAGCGGTGTGGCGCACGGCTCGGGCCTTCTGTGACGTGACGGCTTGGCAGGTTGGATTTATCGAATTTGACCTTAGACATGGAGCGACCCCTCTGAAAAACTGTTACCAGTTGTGTAAATAAGGGGAGTGATGCGCACAAGTCGGAACTGTAGTTGCGCATCGCGACTTGGCAGGGCAAAAACGCAAAATGATAGAGCCCTATACCGCCATGCGCACCTTTCGCCGACCCGCCTTAGGGCGCGCTGACCTCGGGCCTGTGCTCGTGATCGTCGTGGCGATGGAATTGGCTTATGTTTTGGCGCCGATCATTGTGCTTGGTTTACTGTCCGAAGACGGCGCGCTGGCTTACGAGCAAGGCGAGACCGCATGGGCGGTGATTCAGCAGCTTTTGACCTTTGGGCTTTATGTGCTGATGCTTGTGGGGCTTGTGCGCAAACTCCATGACCGAGGGTTTTGGTCGATGGTCGGGCCCGTGGACGAGACAATCGTCGCGTTCAAAAAGGTGGCTTGGGCGGTGGCCATGCTCTTGGCTGTGCAAACCTTCCTGCCGCCGTCGATCAACTTTGACGAGGTCAGCGCGATCAGGCCCGTCTTGCCATGGCTGATGTGGACACCTGTAGTGATCGTGGCGCTTATCGTGCAAACGGGGGCAGAAGAGATCTATTTTCGCGGATATTTGCAGCAGCAGCTGGCCTGTCTGTCCGACAAACGCTGGGTCTGGATGGGGCTGCCGTCGATCCTGTTCGGGGCGGGTCATTACCTGAACGGTTACGGGCCTGCGGACGGTATCGTCTATGCGATCTGGGCGACCTGCCTTGGGCTGGCTTGCGCAGATTTGACGGCGCGCACAGGCAATATCGGCGCCGCAGTCGGGCTGCATATGTCCAACAACCTGTTTGCCTTCATGCTCGCCGGCGTCGAGGGCTGGCCGTCTAACGGGCTTGCCCTGTTTCTTTACCCCTATGAGGACCCGTTGGCCTATGACTATGGATTGGCGACGCTTCTAGCGCCTTGGGCGGTGCTTGAACTTCTGATTGTGGCGCTCATGGTGCTGGTAATGTGGCTGGCGGCAAGGATAGCGATTAAGCGCTGATTGCATTTCAGGCCGTAGCGTCATATCTCGGTGGGGCAACATCAGAGGTCAGCAATGAACTGGATCACCAACTACGTCCGCCCAACAATCAACTCGCTGTTTTCACGCCGCGAAGTGCCCGACAATCTTTGGACGAAATGCGGCGAATGCGGCACGATGCTGTTTCACCGTGAACTTGCCGATAATCTCAATGTTTGCACGAACTGCAATCATCACATGCCGATTGGCGCGCGAGAGCGACTTGCCTCATTGTTTGACGGTGGCGTCTTTGTTGAGGTGAAAGTGCCGGAACCGGTCACGGATCCGCTGCACTTTCGCGACCAGAAGAAATACACCGACAGGATCAAGGACGCCCGCAAGAAGACTGGCGAAAAGGATGCGATGCTTGTCGCCGAAGGCGAAATGGGCCGCACCGGCGTTGTTGTCGCTGTGCAGGACTTTTCCTTTATGGGCGGGTCCATGTCCATGTATGTGGGCAATGCGATTGTGGCCGCAGCAGAGCGGGCGATCGAGCTTGGGCGACCGCTGATCCTTTTCTCCGCCGCAGGCGGAGCACGGATGCAAGAAGGCATCCTCGGGCTGATGCAAATGCCGCGCACGACGATTGCGGTCCAAATGCTTAAAGAAGCGGGCCTGCCCTATATCGTGGTGTTGACGCACCCGACGACGGGGGGCGTGACCGCATCTTATGCCATGCTCGGCGACGTGCAGATTGCGGAACCCAACGCGCTCATCGGCTTTGCCGGAGCCCGCGTGATCGAACAAACCATCGGCGAAAAGCTCCCCGAAGGGTTTCAGCGCGCCGAATACCTGCTCGACCACGGGATGCTTGACCGCGTCACCAAACGGACCGACCTGAAGGACGAGTTGGTCACGATTGTGCGCCTGCTGACCAAGCAAGACGCCCCTGTTAAAGGTGATCTGCCTGCACCCGCACAAGAAGCAGAACCAACATCGGAAACTGCCGCGAAGTGATCGGACTTGCCGTCCTGATCGGGGCAATTTTCGGCCTGATGATTGTGTTCATCATGTTCCGCAGCGGCATGTTGGCAGAGCGGTCAGGGGCTACGATGCTGCTCGTGGCAATCGCGTCTTTCTACCCCGTGTTTGCGGTGACGTCGGGCGACCCTCTGGCGGTCATGGTGCATGTCGCAATCTTCGCAGGCTTTGCCGCGCTGGCGCTGCGGGGCTTTCAGCACGGCCTTTATATCATTGCAGGTGGGCTGATCGCACATGGTCTGTTTGATCTTAGCCTCATGCTCACACTCATCACTGGCCCCACATGGTGGCCCGCATTTTGTGCCAGCCTCGACATTGTGGCAGGACTGGCAATCGTGCGCTTGATCCAAACGGGAAAGGCCCCAAGATGACCACAGGTTCTGACGCAATACTCTCACGCATGATGACATTGCACCCCAAAGTGATCGACCTGACGCTCGATCGGGTCTGGGCGCTTTTGGACAAGCTTGACCACCCCGAGCGCAAATTGCCCCCCGTCATCCACATTGCGGGGACCAACGGCAAGGGATCTACACAAGCCATGATCCGCGCGGGGTTAGAGCAATCGGGGGCCGCCGTGCACGCTTATACCTCGCCACACCTTGCGATGTTCCATGAGCGGATCAGGCTCGCGGGGACGCTGATCTCGGAATTTGCGCTCACCGAAATTCTGGATCGCTGCTACACTGCCAACGGCCCAGACCCGATTACCTATTTCGAGATTACGACCGTGGCGGGCTTGCTTGCTTTTGCGGAAACGCCTGCCGATTTCACATTGCTTGAGGTTGGGCTAGGCGGCAGGCTAGACGCGACAAACGTGGTCGAAAAGCCCGCCGTAACCGTGATCACGCCGATTGATCTGGACCACCAGCACTACCTTGGCGATACGCTCGCGGCGATTGCGGGGGAAAAGGCGGGGATTATCAAGCGCGGCGTGCCTTGCGTGGTCGGCCCCCAGCACGACGAAAGCATGGCCGTGATCGAAGCTGTCGCCGCACGGCTTGGCGCGCCTCTCATGGCGCATGGCCAGCATTGGCACGTCTCGGAGGAACGCGGGCGGCTAATTTACCAAGACGAGACAGGGCTGCTCGACCTGGCCTTGCCTGCGCTGGCAGGGCCGCACCAGATCATGAACGCAGGAGCCGCGATTGCGACGCTGCGCAGTCTCGGGCGCGACGAGGCGGCTTGCGAGGCGGCACTCACCAACCCGTATTGGCCTGCGCGGATGGAGCATCTGACATCGGGACCACTGGTCGATCTGGCGGCTCCTGCAGAGCTTTGGCTCGACGGCGGGCATAACCCAGCGGCAGGGCACGCCCTTGCCGCAACCCTGCGGCAACAGTCCAGCAAGCCGACCCATTTGATTTGCGGCATGCTCAACACCAAAGACATTGCGGGCTATATGGCGCCCTTGGCAGGGGTCGCCGAAAGCCTGACAGCAGTTTCGATTCCCGACGAGGTGAACACGATCCCTGCAGAAGAAACCGCCAAGGTCGCGGCCTCTGTCGGACTGACGTCCACAACAGCACCTGACGTTCAGTCAGCGATATCAAGCATTAAGGCGCACTCGCCCCATGCGCGTATCCTGATTTGCGGCTCGCTCTATCTTGCGGGACACGTCCTGCGGGAAAACACACCGCGTCAATAAATCTAGAGAATTGGTTAATTTTCCCTTTACGGACGATTCGTTGTTTGCCGATATCTAGGCCACGAGGCACAAAACGGGCGCATATCTGTCAATATGTAGCACGTCACGATTGGGGGATCGGCACGTTTTCGCGAAACTTCGCAACAGCTTTGGCTGTGGGCGCCGGTTTGGGTACGTCACTGATCGCGCAAGCGAACGCTAATGTGATCAAGGCCGGATTTACGATTGGCGGGGTCGAAAAGACCTTTCAGCAATCTCAGTCACTCAACTCTGAAGACATATCCGCTTTTCATAACCCGAGCGCCGTCTGCGCGCCCTTGTGTATCGCTCCACTCAGCGCAGCGGCGGGCGTTCAGACGGTTGGCGAGCGCGAAGTGATCGGCTTTGTGGCCGATGTTGTCAGCCAAGGAAACGGGCTGCTGATTGACAGCCGCGAACCCGAAGACCGGGCGGCGGGCTTCATCCCTGCGTCGGTGAATGTGCCCGCGAGCCTCGTGCAGGCGGACAACCCGTTCCTTACCGACATCATGCATGCCTTGGGCGCGCGGTCGTTTGAAGGAACGCTCAACTTTTCCGACGCGATGCCTTTGATAATTTTTGACGACGGGCCAAGCACATCGGTGGCAAGCGGGCTGATCACGCAATTGATCACGCAAGGCTATCCTGCAGATAAACTCTCATATTACCGCGGCGGCATGCTCGTCTGGACGGCACTTGGACTGAACACAGAGGACGCAAAGTCATGAATTTCGAGACGCAGAAACCTACAAAGACATCCTCTAGCACACCTTGGATTATCGCTGTTGGGGCCGTGACATTTGCACTGGGGGCCGTCGGGGCCTTTACTATCGCGCAGATGAACCAATCGCGACAGAACGACGCGATTGCCATTCTCGCCGCACAACTGGCCGAGATGCAAGTGACGCGGTCTCAAACCCCTGACTTGCTCGCGATCACCGATCAAGCGGCTGCCATCATCCCGACCTCGATCCCCTCCGCAAGTACGGTTTTGGCCGCGCGCGCCAGCGGCACCCACCGTCGAAGTCTCGCTTGCGGATAAGACCGCCGAGGCGATCGCAATTGCCAACCGCAACAAAATGCGGATGCTCACCGAGGGCGTCGTCGCTGGTCTCTATTCCGTCACGTCCGAGAACGCGGACGGCGGCACGCGGATCGCGCTCAATTCGCGCAACGCGGCCAGCACTGCCGCAGAACTCGAAGGGTTGCTCGCGCAAGCGGCGGCCAATGGCGACATCAACGTACCAGAGTCCATCAACACAAGCGACGGATCCGTCGACAGCCAGACCCTGCTGTTTGATCTGGTCCAACAGTCGCTCGAAGAGGGCTCTGCCAAAGAAGTCGCCGCCGCGCAAGAAATGCGTCGTCGTGCATTCGCAGCCTCAGCTGCAAAAACTGAGGTCGTTGAAGGGAAGCGGTTCTATACCGTCGAGGCAGGAGACAGCCTTGCCTATATTTCGCTGCAATTTTACGGCAGCACGAATGCATATGAAACGATCTTCAATGCCAATCGGTCCAAGATCGCGAGCCCTGACCAGATTCAAATCGGTCAGCGTCTGCTCATTCCAGAAGCTTAACGGCTGATTATGTCTGGCACTGGCCCGAGTTCTCCCCGATGGCACAAAGAGCGCGCCCCTCAGCAAACAATGAAACCGTGTTTTTGGCGAAACCGAATCAAAATTTGTTGACGGCGAATCACCTTTCGGTCAAGTTAATGCTTAACCGCGAAGAGCCATAAAAACAGGCTCATTGGACCGCCCTTGGCAGGGCGAGGGGGCAGGCTTCGGGCCTGTCTTCTTGTTTTTAGCAAGACCCTTCGTCGCGATGCGAATCAATCTTTGACTTCCGGTCCACGAATGCACTAAATCTTGTGGAGATAAATGCACTGGAACCACAATTAAGCGGTTCAACCCTAGATATAGCAGTGCAGTAACGGGGTGAGTTTCGAGATACGCGCGTTTTTTGCGACTATTGGTGTTTTGGCGGCAATCAGTGCAGCGCCGACAAATGCGCAGGGTGTGCGGATTACGTCTGATGTTGACCAAGTCGCCTTTTCGGTCGGCGAACAGAACTTCACAATCACACGCGGCCAAGACGCTGGCGCCACATTGCAGGGCGAGTTCGCAAAAACGAGCCGCCCCTGCCCCGAATTCTGCATTCAGCCTATGATCGCTGCGGCCGGCGTCGCACCGCTTGGCGAGCTCGAAGTCTTGGGGTTTTTGGAAAACGACGTGAGTGCGGGCACCGGCCTTTTGCTCGATGCACGGCTGCCCGATTGGTTTGCGAAAGCCGCTATTCCTGCCGCAGTGAACGTGCCATTCGCGGCCCTTGCCGCCGAAAACCCGTATCAGGCCGATATTCTGCGCGCACTTGGTGCGGTTGAAACGGCTGACGGGCTCGATTTCAGCAGCGCCAGAAGCCTTGTGATCTACGACAATGGTGCCTGGGATGAACAAGCGACTCGCGCAATTACCGCCCTGATCGCGGCGGGCTATCCGCCTGCCATGATCAAAAACTACCGTGGCGGACTAGAGGATTGGCTCCATCTTGGCCTCTCTGTCGTGCTGCCATGAAGAAAGTGACCTGCCCATGATCCGCTCTATTGTCGCTCTGTTTGTCTTTGCCGTGGCACTCTGCGCCTATATCGTCATTCAACCCGACAAGGGCGGGCGGCAAGCCAATGCCGAACAGGCCGCAGTCGCGCGTGCGCAGACCGATAGTATTCTTGGCCCTTTACCTGATGCCATCGCGCCAACAAATGCCGCGCTGATTCAAGCCCCGATGCGCAACACTGCACCCGGACTGGCGCTTGAAACCGAACATGCGCAAATGGAACGGACCGCGGCAAACGTGCTTGCCGGACTTGGGTTGAATGTGGAACCAAATCCGAATGCAGACCGCGTGGACCCGATGCAGGAAATGACCGCCAGCGTTCTTTCAGGGATCGGGGCTGTCACTGGTAATCGGATCAAAGCCGGATTTGAGGCGCCAGAGGCGAAATCCGCTTTGGAATTGCTGGTCGTCAAGGCGCTCGAAGAAGGGCAGGACGACGCCTATATCAATACGGTCGTGAACGCGGCCGCCAAGGCAGGCGAAATCTCTGTGCCTGACATCCTTGTGACCTCGGACGGTGATGTCGACACCGCCGTTTTGCTCAGCTCGATCATCAGTCAAGCGCAGATCGCCGCGGGCGGCCCCGCCCCTGCCGTGCCGAATGTGACGACAGGCGAGGGCGTCGAGGTCCGCGTTGTGCAGCGCGCCACCCAAGCCGAGCAATACCGCTTTTACACTGTCAACCAAGGCGACAGTCTTGGCGCAATTGCGGTAAAGTTTTACGGGTCTGTCGATAAGTTCAGCCTCATCTACGATGCCAACCGACAAATCCTCTCCAGCCCGAATGCAATCAAAGTCGGTCAGCGGCTGTCTATTCCTTCGCTCTAGCCCCAATCATCCGCTTGCATCTCGCGCAAACGGCTTGCGGTGCGCTCGAATTCGAAGGTGCCTTCCCCTTCGACATAAAGCATTTCGGGCAGTGCGGCGGCAGAGCAGATCAGGCGCACTTTTCCTTCATAGAGCGCGTCAACCAGCGTCACAAAGCGCTTGGCCTCATTGAAGTTCTGCCGCGACAGGCGCGGAATGTCTTCGAGCACCAAAACACGCACGGCCTGTGCCAGTGCGAGATAATCTGCCGCGCCCAAGGGCATGCCGCAGAGTTCAAAGAACCCGATCCGCCCCGCCCCGTTGTGGTAACGCGGAATGACCACCTCGCGGCCTTTGACATGGAGCGTGAGCGGCTCCGAGCGCCCGCCCGTAAGCCCATGCCAAGCGGCATCTATCGCTTTGCGCGCCTCGGCGCCTGCCGGCGTAAAATATGTGGCTGTGCCCGCGAGGCGCCCCTGTCTGTAATCTGTCGGGCTCACAAGCTCGTGCACAACCATCCGGTCTTTCATCAGCGCTATAAACGGCAAGAACAGCGCACGGTTCAGCCCGTTTTTATATAGCTCGTCAGGGTGCCTGTTGGACGTCGTCACAATCACCACACCTGCCGCCAACAGTGCCTCAAATAAACGGCCAACAATCATCGCATCGGTAATGTCGCTGATCTGCATCTCGTCAAAGGCAAGAAAGCGGACGTCTGCGGCCAGCTTGGCCGCGACAGGGGCAATCGCATCGTCCACGCCCTGCTTGCGAGCGGCGTTCATCTCGGCATGCACCCATTGCATGAACGCGTGAAAGTGACGGCGCTGCTTGGGGACCTCTACAGCCTCAAACAACAGGTCCATCAGCATGGATTTCCCGCGTCCGACACCGCCCCACATATACAGACCCTTGGTCGGCGGCGGCGCCTTGCGAAACAATCCGCGCTTGACAGGTTCCGCCAACGCGGCCCGCACGCGTTCCAGCTCAGGCATAACGGCAATTTGGGCCGCATCTTCATGCAGCCGCCCCTCGGCCACAGCGGCCCGATAAATATCCAACATCATCATACGCCTAGCGATACCTCGCCTTGGTTAAAAAGTAACCCCCAGCGCGACAGATCATCCCCTGTGATAGGCAGGTGCACAACAACAGCAGTTGACAAAATGCGCGGCGGGGCGGCAACTCACTCAATGACACGCCAAAACGCCCTCCTGAACCCCGTCCTCATCGCTGGCTGCCTGATCATCATGACAGGCTTTGCGATCCGCGCCTCTTTCGGCGTGTTCCAAATCCCGATTGCGACAGAGTTCGGCTGGCTGCGCGCCGACTTCAGCCTCGCCATCGCGATCCAAAATCTTGCGTGGGGCTTCGGCCAACCCATTTTCGGGGCCATGGCCGAGAAAATTGGCGATCGTAAAGCGATTATCGCGGGTGCGGTCTTTTACGCGGCAGGGCTGCTCTTATCCTCTGGGGCGACCTCCCCTTTCGCTCATCAATTCTATGAAGTCTTCGTCGGCTTCGGCATCGCAGGCACCGGCTTTGGTGTGATCCTTGCCGTAGTCGGGCGCGCGTCATCCGATGAAAACCGCTCTATGTCGCTGGCCATCGCCACGGCAGCGGGCTCCGCAGGCCAAGTCTTTGGCGCGCCACTCGCGGAATACCTCATGACATTCCTGACTTGGCAGCAAACCTTCGTCACCTTCGCAGGGATGATCATCGCGGTCCTCATGGTCCTGCCGATGATGCGCAGCCCCGTGACAGCCTCAAAGGCCGAGCTTGAAGAAAGCATGGGCACCATCCTCAAACGGGCCTTCAAAGATCCATCCTACACGCTCATCTTCCTTGGGTTCTTTTCCTGCGGCTACCAACTCGCGTTTATCACGGCCCACTTCCCAGCGTTCGTGACCGAGATGTGCGGACCGATCCTTGCGGGGTCGATGCTTGCGAATATGGGAGTGACGACGACCAGCGCCCTTGGGGCGATCGCTATCTCACTCATCGGACTGGCCAACATCTGCGGGACTTTGCTGGCGGGCTATTTGGGTAAACGTTATTCCAAGAAATACCTGTTGGCAGGCATCTATGCAGGGCGGACCATCATCGCGGCAGCCTTCATCATGACACCGATGACGCCGACGACCGTGATCCTTTTTTCCGTTGGTATGGGCAGCCTGTGGCTTGCCACCGTGCCGCTGACCTCCGGGCTTGTCGCGCACCTTTACGGTCTGCGCTATATGGGCACGCTTTACGGCATTGTTTTCTTCTCACACCAGCTCGGCTCGTTCCTCGGTGTCTGGCTTGGCGGGGCGCTCTACGACATCTACGGCACCTATACCTACGTCTGGTGGGTCGGCGTGGGCATCGGCGCGTTCAGCGCCATCGTGCACCTTCCGATTAAGGAAAGAAGGGTCTTCGCGACATAGACGTCACTGAAGTCATTCGCATTCTTGAAAAATTTTAACGAATTTCGTTGGAGCTTTCCCGGAAAATTAAGAAAGACCTTACCATACTGGCCTAGCGATGTGGGAGCAGAAGGGTCTTTAAATGTCATCAGTGTTTCAAGTTATTTCGTTCCTTTTTGAACAAGTCGGCCAAGGGGTTTTGCTCATCTACCTTTACGGGATCTTCGCCCGAAAAGAGGTCACCAAGACCCAGCTTGAGTTAAGTATAGGCACGGTTTTTGGGATCGCGGCAATCCTGTCCATGGCAGACCCAATTCATATGACGGACGGTGTCATCATAGATCTGCGAAACTTATTTGTCGGAACGGCCGCTGCGTTTTTCGGATGGCGAGGCGGCGCAATGAGCGCGCTGATCGCTATTGCCATGCGTAGCAGTATTGGCGGCACAGGTGCTATCACGGGGATCTCGGGGATCCTCATTGCGATGGCGATGGGGCTGCTGTCGACATATTATGTACAGCCACGGATCAAAACCCCGATCTTGAGCTATCAGATACTGGCCGCGATGATTTCGACCCATATTTTGTCAGGCCTTCTTCTTCCTGCAGACCTCATCGCGCGGTTTTTCACGCAACTCGGCCCGATCCTGTTTATCGGAAATCTCGTCGGTTCAACTGTGATTGGCTTGTTAATCCGGCGTGAAATGGCGCTTGTCGGCGAAACGAAGCGGCTCTCAGTTGCGGCCATGACGGACCCTTTGACCAAGATTCTCAACCGCAGAAGCGCAATAGAAACATATGAACAGATGCTGCACAAACCGCGTCCGAAACGGGGCGTCGCAATGTCCTGTATTGATCTCGATAAGTTCAAGAAAATCAATGACACCTATGGTCACCTTGCTGGGGATCAGGTCTTGCAGGAAGTGGCCGGACGACTATCAACATGCCTGCGCCCCGCCGACATATTTTGCCGCATGGGGGGTGATGAGTTTGTGATTGTGCTCGTCAATGTATCAAGCGACGAAGCCCTCTCAATTTCAGAGCGCTGTAGTTCCATAATATCGCGCGTTCCGATCGCATGTGACGAAGCCAACATCACAGCTTCGATCAGCGTTGGCAGCGTTTGGTCCCCCGTGCCGTTGCATTTCGAAGAATTCCGCGGCATGGCCGGCGAGGCACTTTATCATGCCAAAAAGGACAATCTCAATCGTACCGCGTTTAGTACCGCCTATTACGCATCGTCGGTCGCGGCTGGTTAGCTAAGTGAGCTCACGCAATACTGTTGTGATCTTGCTGACCAAAGCCTCAGCATAGGAATAGGGCATCGCATGACCCGCGCCCGCGATATCTTCTTGTCGGGCCATGCGGTTCCACTGGGCGAGTGTGCCCATCGCCGAAATCGGGATTGTGGTATCCTCACGCGCCCAGAATGCGAAAACCGGCACGTCGTCACGGCTTAATGCGCGGTGCTCTGTCTCAAGGGTTTGGGCCAAAGCATGCCTGCGGCTTGACAAAACAGCATCCAGATAACCGCGCCGCGCAAGCTGCGCCTTCTGGGCTTGCGCCACTTCGCCCGACTTTGCCGCAACTCCGCGCCGCATCTGCCGCGCAACGATCAACCGATGTGACCAATCGCCCAGCACGGGCACCTTGCGGCAAAATTGCTCAAGGCGGCTTTCTTTCAGCTCAATCCCCGCCGACGCAACCAGCAAGACCCGTGCGACGCGGTGCGGTTGCGCCGCCGCAAAAGCGGTTACAATACTGCCCCCCATCGAATAGCCTATCAGCGTGATATCTTCGTCAATCCCTTGATCTGCCAGAAGCTCGTCAAGCTGGCGCGTAAAATACGCCAGCGATTGCTCTCCGCGCGGCAGATCCGAAAATCCACGCCCATAAAGATCATAGCTCAACACCCGAAATCCCAGATCATTGAGGGCAGGAATAATCTGGTCCCACACCACCGACGGCGTTGTCAGGCCATGCACCAACACGATCACAGGGCCGCGGGTGCGACCTGACCAGCGATAGTGCGTCTGCCCCCCGCTCAGCTTGGCAAATTTGCCAGGCGCCGCGCGGCGCGCGTTGCGATCAATCGGGCGCCGCCGCGCCTCTTCAAAATTGAGGAATGCCCAAATCGCGAGAGCGCAAAGCCCAAAAATAATAAGGAAGTTGACCATTTATGACTCGCCATAAATGACGGGAAACCAATCGGTGCGCAGCTTTTGACCTGCCACCATGCCATGCCCCGGAAACGGCGGCGAGGTGCGGCCCGGGCGCGCCACATAGCGCGCATCATCCCCCACCCAGCGCAGCGATAACGCGCGCCTACGATTGGCGCTCTCATTGCCGCGCGCGCCGTGCACTGTGCGGTAATCGAACAATACCACATCGCCCGGTTCCATCGGCCACTCCAAAACCCGCATATCATCAGGGTTCGCATCGGGATCGGGTACAGGCGTCCAATCACCCTGCTCATAAAAGTCGCTATCGTCGGCCCAACTGACGGGGCGCACCATCTTGTCCCATTTGTGCGAGCCCGCGATGAAGCGCAGCGAGGCCCCCTGCACGGGATCAAGCGGAATCCAAAGGCTCACAGTTTGCTCGCCTTCGACAAAGTAATAGGGCGAATCCTGATGCCACGGCGTGGGCTTTGGCGTGCCTGGTTCCTTCACCAGCACATGGTCATGAAAAAACTGCGCCGATTTTGACTGCATCGCTGTCGCCGCCAGTTCCGCCGCGGGGCTTTCGCGGACGATCCGTTCAAACGCGGGGATCCGCGACCAGTTGCAATAATCGTCAAAAAAGCGGCCCTGACTGACTTGGTTCTCCGAGGCATATTCGCTCGGTTGCACCATGTTCTGCGCCACACCTTCGGCCATCACATCGACCCAATCGGCAAAGACACCGCGCAGGACAACTGCACCGTCGCGTTGAAAATCCGCAATCTGCTCAGGCGTCATCATTTCGCGTTCCATACATCCAGAATGTAGCGGCTCGTCATCAGATCGAGATGCGCGCCGCCCCCGTTTTTAAACAAAGTGATCTCATCATCACTTTTCCGCCCGAATGCATCAAGTTGATAATAATCCGCCACCACATGACCCGCATCAATCACACCCGCCGCAATCGGGATTTTCAACTCGCCGATATGGCCCACGGTCGTGTGCATATTGTCCACAAACACGCGTGAGCGCAGCAAGGCTTCATCATCCACCTCGCGCATGTCAGGCCGATAGGCCCCAATAAGATCGACGTGTTGCCCAGCTTGCAACCATGCGCCCTTGATCAGCGGTTCAGTCGACATTGTGGCAGAGGTCACGATGTCCGCCGCCCGCACAGCCGTCTCCAGATCAGGGGCAATCGCCACATCTGGCATCGCCTTTTGGAACGCCTCAGCCCCCGCGGGGGACCGGTTCCACACCGTGAATTTCGCGTCAGGGAATGCCGCCGAGTAGGCCTCGTAAAGCGTCGCGCCTACCGTGCCCGCGCCGACAATCAGGATGTTGCGGCTGTCAGGGCGGGCCAACCGCCGGGCCGCCAAAAGACTATCGCCTGCCGTCTTCCACTTGGTCACCAAATGGAAATCCAAGATCGCCACCAGCGCGCCGTCCTCGTCCGAAAACAGGTTCACCGCGCCGC
Organism: Yoonia sp.; assembly: GCA_029252195.1. Lineage (GTDB taxonomy): Bacteria > Pseudomonadota > Alphaproteobacteria > Rhodobacterales > Rhodobacteraceae > Yoonia. The sequence goes on from JAQXBV010000013.1 coordinate 50,104, forward strand.
CGATCATCGGCTTGCCTTGCGCCTTATTTTCGGGAAACACCGTGGCACATTTCACCGCGATCCCCATGCACTTGATCCAAGCAGAGCGGTTCAGCAGCGTGTTGTTGCCGCGGTAAAGAAACACGTCCTCGACCTCCGCTTTGGGCAACAAATGCCCCGCCACCAAAGCATCCGTCATCGCCAGCCAATCAAGGCCACGCTCGCCCTCGTCAAATGGGATCATCACCGTCATTGCGCCTGCTCCTCGGTCAATAGCCCTTCGGCAACAAGGCGTGCGGCCCAGCCCTCGGGTTTGTCAAAATGATGTGTCTGCCAACCGCGCGCAGCGGCCGCATGAATGTTATCAATCCGGTCGTCCGCAAACAAAAGCCCGGACGGATCATGCCCACAATCAGTCTCTAACAAGGCATAAATCTCTGCGTCCGGCTTGATTGTCGCCATATGCCCCGAGATATACCTCCGATCAAATTCGTTCAGAAACGGATAGACTTTCTCGGCCATCTCAAACGTCTGAATGCCGAAATTCGAGAGCGCAAAAACGGGCACGCCGACCTCGCGCAGATTGCGCAATATCCGCACCGAGCGCGGGATCGCAGGGGCCGCCATTTCGATCCAGTTGTCGTGCCACATGCGCACTTCATCGCGGAATTCTGGATAGGTTTCTGCCGCCCCATAGATCAACTCGCGAAAATTTCCGCCCCGATCCACCTCGTCGTTGATCCCGTGCAAATCAATCGTGGCAAACATCTCGCGCCTGCGTGCCTCGCCAATTTTTGCGTCAAAAAAACGCTCGGGCTGCCACTCGATCAGCACATTCCCGATGTCAAACACAACTGCCGTGACGGCCATATCCTATCCCTTCGCCGCAGCCCGCAAGGCCCGCTCCAAAGCATCCAAAAATCGCGACCGATCCGCCTTGCCAAATGGCTTTCCGCCACCTTGCCGGAACGGATCAGCGGCGCGCATATCGGCCATCAAATCACGGGTCGCCAAGACATTGCCGATATTCGCGTGGGTCAAAGGCTCGCCGTTATGCTTGAGCACCATCGCGCCATTCTCGACACAGCGCGCCGCCAGCGGAATGTCTCCTGTGATCACCACATCGCCTGCCCCCGCGCGATCCGCGATCCACATATCGGCGATATCAGGTCCGTCAGGCACCACCACCGTTTCGACCAATGGGTTCGGCGACGGCCTGATCCCACCGTTCGAGACGACAAACATCTGCACCTTATGGCGCGTGCCGACACGCTCTACTTCGGCCTTCACGGGGCAGGCATCGGCGTCCACATAGATCACGAATAAAGCGCCTCTGCGTGGAACGCGACATGGTCTTCCATGAAGGTCGAGATGAAGAAATACGAGTGGTCATAGCCCTTTTGCAGGCGTACAGTCCCCTCTTGCTTGGCCTCGGCAATCGCCCCGGCCATCGCCGCCGTGCCAAGCAAATGACCAAACTGATCTTCGGTGCCTGTATCAATCAAAACAGGCCCCTCAAAGCCGCCAGCGGCCATCAAAAGGCTCGCATCATGGGCGGCCCATTTGGCTTTATTAGACCCCAAATAGGCGCTAAACTGCTTTTGGCCCCACTCAGACTCTGTCGGGTTACAAATCGGCGCAAAGGCAGACACAGACCGGAACCGCCCCCTCAACTTCATCGCGAGCGTCAGCGCCCCATGGCCCCCCATCGAATGGCCCGTGATCGCCTGACGATCCATATCCAGCGGAAATTTACCCGCCAAAAGCGTTGGCAATTCCTCCGCGATATAGATCTCCATCTGGAAATGTTCGGCCCATTTGCCTTCGCTGGCATTCACATAGAACCCCGCACCTTGGCCCAGATCAAAAGCCTCATCATCAGGCACACCCTCGCCGCGCGGTGAAGTATCGGGAAACACGAGAGCAATCCCCTGCTCGGCCGCCCAGCCCTGTGCGCCAGCCTTGATCATCGCGTTCTCATGGGTGCAAGTCAGCCCCGACAGGAACCAAAGGACTGGCACAGGCCCATGCTGCGCCTCTTCGGGCAAAAACACCGCAAAGGTCATGTCGCACTTTGTTGATTTTGCTGCGTGCTTATAGACGCCTTGCGTGCCACCAAAGCAGCGGTTCTCAGAGAGAGTTTCCATGTAAAATACCTTTCGTTTGGTTATGGCTACCGCACGGTTACAGGCTTGTCACCCACGCGATCACGCCCGAGACAGTCAACACACTCACTGCTGTTGAGATCAGGATCGACGCCGACACCCGCGTGGGGGCGACGCCATAGTGCTGCGCGATGATATAGACGTTCCCCGCCACAGGCAGCGCGGCCGCCGCGATCATCACGCCCGCAGGGTAAGCGGCAATGTCAAAGATCATAAGCGCAGAGATGGCCACGGCGGTCGGGTGCAACACCAGCTTGCAGAACGAGAGCCAGCCCGCCACCGCGACACGCTCTGCTGATTTTGTGGCCAGTGACGCGCCAATCGCAAACAGGGCGCCGGGCGTCGCTGCACCCCCCAAAATCTGCAAGAACTCATTGGCGGGTGCCGGCATAGGCATGCTCAAGCCAGACACTAACAAACCCAACGAAATAGACACTATCATAGGGTTTTTGAGCAATCCCAATCCCACCGTGCGCAAAATGCCAATCGACATGCGCCCGTCGCGCGAGCCCGTGATCAAAATCACGATCAGGCTGCCAAAGACGATCAAATCGACGGCTAAAACCATCATCACAGGACCAATCGCGGCCTCGCCCAACAGCAAAACGAGCATCGGAATACCCAAGAAACCCACGTTCCCGATGACGGCGACCTGAGCCTCGACGGCAGCTTCTGCCACTATCAAGCCGCGCGCCATCGCAACGCTTGTCGCCAGAACATAGATGACGGTTGAGCCCAGCAAGTAAGCAAAGACAAAGGGCCAATCCAAGATGTCGCCCAGCGCAAGGTTCGCCGAGAACCGGAACAGCATCGCGGAAAGTGCGAAATAAAACACGAATTTCGTCAAATAGGCCGTGCCCTCAGGCGTGAAAAACCGAATACGCGCCGCGACATAGCCAAGCCCGATCAACGCGAAAAACGGGAGCGTCTTGAGAAAGATCTCCCACATCGGCGTTAATCAAACGCGCCAGTGACACGCCCCAGCAGCATGAATGCGCGGGCGGTGCGGGTCTCTGACAAGGCGGAAATTTCTTCATCGGTCGCGTTCGGCTCGAAGGCGATCAAGGTCTTGTCGAAGCGCCGCAAAAAGTGGTGGGCCGCGTCGCGGAAAATCGTGTCTTCGCGCATACGGCCAGAGGTCAGCGTCAGCGAAGAGCGATCACGGATCCCCCCAAGAGCCGCCATCGCACGACCCCGTTCGCCATTGGCAAAACGCCGCCAAATCTCGGGGCGCGCGCGATCGGGGCGCAGATCATCCATATAGATGCCATCCTGAGACAAAAGCGTCAGCACGTCCTGCGCGGCCTGCACCAATTGACGGGCGTTGCGATCCTTGAGCGCGCGGCGAAGGGCATCAAAACCGCGGGTATCCTGATCGTTGTCAGGAAAGTTCAGAGCGCGGACCAAATCCATATTCGGCAGGGGCGGAGCGATATCTTCGGCACTGGTGCCAAGCGCAAGCGTCGGCTGGTCATCAAGGCGCGCATGACTTACATTCGTGATCTTGAGCTTTTGCGCGGGCGGACGCGACGACGCAAATGTTGCAATTGCGGTCTCTGTCTTGCGGGCGACTTGGGCGATCTCATTGAGCTTTTTCTCGACCATCGGCTGCATCGACGCGCCCGATCCAGCGCGGTTTTCGAGATAGGTTTTGCGCATGCCGTCGATGGCCGCCTGCAACCGCTGCGATTCCTTACGCATGATCCGCGCAGAGCGGCTTGCCGCCGTTGCCACCCAAATCATCGCAACAGGCATAAACACCGCGATGATAATCAAAATGAACCGCAAACTATCAAAACGGTCGGTCGCTGTGGTCTCTGGCGGCAAAAACACAAAGAACAGACCCACCATCGCGACCCAGCCAAATGACAGGACGAGCGCGATGATATCGCTTGTGCGATGCGGATCGGGGGGTGGTGTTTTCATTGGGCCTTGCGCCATCTGCGTGACTTAACCGAAAGTGATCGACAAGATTTCATAGGAGCGAACACCGCCGGGTGTCTGCACGGAGACGCTATCACCCTCGTCCTTACCGATCAAAGCACGGGCAATTGGCGATTTGATGTTGAGCAAACCCGCCTCGATATTGGCCTCATATTCACCAACGATCTGATAGGTTTTTTCCTCGTCGGTGTCCTCGTCAACCAAGGTGACGGTTGCGCCGAATTTTACCGTGCCAGACATGCGGCTTAGGTCGATAACGTCCGCCAGCGAAATGATGCCCTCAAGCTCTTTCACGCGGCCCTCGATGAACGACTGCTTTTCCTTGGCGGAATGATACTCGGCATTCTCGGACAAATCGCCGTGCTCGCGGGCCTCGGAAATGGCGCGGATGATGGCGGGGCGTTCCACCGATTTCAGATGCTTCAACTCAGCATTCATCTTCTCGAAACCCGGCTTTGTCAGCGGTATCTTTTCCATGGTGCAGGCATCCTTCGTCAGGCGAAATAAATCAATCGCACGTTCATACCCTATTTGGCTGGTTTAAAGTCAAGTGCAAGCAACATTTCGCGTCGCAGCGTGGCCTTTTAACGTCGTGTCGTGATTGCCCCACATCGCCGCATAAGGTAATCCATGACGCAACAATCTTATCAAGGGGACGGCATATGTCTAATATTGAACGCGAAGCCATGGAATATGACGTTGTGATCGTCGGTGCTGGGCCTGCTGGTCTGTCGGCAGCGATCCGCCTCAAGCAGCTAAATGCCGATACATCCGTCGTCGTTCTGGAAAAAGGGTCCGAAGTGGGCGCGCACATTCTTTCTGGTGCGGTACTTGATCCATCAGGCCTCGACGCGCTGATCCCCGACTGGAAGGCCAAAGGCGCGCCTTTGAACACGCCTGTGACCGCCGACAATTTCTATATGCTTGGCGAAGCGGGCCAGATCCGCATCCCGAACGTCGCCATGCCGCCGCTGATGAACAACCACGGCAACTACATCGTGTCGATGGGCAACGTCTGCCGCTGGATGGCCGAGCAAGCCGAAGAACTTGGCGTCGAAATCTTTCCGGGCATGGCCTGCTCCGAGCTGGTGTTTGGCGACAACCGCGAGGTCAAAGGCGTCGTTGCGGGCGAATTCGGCAAGAGCGCCGATGGCTCGCAGGGTCCGAATTACGAGCCGGGCATGGAACTGCATGGCAAATACGTCTTTCTCTCCGAGGGCGTGCGCGGCTCGCTCTCCAAACAGGTCATCGCGAAATATAACCTTGCCGCCGATTCAGACGTCCAGAAATACGGCCTCGGCATGAAGGAAATCTGGGAAATCGACCCCGCAAAGCACAAGCTCGGCACCGTGACCCACACAATGGGCTGGCCTTTGGGCAGCAACGCGGGCGGCGGATCGTTCATCTACCACCTTGAGAACAATCAGGTTTATGTGGGCTTTGTGGTTCACCTCAACTACAAGAACCCTCACCTTTATCCCTACATGGAATTCCAGCGGTTCAAGCATCACCCGATGGTGGCCGAACTGCTCAAAGGCGGCAAGCGCGTCGCTTACGGTGCCCGTGCAATCACCGAAGGCGGCTATCAGTCGCTGCCAAAACTCACCTTCCCCGGTGGTGCGCTCTTGGGTTGCTCTGCTGGTATGGTCAACGTGCCGCGGATCAAGGGCAATCATAACGCCATGCTCTCGGGCATCGCGGCGGCAGAGGCCGCGCACCACGCGATCAACGCGCGTCGTTCTGGCGACGAACTGGTCGAATACGAAAAATCCGTCCGCGACGGCGCCATTGGCAAAGACCTCAAGCGCGTGCGCAACGTCAAACCGCTCTGGTCGCGTTACGGGCTCACCGCCTCTCTCGCCATTGGTGGCGCGGATATGTGGCTTAACAACCTCATCGGTTGGTCACCCCTTAACCTCAAGCACGGCAAAACCGACGCCGCGGCGACCGAGGAAGCGAGCCTGCATCCCGTCATCGACTATCCGAAACCCGATGGCAAACTTTCGTTCGACCGCCTGACCAACGTGGCCTTCTCGTTTACCAACCACGAAGAAAGCCAGCCCGCGCACCTGACGCTCAACGACGCCTTTGTACCGATTGCGGTCAACCTGCCCAAATACGCAGAACCTGCGCAGCGCTACTGCCCAGCAGGTGTTTACGAAGTTGTCGCGGAAGAAGGCAAAGAGCCACGCTTCCAGATCAACTTCCAAAACTGCGTGCACTGCAAAACCTGCGACATCAAAGACCCAAGCCAAAACATCACCTGGACCGTGCCACAAGGCGGCGACGGCCCCAACTACCCGAACATGTAAACGACAAAAGGCCCTGCAATTTGCGGGGCCTTTTTTTCGGGGCGACCGTCTGGCCTATGCAGAACACAAAGGCGTCAGCGCTTGGCGTTCAAATGGGTGAGCAGGTGATGGAATTTCTCACCTTGCACGGCGACATGGCCGCGCAATTCATTCGCAGCGCGCGCACTGTCTCCCTTCGTGAGAGCAGACAGGATCGCTTCGTGCTCGGACATGGATTGTTCCAGCCGTCCGCGCAGATGAAGCTGCATACGGCGATAAGGCTTCAGCCGCTTTTGGAGCTTAACCGCCAGATCCCGTAGATAACTGCTTTGCGCGGCGTCATAGATCAAGTGATGGAATCTCTCGTTGTGCGTATAGTATTGGTCGGCATCGTTTTCGGCGACTGCTTGCTTGCACAGGTTGTTAATCTCTTCGAGCGCGCGCAGTTCGGATGAGGATATTCGTTTGGCGGCCAGATGCCCGCAAGAGGCTTCGAGTTCGGCCATCGCCTCGAACATTTGGACCAGTTCAACCGGACCCGGCTCGACCACAAACACGCCGCGACGCGGGCGCTGCTCAACAAGCCCAGAGGCAACCAGTTTTTGGAACGCTTCGCGAATCGGCGTCCGCGACACCCCGAAATGTTCCGACAAACGGATTTCATCCAGCCGTTCGCCGTCAGCAAAACTGCCTGTCACGATCATCTGCTCAAGATCGTCAAGAATATGATCTGCGCGGCGAACATCCATAAACGGACTATCCAATAGCACTATCAGAAATACAATAATTAAATTCTTGTATACAAAAAAGTTGACAATGAATGCAATTACACTGACAGTTTATGAATTAGCCGCCGAGAGAGGTTCGGTCAGGCGTCATTTGGGAGGATGACATGAAATTCACACAATACGCTGCAGCCGCGGCGATCGCACTTATGGCAGGCACAGCATTTGCAGAAGAATTGCGCTTGTCGCACCAGTGGGCCGAAGGCGACGTTCGCCATCAGGTCGCACAGATGGTTGCAGATGATGTTGCCGCCGCGGGCGTTGATCTGACAATTCAGATTTTTCCAAACCAGACACTGTTCAAGGCGCGTGAGCAATACACACCGCTCAGCCGCGGTCAGCTGGACATGACGGTTCTGCCGTTGTCCTACGCAGGCGGACAGCAGCCAGCCTATAACCTGACATTGATGCCAGGTCTTGTGAAAAACCACGATCACGGCGACCGCCTTTCGCATTCGCCTTTCATGGCTGAAATCGAAAACATCATGGCCGGTGACGACGTGATGGTCCTGGTCCACGGCTACCTTGCGGGTGGTTTCGGATCGAACAAAGGCTGCATTACCAAGCCAGAAGATGTTGCAGGGATTTCGATCCGCGCAGCAGGCAAGTCCTTCGAAGAAATGCTCGCCGCCGCTGGCGCGTCGATCTCCTCGATGGCCTCCTCGGAAATCTACCCTGCCTTGCAGTCGGGCGTTCTGGATGCCACCAATACGTCGTCCGAAAGCTTTGTCAGCTTCCGTCTTTACGAGCAGCTGACCTGCTACACACCTGCTGGTGAATATGCGCTGTGGTTCATGTATCAGCCACTGATCATGAACAAATCGACCTTTGACGGGTTGAACGCAGATCAGCAAGCCGCGTTGCGCGCCGCTGGTGAAAAGGCGCAGGCTTTCTATCTTGAGCAGGCGAAACTTGGCGATGCGGTTGCCGCCAAAGCGTTTAGCGACGCTGGCGTTGAACTTGCCGAGATGACCGAAGCGGACTTTAACGCATGGCGCGACGTTGCTGCGACATCGTCCTATCCGGCATTCGTGGCAGAAACGCCTGACGGTCAAAAGCTGCTCGATATGGCGCTTTCCGTAGAGTGATAAGCTCGCTGCGCCTGCCGGACCATCCGGCGGGCGCAAACACATCTCAAAATGAAAGTTTGTCTTGTGGATAGCTCTGCTTCTTCGACGCCGTCTGTTGTCCGGTTTATCGGACACCTATCGACGGTCAGTGGCGTAATTGCGTCATTCATGATCCTCGCGTCTGTGCTGATCACCTGCCAGATGATTTTTATCCGTGCTGTGTTGGGTCAATCGACGATCTGGCAAACCGAGGCCGTGATTTATCTGATGATTGCAGCCACGATGATCGGTCTTGCCTATGTGCAAAAGCTGAAAGGGCATGTGGGTGTTGATCTGATCCCGACGCTGCTTGGCCCTAAAGGCCGCCGTATCATGTCTCTGTTCACATTGTTTGTCACTGGCATGATGATGGCCCTGATGCTGTATTATGCCTTTGATATGTGGCATTTCGCTTGGGCACGCGGCTGGAAATCCGAAACGATCTGGGCTGTGCCGCTGTGGATTCCCTACCTGTCGGTCCCGCTGGGCTTTGGCCTTTTTCTTTTACAACTCGCCGCTGACCTCTGGATGGTTATTCGCTGCGAAGATATCGGTGCGCCTGTGGCCGCCGAAGACCGGAGGCATTGATGGATCCGCTTGTAGTTGGTGGGCTTGTTGCCCTTTGCACGATCGTGGTGCTGTTTTCAGGGGTTTCTGTGGCCACGGGTCTGTTGATCGTCGCGACCGGATTCCTGTTTGTATTCGATGGCGCGCGATCCTTGGTCGCCCTGCCAGAGCTAATGTATGGCGAGCTGAACAGCTTTGCCCTTTTGTCGATCCCGATGTTCATCATCATGGGGGCGGCGATTTCCTCGACGCGCGCGGGGCCCGACCTTTATGAAGCGCTTGAGCGCTGGTTGACCAAAGTGCCGGGCGGCTTGGTTGTGTCCAACCTCGGGGCTTGTGCGCTGTTTGCGGCGATGTCGGGGTCCAGCCCTGCCACTTGTGCGGCCATCGGCAAAATGGGCATCCCCGAGATGCGCAAGCGCGGCTATCCAGACGAAGTCGCGGCAGGTTCCATTGCAGCAGGTGGCACGCTGGGCATTCTGATCCCGCCCTCTGTCACGATGATCGTCTATGGGATCGCCACCGAAACCAGCATTGGACGGTTGTTCCTCGCGGGGGTCATTCCGGGCCTTTTGCTCGTGTCGCTGTTCATCGCTTGGGCGATCTACGACACATGGCGGCGCGGTGCGGCCGGCGTGGCCTTGTCGGGCATCAACTATAGCTGGGCGGAGCGCTTTGAAGTTCTGCCGCGCGTCCTGCCCTTCGTCGCCATCATCATTGGTGTGCTTTACGCGCTTTACGGCGGGATCGCCACACCATCAGAAACCGCTGCTGTCGGGGCCTTGCTGTGTATCGTCGTTGCGATGATTATCTACCGCTTGTATCAGCCAGCGGCGCTTTGGGCCGTCCTGCGCGATTCCACCAAAGAATCCGTGATGATCCTGTTCATCATCGGTGCGGCTGGTGTGTTCTCTTTCATGCTGTCGTCACTTTTTGTGACCCAATCGGTTGCGGGCTGGATTGCTGATCTGGACGTCAACCGCTGGGTGCTCATGGGGATTATCAACTTGTTCCTGCTGGTTGCGGGTTTCTTCCTGCCGCCAGTCGCTGTCATCTTGATGTCTGCGCCAATCCTGCTGCCGATCATCACAACCGCCGGTTTCGACCCGATCTGGTTCGCGGTCATCTTGACCATCAACATGGAAATCGGGCTGATTACGCCACCAGTGGGCCTTAACCTTTATGTGATCAACGGCATTGCGCCTGACATTTCGCTCAAGAAAATCCTTGTCGGGTCGATGCCTTTCGTGGGCTGTATGGTGCTGGCGATCGTAATTCTCTGCGCCTTTCCGGGCCTTGCGACCTGGCTGCCCGATTACCTGATGGGGCCAGCGCTATGAGCCTGCTTGCCGACCTTCTGTCGACACTTATCGACCGCCGTCTGCCAGTTTTGGGCGGCGGTCGGGCAGACGGCCGGTCAATGGCCACCCTGTGCCGCGACCTGATTGGCAATCTGGGAGAAGTGACGGGCTATGCCATTGCACGCCAGATTCTCGACCGCTTTGAGGCGATGGACGACACCCAAAAGCACGCGTTCTTTACCTTTCTCAATAATGAGATGGATATCGACGCGGATGCCGTCATTGCGGCCACCACGGCCTATGCCGCTGACGGCACGGTACAAAACTTTCGCCGCCTGATGAAAACCGCAGAAGCGCCTCGTCAGGAACTGGCCCGCCGTCTCAATCAGGTCCCCGGTGCGACGGGGCGGATTGTGGCGATGCGCAACGACTTGCTGCGGTTTATGAAAACGGATCCGGATCTGGCAAAGCTGGACGCCGATTTGCGACACTTGCTGTCAAGCTGGTTCAATCGCGGTTTTCTGGTGCTGCGCCCGATCAATTGGGAGAGCCCCGCCCATATTCTGGAAAAGATCATCGCCTATGAGGCCGTGCACGCAATCGATAGCTGGGATGATCTGCGCCGCAGGTTGCAACCAACCGACAGGCGTTGCTTCGGTTTTTTTCACCCTGCAATGCCTGATGAGCCGCTAATTTTCGTCGAAGTGGCTCTGACCAAGGGCGTCCCTGGTTCGATCCAGTCCGTATTGTCGGACCGCCGCGCGCCGCTTCCTCCGGCACAGGCCGACACGGCGGTTTTCTATTCGATTTCGAACTGTCAGGCGGGACTGGCGGGGATATCTTTTGGCAATTCTTTGATCAAACAGGTTGTGGGTGATCTGAGCAGCGCCTTGCCGCAGCTTAACACCTTTGTCACGCTGTCCCCTATTCCCGGTCTGATGAAATGGTTGAGGGAAAAAGGCATGACGGACCGCGCGGGCGATCCCGAAGCCTTACGCGCCCTTGCTACACATTATCTGCTTGAGGCAAAGCGCGATGGCGGATTGCCACGCGATCCGGTTGCCCGCTTCCACCTCAACAACGGGGCATCTATCCACGAGGTCCATGCCGGCGCCGATCTATCCGAAAACGGGCTGGCCCAGTCCGGCGGGGCGATGGTCAATTACCTCTATGACTTGGGCAAGATCACTGAAAACCACGAAGCCTTTGCCACAAGCCAAAAAGTCGCGGCTTCTGCTGCATTACGTTCCCTTGCACGCAAGACGCTGACAAGCGCTACCTGATAGTCTGGAAAGTTCTATGGCCAATTTGCTCTATGATACTCTGTTCGGTCGTCATGCCGGAAAAATCACCCCGTTTTTGCATTTGCCAGACGGCTCGACGCTGACCCACGACGCATTCTTGCGGATGGCATCCCGTTATGCCCACGCGATGACCGCCTTGGGTTTGATCGCGGGTGACCGCCTCGCCGCGCAGATCGAGAAATCGCCCGAAGCCTTGGCGGTTTACGCGGCCTGTGCCCAGTCTGGCGTGATTTTCCTGCCGTTGAACACGGGCTATACGGCCAGTGAGCTTGATTATTTCATCGGCAATTCGGGTGCAAAGCTTGTGCTTGCGACGGACCGTGCGGCGGCTGCACTCACCCCGATTGCTGCGGCCTATGGCTCCACGTTGCGCACGCTGAACCCAGATGGCACTGGCAGCTTTCCCGAGCTTGCCAAGACCCAGTCCGAGGCATTTGAAACAGTCAGCCGCGCACCTGATGATCTTGCGGCATTTCTCTATACGTCCGGCACAACGGGGCGGTCCAAGGGCGCAATGCTGACACAGGCCAACCTTGTTTCTAACGCGCAAACACTCGCTGATTACTGGCGGTTCACCGACGCCGACGTGCTATTGCACGCCTTGCCGATCTTTCACACGCACGGTCTTTTTGTTGCCAGCAACGTCACGCTGATCGCGGGCGGCTCCATGATTTTCCTGCCAAAGCTGGATATGGATCAGATGATCGGCTTCATGCCGCAAGCCACCACGATGATGGGCGTGCCGACGTTCTATACGCGGCTCTTGGATGACGCCCGTTTTACTGCCGAATTGACCGCGCATATGCGGCTTTTTGTATCCGGGTCCGCACCCTTGCTGGCCGAGACGCACGTCAGGTTTGAAGAGCGCACCGGTCACCGGATTCTTGAGCGTTACGGCATGACCGAGACCAATATGAACACCTCTAACCCCTATGACGGCGAGCGTCGCGCGGGAACCGTCGGCTTTCCATTGCCGGGTGTCGAACTCAAGGTCACTGATCCAGCAACAGGTGACACTGTCCCCGATGGCGAAATTGGCCAGATCGAAGTGCGTGGTCCCAACGTCTTTAAGGGGTACTGGCAGATGCCCGAAAAAACTGCCGAAGAATTGCGGGCCGACGGGTTCTTTATCACAGGCGATCTGGGGCTGATTGATGCGGATGGTTACGTCACGATTGTGGGGCGCAACAAGGACCTGATCATTTCGGGCGGCTACAACATCTACCCCAAAGAGATCGAGCTTATCCTCGACGACCAGCCCGGTGTTATGGAAAGCGCGGTTATTGGCGTGCCGCATCCTGATTTTGGCGAAAGCGTCGTTGGGCTTCTTGTGGCTGAACCCAATGCGACCTTATCGACCGAGGTCATTATGGCGGTTTTGGGTGAACAACTTGCGCGGTTCAAGCAACCTAAGAAACTGGTTGTGATGCCCGAATTCCCGCGCAACACGATGGGGAAACTGCAAAAGAATATCCTGCGCGACCAATTCGCAGACACCTTTAGCTGATTGAAAATCGGAAAGACGAACATGGCACTCACAGCAATAATCGAAGCGCATGGCGGCCCTGAGCAGTTCAAGCTCGTTGACATCGACGTTGGCACACCAGGCCAAGGCGAGGTCCGTATCGCACATAAGGCGATCGGCCTGAATTTCATCGACGTGTATCAGCGCACTGGCCTTTACCCTATGCAATTGCCCCACGCCATGGGCATGGAGGCCGCAGGCATTGTCGAGGCCATCGGCGAAGGTGTCACCCATATTAAGGTTGGAGACCGCGTTGCCTATGCCTCGCAGCCACCCGGCTCTTATACCGAGGCACGCGTGATGCCTGCAGCACAGGTCTGTCCGCTGCCTGACGGTATCTCGTTTGAAGAAGGCGCCGCGATGATGCTCAAAGGCATGACCGTCGAGTACCTTTTCCACCGCACCACGCCAATTAAGTCTGGCGACACAGTTCTGTTCCATGCCGCCGCTGGCGGTGTTGGCCTTTTGGCGTGCCAATGGGCGCGCTCGGAAGGGATCACGCTGATCGGCACAGCGGGTACAGATGAAAAGTGCGAGCTTGCTCTCGCGCATGGGGCCACCCATTGCATCAACTACCGGAATGCAGATTGGGCCGACCAAGTGCGTAGCCTGACGGGCGGCAAGGGCGTTGACGTCGTGATGGACGCTGTCGGCAAAGATACCTTTGAAGGTTCCTTGAATTCCCTAAAGCCACTGGGCATGATGATCAGCTTTGGCAATGCGTCCGGACCGGTCCCGCCGTTTGACATCGGCATTTTGGGCAAAAAGGGGTCCCTCAAAATCACGCGCCCGACCGTGTTCACCCATATTGGCGATCATGCTACCTGCCAGTCCATGGCAAAGCATCTGGGCGAAAAGGTCCTGGCAGGTGATGTGAAGATTATCATTGGTCAGCGGTTCGCTCTCAAGGATGTCGCAAAAGCGCATGAGGCGCTTGAAGCGCGCGAGACGACAGGGAGCACAATTCTGGAGATTTAAGGCACACGCCATCTTCAGACGTTTCCCATCTCTGTCAGGCCGTCTTGGCTGGGGGCACCGCATGCGAAGTCCGCTTCGCGCCCCCACCTCCGGTCAAACAGCCTCCTGACTGGCTAGGATCGTGTCAAAGTCTGCACTCATGCGCTGTGAGGCCGCATGCAGATTTTAGGCGTTTAACCGCACACCCCCCCAGACCTGATTGCAGCCCGCGCCGCAGGCCGTTACCCTGCCGGCAACCGCTTCTTGAAAGGTCATTCCTCGTGACAAAACGCGCCCTAATTACTGCCGCTTGCCTGATCGCCCTGCTCCCATTTTCCGCACAAGCGGAGCCCAAGGCGGGGGCTTATCTGGCAGCGCGGCAAGCTGCGATGAACAACGACTTTGAAGCAAGCGCACGGCTGTTTACGCAAAGCCTAACGGCCGATCCGTTAAACCCTTATCTTCTTGAAAACACGATCGTTTCCTATCTTGGATTGGGCGATTTCACCCGCGCGGCACCCGTGGCGAAGATGATGGTCGAGGCGGGGATTTCCAGTCAGATGGCCAATATGACCCTGAGCGTTGATGCAGCGTCGCGCGACGATTGGGACACGGTGCTCGCTGATAGTGAGGCGGGGCGCGAAATTGGCCCACTGGTGGACGGGCTCACGCAGGCTTGGGCGCAGGTCGGCAAAGGTCAAATGTCCGACGCCATCGCCGCCTTTGATGCGGTCATCGCGAGTCCGGGCTTAAGCATCTATGGCCTTTACAACAAAGCTTTGGCCCTCGCGCATGTCGGCGATTTTGAAGGCGCAGAGGCGATCTTTGCCGGTGGGCCGACCAATGGCATGCGCTACAATCGACGCAGCGCACTTGCCCATGCACAGATCCTGAGCCAACTGGATCGGAACACCGATGCGGCGGCCTTGCTCGACACCGTTTTCGGGGCGCAAACTGATCCGACGCTGGTCGCAATGCGCAGTGCATTTGACGCAGGCGAGAAAGTTCAATTCGACTACGTCCGCAGCGCAAAAGATGGTCTCGCAGAGACTTACCTGATGCTCTCGCAGGCTGTCATCGGGGATACCTCAGATGACTATGTCTTGCGCTATGCCCGCGCCGCAGCACACTTGAATCCGTCAAACACCGACGCCCTTTTGTTGACCGCAGAGCTTTTGGATAACATCGGGCAATATGACCTTGCAGCAACCGCTTTCAGCGCCGTGCCTTCAGATAGCCCAGCCTTCCAGTCTGCCGAACTTGGCCGCGCAGAAACGCTGCGCAAAGCTGGCAAATCAGAAGCAGCGATTGAGGTCTTGGAGACACTCGCACGGACCTATCCCGACATGCCGCGTGTCTATGCGACTGCGGGCGATACATACCGCGAGGCAAATATGCTGGATAAGGCAAAAGATGCCTACACGCGGGCGCTCGACCTTTATGACGACACCGATCCGCTCAAGTGGTTCATCTACTATGCGCGCGGGATCACGCACCATACGCTTGATGACTGGCCCGCAGCAGAGGCTGATTTCAGGGCTGCGCTCAAATTGAACCCAAAGCAGCCCCAAGTCCTGAATTATCTTGGCTACTCCATGGTTGAACGCAATATCAATATGGAAGAGGCGCTGGCGATGATCGAAACCGCCGTCGCCGCAGAACCGCAGAACGGGGCGATCGTCGATAGCCTTGGCTGGGTTCTGTTCCAGCGGGGCGATTATGAAAACGCCGTCGGTCATCTCGAAAACGCCGCCGCGCTAGAGCCTGTTGACCCCGTCGTCAACGATCACCTGGGTGACGCGCTTTGGGCCGTTGGACGGTTTATCGAGGCCCGTTTTCAATGGAACCGCGCGCTTTCTTTTGAGCCGACCGAAGAAGACGCGATCCGCATTCGCCGCAAGCTCGACGTCGGGCTAGATGCCGTGCGCGCCCAAGAGGGCGAACCGCCCTTGCGAGACGGCTTGTGACGACGATCAAAGGCAGCGCACCTGCCAAAGTCAACCTGACACTTCACGTCACAGGGCAACGCAGCGACGGCTATCATTTGCTTGATAGTCTTGTTGGTTTTGCAGGGGTCTTCGACGAAATTACTGTCACCATGGCGACAGAGCTAAGCCTGACCGTCACAGGCCCGTTTGCACAGGGCGTGCCGACAAACGAAAGCAATCTGATGATGCGCGCGGCGCGGCTTTTGCAGGCGGCAGCCGGCGTGACCGCAGGGGCCGCGATGACACTGGAAAAGAACTTGCCGCATGCGGCAGGGATCGGGAGCGGATCATCCGACGCCGCGATGACGCTCGCTGTTCTGGCGCAGCTTTGGGACGTGCCGCCACTGTCGCCTGAGGATCCGTCTGTTTTGGCGCTGGGGGCCGACGTGCCTGTGTGCATAATTGCCCCTCACCCGCTGCGCATGGAAGGGATCGGAGAGATATTGTCGCCAACGCCGCCGCTGCCAAGCTGTGCGATGATCTTGGTCACCCCGAAGGTGGCTGTGCCGACAGGCCCTGTTTTTGCAGGGCTGACAGTCAAGCAGAATCCGAAAATGGCTGCTATTCCCGCGGGCCTCGACTTTATGGGCTTCTCGGCATGGCTCGCGAGCCAGCGCAATGATCTTGCCGGACCGGCCTGTGCGCTCGCGCCTGATATTGGTGCGGCTTTGACGGCATTGGGTCGCCAGCCCTTGGTGAGCCACGCAGGGATGTCCGGATCTGGCGCGACCTGTTACGGCCTCACCCGTACCATGGGTGACGCGCGACAAGTGGCGCGCGCCTTGCAAATCGCCCATATGGACTGGTGGGTTGTGCCCGCAGAGCTGCTTTAGGTGATCCGCGCGACAACGTAGTCGGACAAGTCAGACAGCATCGCCTTGAGCGCATGGTCGGGGACAACCGCTAGCGCGGCCTTTGCCTTGTCAGCCCATGCGATGGCGGTGTCACGGGTGCTGCCCATGCTTCCGTGACGCTTGAGAATGGCCATCGCTTGCGCGAGATCACCTTCGACCTGACGGCCCTTTGCAATTGTGCGATCCCAGAACGCGCGTTCGTCAGCGTCCCCTGCGGCAATCGCGCGGATCACAGGCAAGGTCAGCTTGCGCTCGCGGAAATCATCACCAAGGTTCTTGCCAATGGCCGCTGTCCCACCGTAGTCGAGCAAGTCATCGACGATCTGGAACGAGATACCAAGCGCATCGCCATAGTCAAAAAGCGCCTTCACCACAGCTTCGTCCGCCGCCGCAATCACGCCGCCCACTTCCATTGCTGCCGAGAACAGCGCCGCTGTTTTGCCGCGCACAACCTTAAAGTATATCTCTTCGGTTGTCGCCAAATCGGCGGCGGCTGTCAGTTGGAGAACCTCGCCTTCGGCGATTGTCGCAGAGGCATTGGCAAGGATATCAAGCACACGCATAGAGCCAGTCTCGACCATCAATTGAAACGAGCGCGCAAAGAGGTAATCGCCCACCAGAACGCTGCTGGTATTGTCCCAAAGCAGGTTCGCCGTGGGGCGCCCGCGGCGCTGGCTGCTTTCGTCAACAACGTCGTCGTGGAGCAAGGTCGCCGTATGGATAAACTCGACGGTCGCCGCCAAATGGACGTGATAAGGGCCGTCATAACCGCACATCCGCGCCGCAGCGAGCGTCAGCATCGGCCGCAGGCGTTTGCCGCCCGCCTCAACCAAATGCGCCGTCACTTGGGGAATGCGGGGCGCATGTTCGGACGCCATGCGCGCGCGGATCATGTCATTGACGGCGGCCATATCTTCGGCCAAAGCCTCCGCGAGGCGCTCGTGTGGTTTCGTGGCGGCTGTATCTAGGCTCATGGCGTTTTCCGTCATCTCAATAGACAAAGACGCAAACGATGCTTACGTCATAGATATGAATGAGCTTTTGCGCACCAACGACCCGACTGTCATCGCTTACGCTACTGCCCTTCTGGACAGCGAAGGTATAGCTTGCTTCCAGTTCGACGTAAACATGAGCATCCTCGAAGGATCAATCGGAATAATGCCGCGCCGCCTGATGGTGGTGGACCGTGATTTATTCATGGCAGAGGCAATCATGCGCGACAACGAGATTGATCTGGGGCGCTAGGATGCAGACGACGACCGATCTTTTCTTGGGTGGGCAGGTAAAAGCGATACAACCCGCAAAGGGGTATCGCGCGGGAATCGACGCTGTATTGCTGGCGGCGAGTGTGCCTGCCACAACAGGCGAAACCGTGCTTGAGCTTGGCTGCGGCGTTGGGATTGCGTCACTATGTCTCGCAGCACGGGTCACGGGCGTTGCCGTGACAGGCGTCGAGTTGCAAGCCGACTATGCCGCGCTGGCGGCCCAAAACGGTTTAGACGTTGTGCATGCCGACCTGCGCGCCCTGCCCGCCGATCTGCGCAACCGCCAATTCACCCATGTGATGATGAACCCGCCTTACTTTGATCGCGCTGCCGGCTCTGCGGCCCCAAACATGGGGCGCGATATTGCGATGGGGGGAGACACGCCCTTGGGAGACTGGATCGACGTCGCAGCAAAGCGTCTGGCACCAAAGGGATATTTCACGATGATCTTGCGTATCGAGCGATTGCCAGAGGTTCTTGCGGCGCTGCTGGGGCGGCTGGGTTCCGTCGTTGTGCGCCCGATTGCGGCGCGCGAAGGCTCTGCGCCACACCTGTTTTTGTTGCAAGCACGGCATTCTGGTCGGGCGCCGTTCCGACTCATGTCGCCGCTGATTATGCACGACGGCACCATGCACGATGCAGACCGCGAAAATTATACGCCGCAGGTCCGTCAAATTCTCCGCAATGGCGCTGGCTATGCGCTCGCCGATTAATAATTTGGCAATCTTTCGCCGCAAGACTGGTTTTCGCATAAAGATGCTGCCCTGCGGCGTGACAGATCGGAAAAGATGTGGTGCAGTGGGGATGTTATTGAACACCAGAGGAGGACGACCATGAGTGTGACTTCACACATCGAGCAACTTAAAAAGAAGCATCAACACCTCTCAGATTCCGTGGAGACGCTGCAGCGCAGCCCGTCTTCCACAGACGCGGAAATCGCGGCCTTGAAAAAGCAAAAACTTATGGTCAAAGAAGAAATCAGCAAATTGAGCGCATAACAGCGCAAATTCCATGAGTTCGATACAAAAAAGGGGCCGATGAACGGCCCCTTTTTTAGTTTTGGCAGAGCAGGTTAGCTCATGTATTGGCCGCCATTCGCAGAGATTGTCGAGCCTGTGATAAAACCCGCGTCGTCGGACGCAAGGAATACAACAGTGCGTGCAATCTCGGAGGCTTCGCCCAAACGACCGACGGGAATCTGCGGCAGGATCACTTCGTTCATCACCTTTTCAGGGATCGTGCTCATCATCTCGGTGTTGATGTAACCAGGTGCGACCACGTTCACAGTGATCCCTGCGCGGGCGCCTTCTTGGGCCAGTGACTTCGTAAAGCCGATGTCGCCCGCCTTGGACGCGGCATAGTTCGCTTGTGCAAACTGGCCCTTCTGACCGTTGATCGAGGAGATCGTGATAATACGACCGAACTTGCGCTCGCGCATGCCTGGCCAAACAGGATGCGTCATGTTGAAGACGCCGTTCAGGTTGGTGCCGATCACTTCGTTCCACTGGGCTGGCGTCATTTTGTGGAATGGCGCATCGCGAGTGATACCTGCGTTATTGACGAGAATCTCAACAGGACCAAGGTCGGCCACGATCTGAGCTACACCAGCGGCACATGCCTCATAATCGGCAACGTCCCACTTATAGGTCTTGATGCCAGTCTCGGCAGTAAAGGCTGCGGCCTTTTCGTCGTTACCAGCATAGGTGGCCGCGACTTGATAACCAGCATCCTTCAAAGCCATAGAAATAGCGGCGCCAATACCGCGGGAACCACCAGTGACAAGAGCAACACGGGACATAGCTTTCTCCTCCAAGAAATTCTTCATTGTAATCTTGTTATTATATCAAAAAAGGGCGCGCAACATTATTGCGCGCCCGTTTGGATCTTAGGGGCGTTCTACACAAAGAGCCACGCCCATACCGCCGCCAATGCAAAGTGTGGCGAGGCCTTTTTTCGCGCCGCGACGCTTCATTTCAAACAGGAGCGTGTTCAGAACGCGGCAGCCAGAGGCACCGATCGGGTGACCGATGGCAATCGCGCCGCCGTTCACGTTGACGATAGCCGGATCCCAGCCCATTTCCTTGTTCACGGCACAGGCTTGTGCGGCGAAGGCTTCGTTCGCTTCGACGAGATCGAGGTCGGCGACGGACCAGCCTGCTTTTGCAAGCGCTTTGCGCGATGCAGAGATCGGGCCAACGCCCATGATGGATGGATCAAGACCGGCTGTTGCGTAGGACGCGATGCGCGCCAATGGCTCGATGCCGCGCTTTTCGGCTTCGTCTGCGGACATGAGCAGCGTTGCAGCAGCCCCGTCGTTGAGGCCAGAGGCGTTGGCCGCGGTCACTGTGCCGTCTTTGGTGAAAGCCGGGCGCAGTTTCTGCATGGATTCGAGGGTTGCACCATGGCGGATATATTCGTCTTGATCGACGATGATGTCGCCCTTGCGGGTCTTCACGGTGAAGGCTGCGATCTCGTCAACAAAACGGCCAGCCTTTTGGGCGGCTTCGGCTTTGTTCTGGGAAGCGACCGCAAATTCGTCCTGCATTTCGCGGGTGATTTGGAACTTTTCAGCGACGTTCTCGGCCGTCTGACCCATGTGGTAATTGTTGAACGCATCCCAAAGACCGTCACGGATCATCGTGTCGATGAAGTTCATGTCGCCCATTTTCTGACCTGTACGCAGGTTGGCAGCATGTGCGGAAAGGCTCATGTTTTCTTGACCGCCAGCGGCGACAATTGAGGCATCGCCAAGCTGGATATGCTGGGCACCAAGCGCCACGGCGCGAAGACCAGAGCCGCAAACTTGGTTAATGCCCCAAGCGGCGCTTTCGATTGGCAGGCCTGCGTTGATGTGCGCCTGGCGCGCGGGGTTCTGCCCCTGTGCAGCGGTCAAAACCTGACCCAAAATTGTTTCGCTGACTTCGGATTTATCGATGCCAGCACGGGCGACGACAGCCTCAAGAACGGCTGCGCCCAATTCGTGGGCTTTGGTGTTGGCGAATGCGCCGCCGAAACTTCCGACAGCAGTCCGCGCTGCGGAAGCGATAACAACATTGGTCATGTGATGGGTCCTCTCCGATCAGTATTTCCCAGACAGATCGGAGCGGCGCATAGCCAGTTGAGGCGCGCAGGCCCCGCCCTGCCGCACTTCCTTTTACAAATCACATCAGGTTCGCGCAATGCGGATTCCGTTAGGTCAACTCAGCTATGCTGATAACACATAGTTACCTGGTCACCTGCAGGTCGAATTTCGGAACGCCGTAATAGTATCCTTGAAGGCAATCCGCCCCCATTTTCGTGAGAAAGTCGGCTCCTGTCTTCGTTTCGATTCCATCCGCAATGACCAGCATTTCAAATTGGCGAGCGACCGTCATCAGGGCTTCGGTCAGTACTTGATTGTCAGGGTCGCTTGCGATCCCGCGAATGAACCCTTTGTCGATTTTCACCAGATCAAAGAAGAAATCCTTCAAGTGCCGAAAGGCGATAAGCCCCGCCCCGAACCCATCAAGCCCAAAGGGAATGCCACGTGGTTGCATTTCGTCCATGAACCGGATCACGATTTCATGCAGCATCATCGCCGACGACTCGCTGATTTCGAAAATCAGCCGATTACCGAGTGCCTCCGGATCGGTAAGCCCTTGTTCGAGAATTCGCCGCCATTGGCTATCCCCAAGCGAACGCGCCGAGACGTTAATCGAAAGACGCAGGTTGGGTGATGTTTTCAAGGTTTTGAACGCGAGTTCCAAAGTCTGACAATCAATCTGCCGGCCAAGATCGGTTTCTTCGACAACGGGCATAAAATGCGCGGCAGGAATGACCCGCCCACCCCGATCCATCACACGAATAAGCCCTTCATAGAATGCCACTTTTCCCTGCGGCCCCGCTGTGACAATCGGTTGAAACGCCAAGCGCGCGCGCCCTGCGCCGAGCGCTTCACGCACCAGCGTAAGCACATCCGCGTCCCTGCTGGCCATCGCATAGTGCAACGGATCGAGCAGCGCCTGTTCTTCGGTTGTAAGCGGCGAGTGGTGTGCAAGTGGCATGGATCAGTCCTTTTTGACCTTCCGACTTTGCCTTGCCGAGACATAACAGGTCGTTAAAGTATGGCAATCTAATCAAATGCAACAGAAAATCAGTCCAACAAAGGAGCCAGTATGGAGACGCGGTGCAGTTGGGCTGGACCCGAGCAGATTTATATCGACTACCACGACACCGAATGGGGTGTGCCAGAATATGATAGTCGCGCGCTTTGGGAAAAGCTCGTTCTCGACGGATTTCAGGCTGGCCTGAGTTGGATTACAATCTTGAGAAAGCGCGATAATTTCAGGGCCGCTTTTGCGGGGTTTGATCCAAATGTCATCGCGACATGGGGCGAAGACGACATCGCTCGCCTACTTCAGGATAAGGGCATTATCAGGCATCGCGGCAAAATCGCAGCCACGATCACCAACGCGCAGGCGTGGCAACGGATCGAGGCCGCGCAGGGCTTTGACAAATTTTTGTGGGGTTATGTCGGCGGAGTGCCACTGCGTACCACCCTCTCGGACCGCTCTGCGATGCCGACGTTTTCGCCGCTCTCGACGCAAATTTCCAAAGACCTCAAGAAAGCAGGCTTCAAATTTTGCGGCCCCACAATCGTTTACGCCTTCATGGAGGCAACCGGTCTGATCAACAATCACACAACCGCTTGCACGCGCCACAACGCCGTCGCGACGTTGGCCCGCTCACCAGCGCTTTAGCGCCGCCTCGTCTTCGTCCTTGGGCGCGACCCAAGCCGTACCATCTGCGGTCGTTTCTTTCTTCCAGAATGGCGCGCGGGACTTGAGATAATCCATCAAGTAATCAGCGGCGGCAAAGGCATCAGCGCGGTGCGCCGAAGCTGTCGCCACCATCATGATCGGCGCACCGACAGCAAGTATGCCGTGCCTGTGTATGACGAGGACATCCGCCAAGGCCCAGCGCGATTGCACCTGTGTGACGATCTCGGCGATGGCTCGTTCCGTCATGCCCGGGTAGTGTTCGATTTCCATCTGATGCAACGTGCCATCCGTGTCGCGCACGACACCGGTAAAGCTGACGACCGCGCCGACGTCTGTGCGATCCTTCACAAAGGCATTCAACTCGGCGCCGGTGTCAAACGCAGCGGCTTGCACGCGCACGGTCATCTCAGCCGCCTGTCATTGGCGGGAAAAACGCCACTTCGCGCACCCCCGCAAGGGGCGCATCAAAATCGGAAAGTTCCTGATCCAGCGCAACCCGTAAGGCGGAAGTATCGGCAAACGCCGCGGCATAGCGGTCTTCGCGCGCGGTCAGTTCGGCGACCAAATCAGCGACGGTCACAGCCTCGGTTTGCACCTCTTCCTGAGGTAGGCCGATCCGTTCGCGGACCCATGCAAAATACATAACGTTCATGAGCGATCTCCCAAATAAGGTCGCGCCTTGCGGAAATAATCAGCGCCACTCAAGACGGTCAGAACCATTGCCAGCCAAAGTGTTCCAACACCCAAATACCAAGAGACCTCAAGCCCGAGCTCCAGATTGCGCAGTCCGAGCAGGTCTTCGATGTCACCCGCCAAAATGCCAAGCTGCGTGTCTTGGTCCATGCCAAAACTGCGGTCGATGAGATAATGTTCAAACGCGCCTTTCGCAAAAAGGATCGCAATGGCAACCATCTGCACGGTCGTCTTCCATTTGGCCAAGGCCGTCACCTTGAGCGTGCCAGCGGTATCACCTAAGAATTCGCGCAAACCCGAGACAAAAACTTCGCGAAAGATAATGAAAACGGCAGGCAGCAGGATCCATGGGTTCATCCCCGAAAAGCCCGTGATAACCACAAGCGCGATAATCACCATCGCCTTATCGGCAATCGGGTCCATCATCGCGCCAAACTTCGTTTCTTGTTTCCATGCCCGCGCAAGGTAGCCGTCAACAAAGTCTGTCAGTGCGGCTGAGATAAACAACAGCAGGGCAAACCAATCGGCCAATGGCCGATTAAAATAGAGGAACATGATCGCCACACTCGGGGCGGCGAGCAAACGCAAGAGCGTCAATATATTGGGCAAATTCCAGTTCATGCGCCTACCTTAAGCGCTCCTCATTCAAGTGAAAAGCCGCTGTTTTTACCAGACCCAAATATGCTCGCCGGAGGCACTACCCGTTTTCATGGAAGTAATCGTAAATTTTCTGCGCCATGTTTGCTGAAACCCCTTCTACAGCGGTCAAATCCGCAAGATTTGCACGCGCGACGGCTTTAGCAGACCCGAAATGTGCGAGCAGCGCGCGCTTGCGGGCCGCGCCAACTCCCGGCACGTCATCAAGGGGCGTCGCGCCAATTGCCTTGCTCCGCTTGGCACGGTGGGTGCCAATGGCAAAGCGGTGGACCTCGTCGCGCATCCTTTGGATGAAATAGAGCACAGGATCATTGTGTCGCAGCGCCATCACAGGTTTCCCCGTGCGGTGAAACACCTCTTTGCCTGCGTCACGGTCCTCGCCTTTGGCCACGCCCACCATCGGCACGTCGCCCACGCCCAGCTTTTCCATGATTTCACGCACGGAGCTAACCTGCCCTGCCCCGCCGTCGATGAGCAACAGATCAGGCCAAAAGCCGGAGGTACGCTCGGGGTCTTCTTTCAAAAGCCGTTGGAACCTGCGGGTCATGACCTCTTTCATCATGCCAAAGTCATCGCCCGCGCTCATATCCTCGCCTTTGATGTTAAACTTGCGGTATTGGTTTTTGTCAAAGCCGTCTGGACCGGCCACAACCATCGCGCCCACGGCGAAAGCGCCTTGGATGTGCGAGTTGTCGTAGACTTCAATCCGCTTGGGCACGTTCGGCAGATCAAAAGCCTCGGCCAGCCCCTTGAGCAATTTTCCCTGGGTCGCGGTCTCCGACATCTTGCGCGCAAGGCTTTCGCGGGCGTTGCGCAGCGCGCCTTGTACCAGCTCGGCCTTTTCGCCGCGTTGTGGAATGATGATCTCGACCTTGCGACCCAGCTTTTCGGCCAAGGCCTCGGCCATCAGGTCGTCGTTGTCCAAGCCATGGCTCAGGATAATCGCGCGAGGCGGCTCGCGTGTCGTATAGAACTGCCCGACAAAGGCCTCCATGACCTCGGACGGGTCTTCCTCGCCGCTAATCCGCGGATAGTAATCGTGATTCCCCCAGTTCTGGTTGGCGCGGATAAAGAACACCTGCACGCAAGCCTGACCGCCGTCGATATGCAGGCCGATCACGTCAGCCTCTTCGGTGGATTGCGGGTTGATGCCTTGGGCGGTTTGCACTTGGGTTAGCGCCTTGATCCGATCCCGTAGGGCGGCCGCGCGTTCATATTCCATCTCCTCGGCGGCCTCGGTCATTTGTGCAGCGAGGGCTTGCTGGATGCCTTTGCTTTTACCTTGCAGGAATAATTCGGCGTCGCGCACGGTGCTGGCATAATCTTCGGGCGAAATCATACCGACACAGGGGCCGGAACAGCGCTTGATTTGATACTGCAAACAGGGCCGCGTGCGGGTTTCAAAATCGGAGTTCGTGCAATTGCGCAGCAAAAAGACCCGCTGCAATTGGTTGAGCGTGCGGTTGACGGCACCCGCACTTGCGAAGGGACCATAATAATTGCCCTTCTCCTTTTTCGCGCCGCGATGCTTTTTGATCTGTGGATAGGCGTGATCCTTGGCCACCAGAATATTCGGGAATGATTTATCGTCGCGCAGCAGGACGTTGTAGCGCGGCTTCAGCTGCTTGATCAGGTTCTGCTCAAGCAAGAGCGCTTCTGTCTCTGTGCGCGTGGTCAGGAACATCATCGAGGCCGTCTCGTCAATCATGCGCGCAATGCGGCCAGAGTGATTACCCGGACGGGCATAGTTACTCACACGCGCGCGCAGATTTCGGGCCTTCCCGACATAAAGCACGCGGCTTTCCGCATCAAGCATCCGGTAGACCCCCGGAGAGCCGTCAATCGTACGCAGATAGGCCGCGATGCGTGCATATCCGGTCAGTTGGGTCTCGTCGACGGGGTCGGTCATGATGGGTCCGTGATTCTGTTCTGTCTGCAATGGTATCAAGGTGGCTTCAAGAGGAAAGGCATCCACTGTTTCTGTGGATAACTCCGTGGGTAAAAGATTGTAGCGCTCAAAAATCCGTTGTTTTTAGCGGGCTTCGCCTGATTGCCTATTTTTTAGGCACCTAGGTAAGCGCCTGAAATAAAAAGGTAAAATATTTACAAGTTCTCAACAGGCTGATTTCATTTACTTTTTGTAAGCCAATTGTGACAATCGCGTGATCAGGTGCACAAGTTTGCCAGCGGGGTCACTCGACCCCAAGGACATCAGGCGTTTTCCAGCCCAGGTGCTGCCCGCCATCGACGGCTATCATTTGACCTGTGACAGCGACCGCATCAAGGAAATATCCCAGAGCGGCGGTGATATCTTGCGCATTCGCGCCCCGCCCCAGAACCGTTGCAGCGCGCTGATTGGCAAAGTGTTCGGCGCTCTGGCGATGCCCCTGCAAGGTCGGTCCCGGACCAATTCCATTGACCCGCACATGGGGGGCCAAGGCTTGCGCTGCGGTCTGGGTCAGTGCCCAAAGCCCCATTTTGGCAATGGTATATGTCATGAACTCTGGCGTGAGCTTATGGATGCGCTGGTCGAGCATATTGATGACGAGCCCCTGCGCAATGGGCTCACCGTTTGCATCGGTCCCTGCACGCGGCGTTTGCGCGGCCAAAGCTTGCGTCAAGACAAACGGCGCGCGCAGGTTTGATTCAAGATGCCTGTCCCAACTTTTGCGGGTGGCGCTTGTGATCGTATCATATTCAAAAATAGACGCGTTATTGATCAGGCAGGTAATCGGGCCACCCAAAGCCTTGGCCGCTGCAGGGAGGAGCGCTTGGGTCTCTGCCTCGTCCAGCAAATCCGCCTGCAGAGCGACCGCGTGTCGCCCCATCGCCGTCAGCAGCCCAACCGTTTCGGCCGCACCTGCCTTAGAGGACGAATAATGCACGGCAACATCATAGCCACGCCCGCCCAAATAGAGCGCCATCGCTTGACCAAGCCTTGCGCCAGCCCCCGTGACCAACGCCCGCATCAGGCCAGCACCACAACGAGATAGACGACATAAAGCGCGGTGAGCGCGATGCCCCAGATCCGCGTCACATCTTGTTTGAAGAACACGAAGGGGATCAGGATCGCAGAGGCCAAAGCCATGACCCAAAGATCAAACCGCAGGAATTGCGCGTCGATCGGGATATTCCCGACGAGACTTGCCACACCCATAATGCCGAGCAGGTTGAACATATTCGACCCGATGACATTGCCCAAAGCGACATCAGCCTGACGGCGCAGGGCCGCCATAACGGTCGTGGCGAGTTCGGGCAAAGAGGTGCCAATGGCGACAAGCGTCAGGCCAATCACGGTCTCTGATATGCCAAAATCAAGGGCGATGCGCGTGGCCCCTTCCACAAGAAGGTTCGCGCCAAGCGGCAGTCCGATCAAACCTAATGCCAAGAAAAGTGCGATTTTCGGCCAACCGAGGGAGGGGTCCGCGCCTTCGATCTCTTCCTCATCAATACTGGCCTTGCGGTGCGCATTAGCGGCGCGGGCGGCATAAAACAGCATGGCTGCGAGGGCCGCCAGCAAGATAACACCACTGACCCATGTGAGCGGACCCATAAAGCAAAGCAGGATGAACAGCGCCGTCGCTGCCATCATTTGCAGAAAACTGCCCCGCGTGTCGCACTCGCTGGTGTGCATCGTCGCAAGCAGCGCAGGAATGCCCAGCACGAGCAAAACGTTCGCCGTATTCGAGCCGACCACATTCCCCAAGGCCAAACCGGGCACGCCATCCCAGATTGCTTGCAGCGAGATCAAGAGCTCTGGCGCAGATGTGCCGAAGGCCACGATTGTCAGCGAGACGATCAGCGCAGGCACGCCCAGTCTCAGCGACAGGTTGACCGCGCCCTTCACAAGGCTATCGCCCGCAAGCAACAAAATCACCAAACCAACAACCGTATAGAGCCAATCCATCAAGGTCTTCCTTTTGAACAGGCGCAAGGGCCTTTACCGATGCGGTAGCGCCCGCAGTTTTTACATTTGGCCGCCGCAAGGCGCGCTTGGCCCGGAAACTTCCATTTGCCGAACATCGCGAGGACAGCCATTCCGACGAGAAAGAGGGTGACGATCTTGATCAGCATCTACAGCCCGAACCGCGCGAAGGCCGCGCGATCTTCGATGCTGCCTATTGCGTCGCCCATGATCCGGGCGCCGAAACGATCCAGCAACGAGCGGCGTACATCATAGCGGCGAAATCTGACCTTATCGCCAAAGCGCGCTTTCATCACAGGCACGATGTGACCGATCCCGTCTGCGAGACCTTGTTCGACCCCCTTTTGGCCAATGAAGACCTCGCCTGTAAACAGATCGGGGTTATCAGCCAACTTCGTGCCACGGCGCGCCTTCACATAAGCGATGAAATTCTCGTGGATATTGTCAAGCCAGCCCTTAAGCCGTTTCACATCTGCGGGATTTTCGGCCTTGAACGGGTCCAACATCGACTTTGATTTGCCCGCCGTATGCACGCGCCGCTCGACCCCGTATTGGCCGATCAGCTCTTGCAGACCGAAGCCCGCGCTGATCACACCGATAGAGCCCGTGATAGAGCAGTCATCGACGAAGATCTCATCCGCAGCACAAGCCAGCCAATAGCCACCCGACGCCGCGACATCTTCGACAAAGGCGAAAACGGGGATCTTTTTCTCATCGGCCAAACGCCGAATACGCGCCGCAATCAGCGACGATTGCACGGGGCTGCCCCCGGGGCAGTTGATCTCAAGAGCGACCGCCGCTGGTTTGCCCTTGCGAAAGGCCTTTTCGATGACAGGCGCGAGGCTGGGGTTATCCAGTCCGCGCGCACTATTCGCAATCTGCCCTTGCAGCCGAATGACGGCAACGAAGGGATCAGAATTTAGAAAGGGGATATAATTTTTCATATATTACCATCTAGGTCCGAGGGGCAGGCGTCGCAAGGCGTCACTGCCGGATACGCCAGCCAGTGCGGAAAATCCACCAGATCGCGGTCAGGCAAGCCCCCGTGAACAGCGCGATGGCCAGCAGCGAGAGGCCGACAGGCACGTCCGCCGTGTCCAGAAAGGCCCAGCGGAAGCCCGAGATCAGATAGACGACAGGGTTGAACATGGTGATCGTCTGCCAGACCGGCGGCAGCATGGTGATTGAATAGAAGCTCCCCCCAAGGAACACCAGCGGCGTGATGATCAACAGCGGGATCAATTGCAGTTGCTCGAAATTGCCCGCCCAAATGCCGATGATAAACCCCAAGAGCGAAAAACTGACGCAGGTCAGGATCAGAAAGCCTAGCATCCAGAACGGATGCGCGATGGAGATATCGACAAAGAAGAAGGCCGTTATCAGGATAATAACCCCGATGAATAAGGCCTTTGTCGCCGCCGCCCCGACATAGCCAAGGGTGATTTCCAAAAAGTTCACGGGTGCCGAGAGCAGCTCGTAAATTGTGCCGATGAATTTTGGGAAATAGATGCCGAAGGAAGCGTTGGACGTGGCTTGGGTCATCACAGACAGCATGATGAGGCCCGGCACGATAAACGCGCCGTAGCTGTGCCCTTCGACGGATTCGATACGGCTACCGATGGCGGTGCCGAAGACGACGAAGTAGAGCGAGGTGGACAAAACTGGCGAGACAATCGACTGTGCCACGGTGCGGAAAAAGCGGGCCATCTCATAGCGGTAGATGGATGCGACGGCTGTTAGGTTCATGCTGTTTCCTTCACCAGACCGACGAAGATATCTTCGAGGCTGCTTTGCTGTGTCTTCATATCGGCCATTTGCAGGCCCGCTTTTTGCAGGTCGTTGAGCAGCGTGGTGATGCCCGTGCGCTCGCCTTTGGTGTCATAGGTGTAAATCAGGCTCATGCCGTCTTCGCCGATTTCCAACCCGTAGGATTTGAGCTGGGCGGGGACGTCGGTCACGGCGGATTGCAATTCGACAACCAGTTGTTTTTTGCCCATCTGCGTCATGAGATCTGCCTTGTCTTGGATCAGTAGGATTTCCCCCTTCGAGATCACGCCGACACGGTCCGCGATGGCTTCGGCCTCTTCGATATAGTGCGTTGTCAGAATGATCGTGACACCTGCCGCCTTCAGATCGGCGACAACCGCCCACATATCCTTGCGCAACTCCACGTCGACACCCGCCGTCGGCTCGTCGAGGAACAAGACACGCGGTTCGTGGGACAACGCCTTGGCGATCAAAACCCGCCGCTTCATGCCGCCAGACAGCGTCATGATCTTGCTGTTCTTTTTGTCAAAAAGTGAAAGCTGCTTGAGGATTTTGTCCAAATATGCGTCGTTGCGCGGCTTGCCAAACAGCCCCCGCGAAAAGCGGACGGAGTTGATGACGGTCTCGAAAGGCTCCAGATTGATCTCTTGCGGAACCAACCCAATGAGGCTGCGCGCGGCGCGGAATTCTGTGCCGATGTCATGCCCGCCCACGGTCACTGTACCAGAGGTCGGCACAGTGATCCCGCAGATGGTCGAGATCAGCGTGGTTTTGCCCGCACCGTTCGGGCCCAAGAGAGCGAGGATTTCGCCCTCTTCGATTTCGATGTTGACGGATTTGAGCGCCTCAAACCCCGTGCCATAGGCTTTGCGCAAATTGCGCACCGATACGATTGACGACATGTTGATCCCTTTGCGTGTTCCTGCGAACCTAGCTCTGCGATCATGAAAGTAAAAGAGGGCCTCAGGCCATCCGCAGCGCCATATCGAGCATCCGGCACGAAAAGCCCCATTCGTTGTCATACCAGCCGAAGACGCGGAGCAAGCCTTGGGCCGTCACGCGGGTTTCGGGGAGCGAGACGATCAGGCTCTCGGGGCGCGCGCGCAGGTCCGACGACACCAGCGGCTTGTTCGTGCAGCCGATGATCGGGGTCGGTTTGGACAAAGCGTCGATCACCTGATCGCGGGTCACGTCGGTCTGCAATGTCACGGTCAGATCAACCGCAGAGACCGAGGCCACGGGCACCCGCACCGCCGCCCCTTCGATCCGCCCCGCAAGATCAGGCAGAACGTGATCGAGCAGACGCATCGCACTTGTGGTGGTGGGCACCATCGACAAGGCGGCAGCGCGACTGCGCATCATATCGCCGCGCGGCGCGTCAATCGTGGGCTGGCTGCCCGTGTAGCAATGGATCGTCGTCATCCACCCCGCCTTCACACCCCACGCATTGTCGAGCAGGCGGACAAGCGGTGCCAAAGCGTTGGTCGTGCAAGAGGCGTTGGAGATGATCTGCTGATCGGCAAGCTCTGCTTCGTTTGCGCCAATCACAATCGTGGCGTCCGCCGCATCAGACGGACCCGAAATCAGCACGCGACGCGCGCCAGCCTTAAGCGGGCGTTCGGCCACATCGCGCCCGTCGGCCTTGCCCGTGCATTCCATCACGAGATCAACGCCAGACAGATCAAGTGTGCTCGCATCAAAGGTTTGGAAGATCGGGATCGCGTGGCCGTTCACATAGAGCGTCTTGCCCTCCAGACCCACCGCGCCCGCGAATGGCCCAAACACGCTGTCATATTCGAACAGGTGCGCGCAAAGATCCGCCTCGGCTATGTCGTTGATCCCGACAATCTCCACCTCGGGCCAGCCGCCTTGTGCCCATGCCCGCAACACCGTGCGGCCAATGCGGCCAAACCCATTGATAACGACCCGTGTCATAACTCGCCAGCGTCTTCCAAAACCTTGCGCGCCGCGCGGAAACACTCAAGCGCCTGCGGCACGCCACAATAGATCGCAACCACATGGATGATTGCGCGGATTTCGTCCTTGGTCACGCCATTGTTGAGCGCCCCTTTGCAATGCAATTCCCACTCGTGCATTTTGCCCAGCGCGCCAAGCATTGACAGGTTCATCATCGAACGGGTCTTTGCGTCGATAGCGTCGTCGCCCCAGCCAAAGCCCCAGCACCACGCTGTCATCGCCTCTTGGAACGGACGGGTGAACTCATCGGCCGCCGCGAGGTTCTTGTCGACATACTCTGCGCCCAGCGTGGCCCGCCGCTGTTCCAATCCCTTGAGGAAAAGGTCTTCATCAAAACTGCCCATGTCATTTGCTCCTATTCGCCGCTTTTCCAAAACCTGCATCAGCCATGCGGAAATGGCCACAGACAATTTACGTGGACAATCACCATTCTCATCTGGTCCGCTTGGGTCACCGATTGCCTCTGGCACCAGACACCTACCTAGTGGTAGGTAGGTACAACGCAGTCGGTCTGAGGGGACGAAGATGGAATTGAACGCAGCATTTGACCAACGGGTCCTTATCCACTCGGACCAACTGGAATGGATCGCCTCGCCGATGGCAGGTGTTGACCGCCGCATGCTTGACCGTATTGGCGCAGAGGTTGCGCGCGCCACAACGATTGTGCGCTACGCCGAAGGCAGCCGGTTCTCGGAGCACACCCATAGTGGCGGCGAGGAATTCATTGTTCTGGAGGGTATCTTTCAGGACGAGCACGGAGATTACCCTGCGGGCACCTACGTCCGCAATCCGCCAACAACGGCACATACACCGCGGTCCGAAATGGGCTGCACAATCTTTGTCAAGCTTTGGCAATTTGACCCTGCCGACCCCAATCAATTTCGCAAGACCATGGCCGACGAACTGTCGCCCTGTGTCGCGGGCGTTGCCTCGGCGCTGCTGCACAAGGACGCACATGAAACGGTCACCTATCACCACATGGACGCAGGGGCGACTTTGACCAATGGCGGAGGTGGCGGGATCGAAATGTTGGTCATCAACGGGTCGGTTCTGGACAGCGGCGAAATGCTTGGGCAGGGTGCATGGCTACGCTTGCCGGAGGGTGCGCCATTGCAGGTAACGGCGGGGCCTGCGGGTGCCAAGGTCTGGATCAAAACCGGCCATTTACGCCATGCGAAGGCGCCCGCAGCTTGACACAAATCCGCAGTGTAAAGACGCTCATCATCGGTGGCGGACTGTCTGGCCTTGCCTTGGCGAATTTGCTGGAGGCCAAGGGGCATGACTATTTTCTGGTCGAGGCCCGTGATCGTTTTGGCGGGCGGATCAAAACAGAAAGCGTTGACCGTGGGTATTTTGACGTCGGCCCTGCTTGGTTCTGGGACGGCCAGCCGCGCATGGCCCGCCTTGTCACCCACTTAGATCTCGCGGTGTTCGAACAACACGCTGACGGCATCCTGATGCATGAAGACGAGAGCGGTCAGGTCCATCGCAGTCGCGGTTTTGCGTCGATGCAAGGTTCTTACAGAGTACTGGGCGGGCTTGCGGGCCTGACCGACGGGCTAGCCCATCGCCTGCCCGACCTGCGCAAGCAAACGAACGCGCCTGTTACGAGCCTTTTGAAAGACGGCCACAAGATCGTCGCGACACTTGCGTCGGGGGTACAGGTGCAGGCCGACAACGTTGTTCTTGCACTGCCCCCGCGCCTCGCAGCGCAGATCGCATATACGCCCGCGCTCGCCGATCAAACGCGCCAAGCCATGCAAAACGTTCCAACCTGGATGGCAGGGCAGGCCAAGGCCGTTGCGGTTTACGACACGCCGTTTTGGCGCGAGCAGGGTTTGTCAGGCGATGCGTCCAGCCGCTTTGGCCCGATGGTCGAAGTCCATGATGCCTCGCCCGCTCAGGGCGGACCGTTTGCTCTTTTCGGTTTCATTGGCGTTCCGCCGCAGGGGCGTCGCGAAGCGGCCGCCTTGCGCACTCAACTTCTGGCACAGCTTGGCCGCTTGTTTGGCCCGCAGGCTGCCGCCCCAATGCAATTGATCGTCAAGGATTGGGCGCGCGATCTGTTCACAGCCACACAGGCCGATCAAGCGCCACTCTATGCCCATCCGACCTATCATCTGCCCAGCGCTATGACGGGGCTTTGGGAAGGGAGGGTGCACTTTGCTGGCACGGAAGTTGCGCCGCAATTTGGCGGCTATCTGGAAGGCGCATTGGAAGCGGCGGACACCGCATTTGCGGCGCTCACCACAGGAGGTCGCCCGCGTTGACCGACACTAAAACCGCCCTGTTAGACTCTGCAGAGCGTGCGGCCCGCACGCGCGGTATTGATGGCTTCAGCTTTGCCGATCTGTCTCTTGAAGTCGGTATCCGCAAGCCAAGCATTCACTATCATTTCGCGACAAAGGGCACGCTGACCTTGGCGCTGGTCCAGCGTTACCGCATACAAATGGATGTGGCCTGCGTGGACATTGATAGCGCTAATCCGACAGGCGGTGCGCGTATTGCGGCCTTGGTCGCTGTGTATCGTCAGGCGCTTAACGGTGGCACCAGCCTTTGCCTTTGCGTCGCGCTTTCTGCCAGTCGCGAAAGCCTGCCTGCCGAGGTCATCACGCAGATCGGCCTTTACCGACAGACAATGATCACTTGGCTCGTAGATGCCTTTGCGGCGGGCCAGTCAGACGGCAGCATCACGGACCTGCGCGCACCCCAAGACGAGGCGCCTGCGACCCTCTCACTGCTAGAGGGCGCACAACTAAGCGCGCGCGCGGCGGAAGACGTGGCAATATTTGACGCCGCGACCCGCTTGCTTTTGGCGCGCGTTTCCTAGCCAAGATTGCCAAGCTTGACGACCCGTCCGGTTGCCGCACTTTCCTGCGCTGCCAGCCCCATGGCCACGGCCCTCCACCCGTCATCGAGACTAACATCGGGGTGCGTGCGCTCGCCCCTCACCAACGCCAAGAACCCCTCGTGCTGATAAAAGGTCGAGCCGTTGTGATCGCCTGCCGCCAGTAGCGTCGGATCAACAGGAAACTCGCGCACAATTGGCCCCTTGGGGTCACGCGGGCTGGTGATGACCTGCGGGATCGGGGCGTCACCCAAATGCGCGGGCCAGAACCGACCGGGACCGGGGACAAGTGCTTCTATCTTGCCGCTTGGCCCCATCGCGGAAATCTCTTCCTGATAACGCGCACCCTCGGCAAACATGCACAGCTCCAGCATCGCCCGCATCCCGTTCGCGAAATCGACAATGACATAGCCGTTGTCCCAAATGTCCGAGGTCTGCCCGTCGTAAACTTCGTCCAAATGGTTCACGCTCTGGCCGGCACTCGCCATGATCTGCACCGGTTCGGATTTCGTGAGTAGGCGCATCAGGTCAAAGAAATGGCAGCATTTCTCGACAAAGGTGCCGCCCGATTTCGCGTTAAATCGGTTCCAGTCACCGACCTTGCGCAGAAACGGAAAGCGGTGCTCGCGGATGGTCAGCATTTTGATGCCGCCCGTCGCCGCCTCGACGGCCTCGCGTAATGCGGCAACGGGCGGCATATAGCGATACTCCATCGCGACCCAAACGGGGCAAGGATAGCTGTCGCGAAACGCTTTGGCGCGTGGGGCGTCGGCGGGATCGGTGAACAGTGGCTTTTCCACCAAAATCGGCAAAGGCCGCGTTTTCGCGATCAGATCAAGCTGATCCATGTGACAGAAATTCGGGCTGACGATGACAAGGCAATCGAGTTCGGGGGCGGCGAGCAAGGC
>JAQXBV010000014.1 GCA_029252195.1 Yoonia sp.
TTTCAGCGGTCTGGGAAAACGTATACGTTTACTCTCGCAGATTTGCTGGCGGATAATGCCCCTAAAATATATCTTAAAGACCAAGACCACGTATTTGTGAACCATTTGAAGTATCAGCCCGGCAAAGTATTTCTGTTGGGAGGGGTGACCCCGCGTATAATCCCGATCCTTCCAGAAGAGCGCCAAACGTTAGCTGCGGCACTATTCGCCGATGGCGGCCCACTTGACACACCCTCAGCGCAACGCTCTGCAGTATATTTGTTACGTGGTCGAAAGCCCACCCAAGCATATCACCTTGACGCGCAGAATCCGGCCAGTGTTTTGGTGGCCGACGCCGTCGAGTTGCGACCAAATGATATCGTATTTGTAGCTGAACAGCCACTAACTTCATTCAACCGTACACTCGTGAGCATACTTCCACTGCGCATTTTACTTCGTGATATTCAAGATGACGACTTCCCGTAAGGTGAAATTCTAGGTGCGAGAGGCGTTGCTCGCGCAATTTTCCGATGAAAGTTGAGGCCGCGTTAGGCCACTGGTCGTCGCCATGCGCACCGCATCACGCCGAAACTCGTCTGTGTATCTCTTTGCCATTCTCTATCTCCTTCATAGCAAACATTGCTCGAAAGAAACCGGAACGAAAACGGGGCAAGACCAGCGTCTATCTGCACGCATGGGAGACCGGATCGCAGGCCAAGGCTGGCGTCAGGATGTGGATGGACTTCTACAACCAGATCAGCAGGTGCAAAGCGTCGCTTAAAACACGCCAGAACCACATCCAAAAATGGGGAGAGCTCAGGATTTATATTCTAGGACTAGCTTCTTTAACGAAGCCCCAAAGCTCGTTTCTTATCCGCGGCCCATTTCATGATAGTCAGGTCGAATGTCAACGCCATGAGCGAAACACATATACCGAGCACAAAGTTTTTACCTAGATCCGTTCCGGCCAAAGTCCGTTGGAGTTCCTGACCAAGGTCTTGGGTCCCAATGAACGCCGCAATGATCACCATGAAAAACGCAAACATAATTGCTTGATTAAACCCAATTGCCATCGTCGGCAGCGCCAAAGGCAACTGCACGTTCCACAGCTTTTGCATCCTCGTCGCACCCGACATA
Source organism: Yoonia sp. (assembly GCA_029252195.1). Classification (GTDB taxonomy): domain Bacteria; phylum Pseudomonadota; class Alphaproteobacteria; order Rhodobacterales; family Rhodobacteraceae; genus Yoonia. The sequence goes on from JAQXBV010000014.1 coordinate 1,117, forward strand.
TCGGCGGCCTCGGTCATCTCTGGCGGCACCGTGCGCAGACCCTCAATGGTATAGCGCATCAATGGCACCATCGCGAAAATCAGGATGGAGAAGATCACAGCGATATCGGTGATCCCAAACAACATGATCGCTGGGATGAGATAGACAAAACTCGGAAAGGTTTGCGCCGTGTCACAGATCAGCAAAACCCGCTTTGCCCATTTGTCAGACCGCGCCGCAATAATCCCGATTGGCAAACCAAGGATCGCCGCGATCGTCACCGCAGCAACAACCGAATAGAGAGTGATGATCGCACGATCCCACCAGCCGGACAGTGCCACGAGCGAAAAGAATAGCGCCGCAAGAACCGCCTGCTTTGGGCCCGCAAGCGATAGCGCAAAGGCCGCGACAAGCGTGATAAAGGCCAGCGTCGGGATCGACAGCAAAAAGTCTCTGAACGGGATCAGGATTTGCACATTGACGAACGCCCTTAAAAACCACGTCGTTGATTTCACGACCTCAATATCAAGAACCCATTTGATAATATTATCAAGCTCTTTGCCTTGGCTGAAATTCTGCTGACGTCCGATCTCGGCGGCGATTGGCAGAACCAACGACAGCAGCGTAAAACCAACAAAAAGAGCGGCACCCAGCAGCAACATTTGGTGGCGTTTCCAAAACGGCGTGCCGCGTTCAAAATGCTCGGGCTGTTTGATGACCCACGCTTTGGACATACGGTCCAGCATCACCGCCAGCAGCACAATCGTCACACCAATCTCGAAGGACCGGCCAAGCTTGAAACTGCCCATCATCGCGAGCAATTTCGCGCCCAATCCCGGCATCCCGATAAAGGCCGTCAAAACAACCATCGCAAGACAGAGCATAATCACCTGATTGACGCCCACCAGAATTTCAGTGCGCGCAGAGGGTATATAGACATGGCGCAGCATTTGGAACTTGGTACAGCCACTCATTTTGCCCGCCTCGACAACCTCGGGTGAGACCTTTTGCAGGCCAAGCGTCGTCATCAGGATCATCGGCGGAATGGCATAGATCGTCGTGGCCACCGCCCCCGCGGTCGGACCGACCTTGAAAAAGATCACGGCAGGCAAAAGGTAGGTGAAAAATGGCAGGGTCTGCAAAACAGACAGCACCGGCTTTATCGTATTATCGACCCACGTGTATTTCCAAGCGGTAATGCCCAAGGACAGGCCGATCATAAACGCCAAAGGCGCCGCAATCGCAAGGACCGACATGGTCTGCATCGCGATTTCCCACTGGCCGATCAGCGCCGTCCAAACCATCGTGCCGCCACCCAAAACCGCGATCCTCCAACCGCCGAGGTGATAGCCCGTCACGGCCGCAACCGCCGCCATCGCCGTCCACGGAATTGGCCCGATATCCGGCCAGCGGTTTTTGCCGTAAAAGATGTTGCCAGAGGCATCCAACAACCACTCAAGCCCCTCCGTCAGCGCCCGCGTAAGCGTCAAAAGCCCCAGATCATCCTTGATGAAGTTAAAGATGCTATCGAGCGCCTTGGCAAAATTCGGGATCATGGTTTCCGGTAGACGGTGCATCCATTGTGGCAACCAGCCGATATACTGCAGAATCGTCAGACCAATGGCACCGACCAGCAAGCCAAGTGCAGCCTGCCCCTTTGTCACGGACGGCGTGCCGCTCATGCGTCCGCGCCCAGCAAGATGTCGAGAGCCGCCTTGCGCGGCATTGCGCCAAGCAGCTTTCCCGCTTTGGTGACGGGGATAAATTCGCGGCTGTCATTGACCAGCATCCGCGCCATTTTATGAACGGTCAGATTGGCTTCAATTGGATCGCCCGTGCCCTTAGCTGCCGGATCAACCAGAACGCCGGCATGCACCACGCGGGCCTTATCCACCTCTTCGGTGAATTTACGCACATATTCCGTCGCGGGATTGAGCACGATCTGGTCTGGCGTATCGCATTGCTCGACCGCGCCGTCCTTCATGATTGCGATCCTGTCGGCGAGCCGTAGCGCCTCGTCAAAGTCGTGGGTAATAAAGACAATCGTCTTGTTCAAAAGCTGCTGAAGCCGCAAGAATTCGTCCTGCATCTCGCGGCGAATAAGTGGATCAAGCGCGCTGAACGGCTCGTCAAGAAACCAGATGTCAGGCTCGATCGCGAGGCTGCGTGCAATGCCAACCCGCTGCTGTTGCCCCCCCGAGAGCTCACGCGGGAAATAGTCTTCGCGCCCTTCCAGCCCAACCAGCTTGATCACCTCAAGCGCACGGTCGCGGCGCGTGTGTTTGTCCTGACCGCGCATTTCCAACGGAAACGCGACGTTCTCAAGAACAGAGCGGTGCGGCAAAAGCCCGAACGACTGAAACACCATGCCCATTTTCGAGCGGCGCAGTTCAATCAGTTCTTTTTCTGGCAATGACATAATGTCCTGCCCATCAACGGAAATCGTCCCGCCGGTAATATCATGCAGACGCGAGAAACACCGCACGAGGGTCGACTTGCCAGAGCCAGACAGGCCCATAATGACAAGCATCTCGCCTTTGTGGACATCAAGCGAGACGTCTTTAACGCCCGCGATGTAGCCAGCCGCGCGGATGTCGTCGTAACTCATCCCCTTGCCCATATTCGCCAAGAATGTCTTGGGGTCGTTTCCAAATATCTTCCATACGTTTTTACAGGAAATGACGGGGGTATCGGCTGACATGGCAATCCTTGCAGTTAGAGACCCCGCCCGAAAAACCCGGGCGGGGATTTGATGGGGTGACGTGATGGATTAGTTAACCCAACCGCTCCAAACATCTTTGTTTGCTTCCATCCAAGCTGCCGCCGCCTCATCTGGCTCCAACGCATCAACGTCAACGAGCTTTGCCATCTCAGCAATCTGCGGGTTCGTGAAGCTCACGTTCTGGAGAAGGGCGTAAGCCGCAGGCCACTTCGCTTCCATGCCATCCCAAGCCGCTTTCTTCAGATAGCCCGTCGCAGGGTTACCACAGTCATAAAGCGCATCTGGATTTGGACCAACGGCAGGATCTTTGTCACAGCCTTCTTCCCACGCTGGGAACTCCACAAATTCACCTGGCCAGACGGCCTCGGCAAAGTTTGGCGTCCAGTTGAACACGACGATTGGCTTTTTGTCAGCTTCCGCTGCGCCGATCTCGGCCCAAAGTGCAGCCGCAGACCCCGCGTTGATCACTTGGAAGTCATATCAAGCGCTTCGACACGCTCCACACCATGTTTGAGCCAATCAACCGGACCATCAAGGTAGCGGCCTTTTTCACCCGTCTCAGGCGTTGCGAAAATCGCAGCGCATTCGTTCAATGCTTCCCAAGCAGGCAAGCCGGGGCATGCATCTTTGGTCCACATCGGATACCACCAATCCTCACGTGTCACCGCGTTATGGTCACCCGCATCGACGATGCCGCCCTTTTCCATTGCAGCGCGGTAGGATGCGCCAAACGCGCCTTCCCAAACTTCCATTTCCAAACTTCCATTTCCAACGTCACATCGCCCAGACGGACGGATTCGTAGACGGCTTGGCTATCCGTGGTCACATATTCAACGTTGTTGCCCATACCCTCTAGAATTTGGCCCACAACGTTCGACATCACAATTTGGCTCAACCAATTGTGAATCGGGATCACAATCGGATCGCTGCTGTCTTCTGCCATAACGGCAAACGGCACCAGCGCAATTCTCGCCCCACCTCGGTGGGGAACGCTGGATTTTCGTTTCGGCGATTCTGAACTGTCGCCCGTTTTTATCCGCCCCCACTGTGGCATCTTTTTCCTCTCAATCAATTTTTTTTCTCGAGAGTGAGTGTCCGCCCTCATAAAAATCAAAACCGATGTCGCATTTGGAGAGGTGAATGTCCGATCTCAATCGGACAGCAGGCCAGTACTCCAGGATGCTGTGGCAAAGAGGATGTCGGATATGCGTTATTCAGGTTTTAAGGTCATCAAAGAAGCGTTGATGGGGCACAAGGGATGGACGCCTGCTTGGCGTGATCCAGAGCCGCAGCCGCATTATGACATCGTGATTATTGGCGGCGGCGGGCACGGACTCGCGACCGCCTATTATCTCGCCAAAGAGTTCAAGCAAAAGCGGATTGCGGTGCTTGAAAAAGGCTGGATCGGTGGTGGCAACGTGGGCCGCAACACCACGATCATCCGCTCCAACTATCTTCTTGATGGCAATGAGCCGTTCTATGAATTCTCGCTCAAACTCTGGGAAGGGTTGGAACAAGACTTTAACTATAACGCGATGGTGTCGCAGCGCGGCATTCTCAACCTGATCCACACCGACGCACAGCGCGATGCGTTTACCCGTCGCGGCAATGCGATGATCCTCAACGGTGCCGACGCCGAAATGCTGACCACCGCCCAGATCAAAAAGCGTTATCCGTTCCTCAATACCGAAGACGCCCGTTTCCCGATCAAGGGCGGATTGGCCCAGCATCGCGGCGGCACCGTGCGCCACGATGCGGTCGCTTGGGGCTATGCGCGCGGCGCGGACAGTCGCGGTGTTGATATCATTCAGAACTGTGAAGTGACGGGGTTCAAAATCGAGAACGGCAAATGCCTGGGCGTCGAAACTTCACGCGGGTTCATAGGTGCGACCAAGGTCGGATGTGCCGTAGCCGGTTCGTCGAGCCGCCTGATGTCCAAGGCCAATATGAGCCTGCCGATGGAAAGCCACGTGTTGCAGGCCTTCGTCTCGGAGGGTCTCAAACCCGTCATGCCCGGCGTTGTGACCTTTGGCGCAGGCCATTTCTATTGCAGCCAATCCGACAAGGGTGGCCTTGTGTTTGGCGGCGACATCGACGGGTATAACTCCTACGCTCAACGCGGCAATCTGCCCGTGGTCGAGGACGTCTGCGAAGGCGGCATGGCGATCTTCCCCGCCTTTGGGCGCGCGCGCATGTTGCGCATGTGGGGCGGGATCATGGACATGTCGATGGACGGCTCGCCCATCATTGACCGCACCCATATCGACGGGCTCTATTTCAATGGCGGCTGGTGCTATGGCGGGTTCAAGGCGACGCCCGCTTCAGGGTTCTGCTTTGCGCATTTGCTGGTCAACGACGCGCCGCACCCTACGGCCAAGGCTTACCGCTTTAACCGTTTTGAAAAGGGTCTGATGATCGACGAAAAAGGGGTGGGCAATCAGCCCAACCTGCATTGATCGCTCGGGACAGGACATAAAAAGATGATTATCAACCACCCGCTTCTTGGCCCGCGCGACAGTGCCGAATTTACCTATCTTGGCGATGCAAAGCTGATCGATAGACCAGATGCGACCTCCGAGAATGCCGCACAGGAATTTTACGAATACGCCTATCTGCGCGACAACCCCGCAGGCTGGCACGAGGAGTTGTGGTTTCACGAAGCTGGCGACAGATCGTGGCTGGTCGTGACCCGCAACACGCTCACGCACGAGATTTCCAAGGTCGAACTCGCCCGCGATGTGGCACGCAGCAGGGGGCGCAGCAAATGAGCCAAATCAATCGTCTCAGCGGCGGTCAGGTGAACGCCGACCAGCCGCTCAAATTCAAATTTGACGGCAAGTCCTTTACGGGCCAACAGGGCGACACGCTCGCTTCTGCCCTGCTCGCAAACGGCGTGCGCCTCATGGGCCGCTCGTTCAAATACCACCGCCCGCGCGGCGTTTTGACCGCAGGATCCGAAGAGCCAAACGCGCTTGTCGAACTGCGTGACGACGCACGGCAAGAACCGAACACACGCGCCACGACGGTCGAGCTTTTCGACGGCCTCACGGCCAAAAGCCAGAACCGTCTCGGCCCGCTGCAATTCGATCTGCTTGCAATCAACGACAGGTTTTCCAACTTTCTGACGGCTGGTTTTTACTACAAAACCTTCATGTGGCCTGCCGCGTTTTGGGAAAAAATCTATGAGCCGATAATCCGCCATGCGGCTGGCCTCGGCTCACTCTCGCTGCAAGAGGACCCCGACGTTTACGACAAGGGGTTCCTGCATTGCGATTTGCTGATCATCGGCGCGGGGCCTGCGGGGCTTGCCGCCGCGTTGACCGCTGGGCGCAGTGGCGCACAGGTCATTCTTGCCGACGAAGATTTCCGTATGGGCGGGCGTCTCAATTGCGAGACCTTTGCCCTTGGTGACCAGTCCGGGGCAGATTGGGCCGACAGCGTGATTGCCGAACTCGCGAGCCTGCCGAACGTCCGCGTTATGCCGCGCACCACGATTATCGGCGCATTTGACCACGGGATCTATGGCGCAGTTGAGCGTATAAGCGACCACAAACTCGTGCCAGACGCGGGCAAACCACGCCAGATCCTTTGGCGCATTTACACCAAGCGGACGGTCCTTGCCGCAGGGGCCATCGAGCGCCCGATTGCATTCGAAAACAATGACCGTCCGGGCATTATGCTGGCCTCTGCAATCCGCACCTATGCCAACCGTTTTGCCGTTGCCGCCGATCAGCGCGTCGCGATTTTCACCAACAACGATGACGGGCACCGCACCGCGCAAGACCTGTACGCAAAGGGCGTGAAGATCAGCGCCGTTGTCGACGTGCGTCCCGACGCGCCGCGCAGCATGGATTACGAGGTCTTGAGTGGCGAGGTGATCGACACGAAGGGTCGGCTCGGCCTGACATTCGCCGAAGTACGCCTTGCGGATGGATCATTGCGCACCCTTGAATGTGGCGCACTTGGCGTTTCTGGCGGTTGGAACCCCAACGTTCATATGACGTGCCATCAGCGTGGACGTCCGACTTGGAACGACGCGCTCGCGGCTTTTGTCCCAGGTGGAACGTTGCCCCAAGGCATGACCGTCGCGGGTGCGGCAAACGGCGATATGACCACCACAGGTGCGCTCAAAACAGGCGCCGCCGCCGCGCGTGCCGCATTGAAGGATCTGGGCCTCACTGCAAAAACGATCAAACTGCCTCAGGCCGAGGACACCCCCGTCGCGATCAAACCCTTCTGGTATGTCGCAGGGTGCAGCCGTGCGTGGCTCGACCAGCAAAACGATGTGACTGTGAAGGACGTGAAACTGAGCCACCAAGAGGGGTTCCGGTCGGTTGAACATCTCAAGCGCTACACGACGCTTGGCATGGCTACAGACCAAGGCAAAACCTCGAATATGGGCGGCCTTGCGATTATGGCAGAACTGGCGGGCAAAACGATCCCGGACGTTGGCACCACGATCTTTCGCCCGCCCTATACCCCCACGTCGATTGGCGTGCTTGCGGGGCGGCATCGGGGCCAAGAGTTCCACCCCAAACGCCTGACACCCTCGCATAAATGGGCAACCGAACAGGGCGCGGTTTTTGTCGAGGTCGGCAATTGGCTGCGCGCCCAATGGTTCCCGCGTGCGGGCGAAACCACATGGCGGGAAAGCGTGGACCGCGAGGTCTTGGCAACCCGCAAATCCGTGGGCGTTTGCGATGTAACGACATTGGGCAAGGTCGACGTGCAAGGCACGGATGCCGCCGCCTTCCTCAACAAAATATATTGCAATGCATTCGCGAAATTAGACGTGGGCAAAACCCGTTATGGGTTGATGCTGCGCGAGGATGGCATCGCCAAGGACGACGGCACTGCCGCGCGTTTAGCCGAGGATCATTTCGTTGTGACAACCACGACCGCCAACGCCCTGCCCGTCTATCGGCACATGGAATTTGTACGCCAATGCCTGCTCCCTGACATGGACGTGCAACTCATTTCGACGACCGAAGCATGGGCGCAATATGCCATCGCAGGGCCGAACTCCCGCGCGTTATTGCAAAAGATTGTCGACCCCGACACAGACATCTCCAACGCGGTATTCCCGTTTATGGCCTGCGCAAATATCACGGTTTGCGGTGGCTTACGTGCGCGTCTGTTCCGGATCTCGTTTAGCGGCGAACTCGCCTATGAAATCGCCGTCCCAACCGCTTATGGTGACGCCATGATCCGCAAGATCATGGAAGTCGGCGCAGAGTTCGACGTCACCGCCTATGGCACAGAAGCCTTAGGCGTCATGCGCATCGAAAAGGGCCACGCGGCGGGCAACGAATTGAACGGCACAACCACCGCGCAGAACCTCGGCATGGGCCGCATGGTGAGCAAGACCAAGGACAGCATCGGGTCAAAGCTTTCGGAACGTGAAGGGCTCAACGCTGCAGGTGATCTGCGGCAGGTCGGGATCCGCCCCGTGAACCCCGCCGACCCTGTCCCCGCAGGTGCGCATTTGATGAACGCCGACGGTCCTGTCGATGCGGCCCACGATCAGGGCTACGTCACCTCCGCCTGTTTCTCACCCAACCTTGGCCATGCGATTGCTCTTGGCTTCCTCAAGGATGGCGACACGCGGCTGGGCGAGGTTATGCGTCTTGTCAGCCCACTGAACGGCTTTGCCACCACCGTTGAAATCGTCAGCGCCCATTTCATTGACCCAGAGGGGGAGCGACTTCGTGCATAACCTGAAATCTATCACGGCCCTTGGCGGCACCGAGTCCCGCATCGACGCCTTTACCCATATCACAATCGCGGAAAACGACGGGGTCGCGTTGGCCTCCGTTGCCGCGCGGCTCGGCAAAGAGAAGAAGTGCCATACCATCTTGAAAAAGCTGCTAGGTGCCGTCCCCGAAGCAGGCCGCGCCCAATTGCACGATCCCGAGGCAGGCTTCTGGATGGGGCCTGATCAATGGATGATCGGCGCCCCCCGTGCCACCCATGAATTACTCGCCGATGATCTCAAGGGCAGATTTGGCGATACCGCCTCTGTCACCGAACAAACGGGCGCTTGGGTCTGCTTTGATATTACCGGGCCCGCGATGCCCGACTTTTGCGAGCGACTTTGCGCGGTGCCCATTCGGCAGATGGTCGCGGGCGATGCACGGCGCACGGTGATCCACCACCTCGGGTGCTTCGTGATCAGGCGCGAGACTGACGATCATATCCGCATCTTGGGAGCACGCGCCTCGACGCAAACCTTACACCACGCGCTCATCATAACGGCCAAGGCGATGGCCTAGGCCGAGGGCACAATCGTGTTGTCGCGCACACGGAACATATTGACCTTTGCGCGGTCATCTTTGGGATGCACGCCAAACACTTCGACATAACTTTTGCTCATCGACGAGGACGAGGTATAGCCCACGGATACGGCGATTTGGGTCATCGTGCTTTTGCTATAGAGCAAGAGTTGCCGCGCCTTATGCATCCGCAACGACTTGTAATAGCCATGCGGGGAATTGCCCGTCGTCTTTTGGAACATGCGCTCTAACTGGCGCACGGAAATACCGATTTCATCGGCGACATCTGCAATGTTCACAGGGTCCTCAATATGGGTCGAGAAAATCTCGACGGCTTGGCGGACAATCGGCGGCAACATGTCATTGGTGCTTTCGGCCGCAAAAGTGGGCCTGCGCTGCGTAACCCCCTGCCCGCGCACCATCGGATGCTGGAACCAGCACGCCACCTCGGTCGCCACATCGGCGCTCAATGCATCACTGATCAGGCTCAACGACAAGTCAAAAGCCGCCGCCGCACCCGACGCCGTGAAACGCCTGCGGTCCAGCACGATCACATCTTGCGTTGCAGTCAATTGCGGAAACTCCGTCGCAAACGCTGCCTCATAACACCAATGCACCGAGGTCATATGGCCGTCCAGCAACCCTGATCGCGCGAGCGGAAACACCCCGCCGCTGATCGCACCCATAACAACGCCGTGCCGCGCGAGTTTGCGCAAAACACCGTTGGACGAACTCGCGTTGGCGAACTTTGACGACGGCCCACTCAAGAGGAAAAGTTGATCAAGCCCGTCACAGCCCTTCAGATCAAGATCGGGATCAAACCACACGTTTGCACTGGCTTGCACGCGCTTGCCGTCTTCTGACACCAGGTTCCAACCAAACGCCGTCTTGCCCGCGATCTCATTGGCAGCGCGCAACGGCTCGATCAACGACGTCAGGCACGCCATCGGAAAGCCCGGAAAAATCAGGAAACCGATCTGGATGATATTATTATGGTTCATAAAAGTATCCTAACAGGAAAATCTCGTGCTAGACCAGTGAGAACAGAGCAATTTATTCAGACCCATGTCTTGCTTCATTTTCAGAATGAAGTATTCCAACAGTCCACAAATTGAACGGAATCCACCATGGCCGCAACACCTCTTAAGCAGAACCCTCACAGTGTTCGTGAGAAAGCCGAAAAGGTGCTTGAGGTCGCAATTGGCCGCGAAGTCCGTGCGTTTCGGCGCAAAAAAGGCGTCACCGTTGCCGATCTTTCGCAGTCCACCGGCCTGTCGATCGGGATGCTGTCCAAGATCGAGAACGGCAATACCTCGCCTTCTTTGACGACGCTGCAAACTCTGGCCCATGCGCTCTCGGTGCCGCTCACCTCGTTCTTTCGCCGCTTCGAAGAAGACCGCACCGCGGTTCACACAAAATGCGGCGAAGGCGTTGAACTTGAACGCGAAGGCACGCGGGCCAATCACCAATATAACCTGCTAGGCCATATCGGTGCCAATGCCAGTGGCGTGATTGTCGAACCCTACCTGATCACCCTCTCCAACGAGGCCGATATTTTCCCGACCTTCCAGCATGGCGGTATTGAAACCATCTATATGCTCGAAGGCGAAGTCGATTATCGCCACGGCGACGACATCTACCCGCTCAAACCCGGTGACACGCTATTCTTTGACGCGGATGCACCTCATGGGCCGCAAGTTCTTGTGAAACTGCCCGCGCGTTACCTCGCGATCATCAGCTATCCGCAGACGGCTTAAGCGGAGGCTCTGACTCGAACTCCGGCCAAATCCCGTCAGACGTCGGCAGCCCGTCATCGAATTTCGACAAGTAATCGAGCATCATCGGACGGTTCGCAATGAACCCCTTATAGGTAGCCAATTCCTCGGGCAAATCACGAATAACGCGGTGCAGACGACGGCCCCATTTGGGCATCGTCATCAGGTCTTGGAAACTGCACAAATAGGCACGGATCGGGAACACCAATGCGTTGGAGCGTGGCAGTCTGAAAAACGTCTGCAACTCCACTCGCAAATGCTGCTTCTGGCCGATGTTCTCGGGCGTCAGCGTCGTCTTTTGAATGCCCCACTTGTGATAGTTCTCGGGCGAGGTATCGAGCAGCGGAGTGACCGTCATCGTCCAGTTCAGACGCCGAGCAGGTGATCCCTGCTGGATATTGAGCAAGAACTTGAGCGCGCGTACAAAGATACCTTTTTCATGGGCCAAAGGCACAGGCGCATGCCATTCAAAGAAGTTCATGCCGATGTCAAAATCAAGCGACCAATCGGCCTGCGTTGTCACCATACCTGCGTCCATCCACAGGTTGTCATCGCGCTGATCGAGTACACACCAATCGCCTTGTGCTTGACGTGTGATATACTCCAGCGGCCCGTAAGGCAGCGTTGCTTCATCAAGGAACGTGAACGTGTCATCAATCCCCATCGGCTTGTTCACCCATCGCCATGTATTGCCATCGCGGTGCAACTCAAACAGCTCTGGATAATCCTCCGACTTTGACACCATGATCAGCTCAAGCAGGTCCCACCCCGCCAGCGTCATATGCGGCAGCGACTGACACCGCAGCGGATCATCCGCGAGCACCATCGCGCGGTCACGCATTTCGCTGAGGTAATGCTCATCAACGTCGAACCGCTTCTCATAGATTGACCCTGCAGGCCCACCGCGATGCTGTTCCATATTGACCGAATACATGTAGCTGTCTTCGTGAAACGGGAACGGGAACCGCTTGATCGCCCAAGCCGAGTTATGGAACGAATAATCGTCGCGAAATGTTTCGTCGTTAAACTGAATTGTCATAGGTTACCTATCCAAAACGAGGGTCTTTCCCTCAAATCGTGAGACACAGGGCATGATCTTCTTGCCGCTTTTATGGTCAGCATCCTCAAGCCAATGATCGCGGTGGATGAAGGTGCCGCTGTAATCAATCACATCGGTTTCGCACTGTCCGCAGGCACCGCCACGGCACAGATAAGGCGCATCAACGCCCTCGCGTTCCATCGCTTCAAGAAGGCTTTCGTCCTCGCCAACTTGGATCACCTTGTTGGAAATCGCGAGTTTTACTTCGAACGGCTTACCCGATTTTGGTGCAAGGAACTCCTCGTAGTGAATGGCCTCACGCGGCCAACCCTCATCGGTCGCCGTCTTGCGCACCCAATCAATCATCCCCTTGGGACCACAAACATAGACATGCGTGCCAAGCGGCTGGCCGTCGAGCAGGTTCTTGAGATCGATCCGCTGCTCTTGGTCGTCATAGTAAATATGCGTCTCGTTAGGGTGCTTGGTCGTCAATTCATCAACGTATGAGCCCAGCGCAACAGACCGCGTCGCATAGTGCAATTCCCAACGGCCATTCGTGCGCTCCAGCTGTTTGATCTGCGCCATAAACGGGGTGATGCCGATACCGCCTGCGAGAAACAGATGCTTTTTAGCGCGAAGGTCGAGGCTAAACAAATTGACCGGATAAGAGATGGTCATCTGATCGCCGACTTTGACCCTTTTATGCATGAAAAGCGATCCACCGCGCCCCACATCATCGCGGCGTACCGAGATCGTATAGGCGGTCTGATCCATCGGATCGGACATCAGCGAATAGGGATTGAGCCGCGTAATCGCGCCGTCTTTCATCTCGACAACCGTATGTGCACCGCCAGAAAACGTCGGTAGCAGACTGCCATCGGTGGGCTCGAACTTAAACCGTGTGACCAATTCATTCAGCGGCACAATCTCTGTGACCGTCACCGCAATTTTCTGCGCCCCACTCATTCGTAAATCCCCTTTGACGGCGGCACATTGCCCAGATCTTCCGCGTCGATGCAGACCCCCTGATAGGCCGCAATGCGGCGCGAATAATGGTCGCGCACAAACAGGTTCAACCCGCAATGCGAGCAGACAAACGGGTCAACCTCCACATCCTCCGTGATGCCTTTGCAATGCACACATTGCATCCGCCGCGCCACCGATCCGCGATGCTCTAACTGGATCGCCGAATGCGGAATGCCTGCATTTGTCGCCTCTAGCTGCGCCTGCCCCATCATGCCTTCGGTGCCTGCCAGATAGACTTGCAAGCCCATCTTGGCATCGCCCAAAACCTTGTGAATGCGCGACACAGAGGCGGCATAACTCGCGCCCTCGTAATATTGCGCGGGATTAAGTGCACGTAGCTTTTCGCTGAACTCGGTGCCCTTGGGGATATAAATGATATGCGCCGTCCGCATCATTTCTGGCGTCGCAACCTCGATAATCGCTTCGGCCCCAACCGCATCTGCGATGAGCAAATGCGCAGGCCCCTTTCGTGGCTCCAGCGTGCCGTAAATCGGTCTGCTTTTGATGCTTGGCGGAAATTCAAACTTCGACATGTCAGTCCTCGGTTTTGGTATCGGTGCAAGGGGCCCCCCTGCACCGCTCTCGTATTAGCCTTTTGCAGTGCGGATCGATTTGTCCTTGTCGTAGAAAGGCATTTCTTCTGCCGTCGCCGCAATCTGCGTGCCATCCTTTTGCACAACTATCAGCTTTGTGCCCGGCTTGGCCGCAGACACAGGCATCCGCGCAATGCCAACGCTATAGCCGTGGATGTCGGACGACAGACCATAGGTCACAACGCCCACTTCCTTGCCGTCTTGCAGCAGCTTCGCGCCCATATCGGCCGTCGCCATACCATCAAGCTTCACGCCGTAAATCTTGAACCGCTCTTTGCCCTTCAAGGCATAGTGGTTCTCGGCCCCGATAAACCCGATCTTGTTTGGCGACACGGTGAACTCCAGCCCCAACTCCCACAGCGTATCCCCACAAGGCTCGCCATTGGCAAACGGATAGGTCTCGGAGTTGTCACCCGGATAGAACAGCAGATAGCTTTCGGTGCGCAACATATCGAGCGTGCTGAACTGGCAAGGCCTGATGCCCATATCTTTGCCCGCGTCCAGAATACTGTCCCAAAGGTGGGTCGCATCCTTGCCTCGGCAGAAAATTTCATAACCGCGCTCGCCCGTATAGCCCGTACGGCTGATCATCACATCGCGGCCGAACAGACGGGTTTGCAGGATGCCAAAATAGGCAAGATCACGAATGCCTTTGATATGGGGCTCAAGCAAATCGACTGCACGCGGCCCCTGCAACGACATATCATGCAGGTCGTCGTCAAAGAGCACTTCACAATTTTTGCCAGCCGCAACGGCCGTCAGCTGCTCCATGCCGGTGCCAGTGCCATGCACGACCATCCACGTATTCACCGCGAGGTGATAGATTATGCAATCGTCGATGAATTTGCCCTCTGGCGACAGGATGCAAGCATAGGTCGAGCGTCCGGGCGCAATTTTCTCGACATCGCGAGTGGTGACGCGGTCGATCACATAGGCGGCGTCCTTGCCCACGACATGGCATTTCTTAAGGCCGGAAACATCCATCAATCCAACCTTGGTGCGGATCGCCTCGTAATCTGCGACAGCACGTTCGCGGGTATGATCATAGAACCACGCCGTGCCCATACCGTTCCAGTCTTCCAACTCGCCCCCAATCGCGGCGTGCCGTTGTGCAAGTGCTGATTGTCTCCAAAGAATGGCCATTTAGTTACTCCCTGTCCTGATATTTTGCGTTGAGATGATTGAGACTCATGCGGGCTTCAAAAGCAAGACTGTTAGTTAAAAAAGTTTCCTGACAGTCCGCATCACCTGTGCGGATCGCAAAAGGGGCCACGCGAACGGCAGCCCCTTCTCTTGGCTTCTATGCCGCGCGTTTAGGTCGGCAGGACAAAGAACCAGTTGGCCCACAACACAACGACAGCACCTGCCGCGAGCGCAATATACGGAAGATTCCCCGCCTTGCGCTCGCCCAAGTCACCGTCATCCAGACCAAGATCCTCAAACGCCGCCGCTGGGAACTTACCGCCATCTTGATAGTAATGGCGGAACCAGAATACCGGAATAATCAGCGCCGCAAACACGATGCCCGACCACAGGGCGTTCTCGTACCCCCAGACCTTTGCGCCAGCGCCAAGAAACAAGGCATTCACAAAAGCCAGAACCGTGTTGATCCCGATCAAAGCTGTCGGCGCTTTCCACGGACGCTCGATATGACCCGAGTCGATACGGTGAATCCAGCCAGCATTCAGGTTCAGGAAGTTAAACGTCAGATAGCCCACGTTCGAAATCGCAAGAACGTAGAAATAGCCACCCGCATCCGACGCGAGGGCCAGCAGGAACATGTTAAACCCGAGATCGGTCCACATCGCATTTGTTGGTGCGCCGTGTTCGTTGGTCTTGCTCAAGAAACGCGGCAACCAGCCATCCCGTGCGCCCTGATACAAGGTCCGCGACGACCCCGCCATGGCGGTCATGATCGCAAGGAACAAGGCCATGATGATCAGGATCACAAGAATCTGCGTGATTATCTTGGACGAACTGACCATGCCGCCCATCGCCGCCGCAACGCCCGTGCCGTCGACAATACCAGCGTCCAACATGCCCACGGGCCCGATCACGCCCTGAAACGAGAACGGAATCAGAAAATAGAAAATGCAGCAAAGAATCCCTGAGTAGAAGATCGCCTTGAAGGTATCTTTCTTTGGGTTCTTGAGTTCGGCCGTATAGCAAACCGCAGTCTCGAACCCGTAAGTTGACCAAGCCGCGATATACATCGCACCCAAAAACAGCGTCCAGCCACCAAGGTTCCATGACCCGTCAATGCCGGAATAGGCCGCCGTCGGAGGTACGATATTCGTGACGTTCATCCCCTCGATCGACCCCGTCAGCAAGGGCACCAACCCAACCAAAAGAAGCGGCGCCAAAACAATCATCGCCATGTATTTCTGCGATTTTGCGGTCGAGGCAATGCCACGGTGCTGGATCGCAAAGATGATCAACATCAACACGGTGCCGATCACAAATGTGGAGTTAAAGTGCAGCGTGCCCAATCCTGGAATTGTAAGCGCATAGGCCTCCCACACACGGAACGCAGGCGTCAGAGCCGCGACACCGTCTGCCGTGGCCACAGCAGAAATCGCATCCGCGACCGCCGCGCCACCGTTGTCGGCCATATACTGCACGACCGACGCCGTCTCGGCGGTATAGGACGCCATATTCGCGGCGACCCAATCCATCACAAGTTGGCTCTCGGCGGCTGGAATTGGCATCAAGGCGTTGAGGATATACCCCGCCGCAATCGCACAGCCCAACGACAAAACAGGCGACCACGCGAACCAGTTACATCAAACCGAAAGCGGCGCGATCACCTTGGAATACCGCAACCACGCCGTCGCGCCATAGATCGAGGCGCCACCAGATTTATTCGAAAACATCCCCGCCATTTCGGCGTAGGTGAAGGACTGTAAAAAGCCCATCGTCATTGACAGCATCCACACGACAAATGCCGCCTTGCCTGCCACACCGGCTATCCCGCCGATGGAAAACAATACCAGCGGCGGCACGCCTGCTGCGACCCAAAAGGCACCTGTCCAATTGAGTGAGCGGTGCAGATCACCGCTTTCGGTCTTCGTTACAATAAATCTCGCCCCCTATTTGATGCGTGACCGCCCCTTCAACAGGGCCTGTGTCACAATGTCGCAAAAGAAGCATGAAGCGCGCCGTCTGGCTAGTTATTTTTGCCGTATGTGAAAATAAGTTTCCTAACAGTTGAAATATCGAAATTTAATGGTAGCGTTTGACCAATGTTTTGCGGCGCAACTGCCGCCCCCCTGAGTCGGAGTAAGAAATATGTGTGGAATTGTAGGTCTTTTTCTAAAAGATAAGGCGCTGGAGCCTCAGCTCGGCGAGATGCTGACAGCGATGCTCATCACCATGACTGATCGCGGCCCCGACAGCGCAGGCATCGCGATTTACGGCGGGGAAACAGCAGGTAAGACCAAACTCGTGGTCCAATCTGACACCCCCGACACCGCGTTTGCGGGTCTGGGTGCAACGCTTTCCAAGGTTGTCGGCGGCAGGGTCACCATGACGGTACGCAGCACCCACGCAGTGCTCACGTTGCCGTCAGGTACAACCGCCGCCGCGCGGGCGGCCTTGCCAAAGATCGACCCATCCCTGCGCGTCATGAGCAGCGGCGACAGCCTTGAAATCTACAAAGAGGTCGGCCTGCCAAAAGACGTCGCCGCGCGATTTGACGTGACATCCATGAGCGGAAGCCATGGCATCGGTCACACCCGCATGGCCACAGAATCCGCCGTCACAACCATGGGCGCGCACCCCTTTAATACGGGCGACGACCAATGCCTCGTGCACAACGGATCCCTGTCCAACCACAACTCCCTGCGCCGCCAATTGCGTCGCGACGGGGTGCATATCGGAACCGAAAACGACACCGAAGTCGGTGCGGCCTACCTCACGTGGCAGATGCAAAAAGGCGCGACATTGGGCGAGGCACTGACAAGCAGCCTTGATGATCTCGACGGCTTCTTCACCTTTGTTGTCGGCACCAAAGACGGGTTTGGCGTTGTCCGCGACCCAATCGCTTGCAAACCTGCCGTGATGGCCGAAACCGATCAATATGTAGCGTTCGGCTCTGAATACCGCGCGCTGGTCAACCTGCCTGGCATTGAAAACGCCCGCGTCTGGGAACCAGAGCCCGCAACAGTCTATTTCTGGAGCCACGACACCGCCCCGACATCATCTGAGAAGGCCGCATAATGCAAACACTCGACCTGACAAAACTTGGCCTGCGCGACGTCAACAAAACGCTGCACGCTCAGACCGCCGATACCAACCAGACAAGCTGGACGATTGAAAACGCAAAGGGATCGCACGCGATTGCCTGCGGCCTCAACGCCCCGATTGAGGTCACTGTGAAAGGCTCCACAGGATATTACTGCGGCGGCATGAACCAGCAGGCGACCATCAATATTCACGGCTCCGCAGGGCCGGGTACGGGCGAAAATATCATGTCTGGCAAGATC
>JAQXBV010000015.1 GCA_029252195.1 Yoonia sp.
CGTCAGAGCGGATCGCATGAGACAAAGCGTAAATCGCAGCTGGATTTCGGGCCGATGTCGATAGGCATCAAAGATGCGGTCTAAGAGGCCTTGGAATAAACCGCACCAGCATCCGCATATGCATCATAGACCTGTGCGATCATGCGCAAGAGGGGCTTGCCTTCCAGCGTAATTGTGAGGGCCTCGTCGGTCAGCGTGACATAATCGGCAAAGCGTTCAAGAACCAGCTTGTGGCATGGCACAAGCGTTTGCGCCAAGGGGCCATAAGTGTTCGCCAGTGCCCGCAAATCAATGCGGAAATCGCACATCAACATTTCAATGGCACGGCTGTGCAACTGGTCGTCATCGGTCATCGCATGGCCGCGATAGCCCGCCAACTTCCCTGCGGAAATCCGCTCTATATAGGCTGCCGTCGCAGAGGCGTTTTGCATATAGCCCTGTGCGAACCGCGAAATCGAAGAGGCCCCGACACCGATCAGGGTCGGGCAGGTATCGGCGGTATAACCCTGAAAATTGCGCCGCAGTGTGCCCGCAGCAGCGGCTTTTGCAAGACTGTCCTCAGGCTTGGCGAAGTGGTCGATCCCGATGGTCTGAAATCCCGCCGCGGTGAACTGCGCTGCGGCACTTTCCGCCAGTCGGTAGCGGAGCCTGTCATCGGGCAAGACCGCCTCGTCAATCAATTTTTGCCGCTTGGCCATATGCGGCACATGGGCATAGCCAAACAGCGCTATGCGGTCGGGGTCGAGCGTTAGAACCTGTTCCACGGTGCGGGTGATCTTGGCGATATCCTGATGCGGCAGGCCGTAGACCAGATCGGCATTCAGCGAGGTGATCCCCGCACGACGCAGCAAGGCCACGCAATTGGCGGTCACATCGTAGGGCTGTGCGCGGCCAATCGCGGCCTGCACATCGTCGGAGAAATCCTGAATGCCGATGCTGGCGCGGTTCATCCCCTCGGCGGCGAGGGCCGCAATCTTGGCCTCGTCCACCATCGTCGGATTAATCTCGACGGAAAACTCAAAGTCTTCGGTAGGCGGGATCGCGGCCTTCACGGCGCGGGCGAGCCGGTGGATCATCTCTGGCAACGGGTCGTGGGCGTGCCGCCACCCCAATGCAAACGGCCCATGCGGATGCCCGCAGGCAAGGTCTTTGCCAAAATCTTCAACTCGTCCTCAACGACCTCCAGATAGCGGGCGACAGGGTTGAGCGTTGTCGTGCCTTGGGTGCGGCAGGCGCAAAACCAGCAAAGTCGTTCACAAAACGGAATATGCACATAGACAGAGACGGGCACTTGCGGGTCAAGTGCGCCAAGCCAGACCGGTTGGCTGGCCTCATCCGTCGTGGGCGAAAAAATTGGCGCGGTCGGATAGCTGGTGTAGCGCGGCATGCGTGCATCAAAAAGCCCAAAGGGCGCGAGTTTTTCTATATGTTCCATGGGCACAGAATTAGGACAGGCCAGAGCGGTGCACTTTGCGCTAGATCAAATCCGCGCAAGAAATCGCCGCGACCTATTTGACGATTTCCAAGCGGGCCTTAGAAATGTAGGCAGGGCCAAACCTGAACCAAAGGCACCCACCATGTTGACCTTTCTAAAGCGCCTCTGCGGGCCCAGCAAAAAGCCGACGAACGTTTTCGTTTTCGTTGGGCTGATCAGTCTTGGCAACGTGCTGCTTTATCAAAAGCCTTTGTTCACACATGCGGTCTCGGTGTCCGATCTGCCGAACCGTCTGGGCTATATCCAACTGGCCTCGTTACAGGTGCTGCAACTTTGTCTTTTGGCCATCATGCTCTTCTGGATCGCGACGATCTCGCTGCGGGCAATGAAGCTGACGGCCATCGTTCTTGCCATGACCAACGCGACGGCGCTTTATTTTATGAACGCCTATAAGATGGAAATCGACATCTCGATGATCGGGAACATTCTGAACACCGATACGGGCGAGGCCTCTGGGCTGTGGGACAATGCGATCCTGCCTTATCTGGTGTTTTTCGGGGTGCTGCCGAGCCTGTTGATCTGGCGCACGCCCCTGCACCGGTCGCGGTGGTTCTGGCGGTTCGGGGCTGGGTTTGCCGCACTTGGCGTGCTGACCGGCGTGCTTTTTGCGGCCTCGCATACATGGCTTTGGTACGATCAGAACGCGACGCGCATGGGCAGTAAGATTTTGCCTTGGTCCTATGTGGTGAACACAGGACGACATTATAACCAAAAGGCACTGCGCGAGCGCACGCAGATCCTGCTGCCTGCCGCCACCTTTGACGCGGCGCCTGTGCGCAAGCAGATCGTTGTGTTGGTCATCGGTGAATCGGCGCGGGCGCGGAATTTTGCGCTTTATGGCC
>JAQXBV010000016.1 GCA_029252195.1 Yoonia sp.
ACCAACCTTGCGATGATCTATCCCGATATGGCCCCTGATGAGCGCCGTCGCATTGCCGATGGGGTTTTGGATAACTTTGGTCGCACGTTGATCGAGAATTACTCGCACCCTGAGTTTGCCGCGCATTTGGCCGAGACTGAGCTCAGCGGCGCTGGCGTTGAGGCGCTTGCAAAGGCCACAGCCGAGAAGCGCCCCGTGTTGTTTGTCACGGCCCATTTTGGCAATCACGAGGCCCCGCGGCAAATCCTGACCCGTATGGGCCATGGCGTTGGCGGGCTGTATCGCCCATTTACCAACCCCTATTTTGATGCCGATTATCTACGAACGATTGGCGCGTTGGGTGGCACGGTTTTTGCGCAAGGGCCGCGTGGCACAATTGGACTGATCCGCTACTTGCGCGAGTCCAATCAGGGCGTTTTGTTTTATGATGTGTGTTATAGTCGTGGCGAAAAGCTTGATTTTCTTGGCAAACCCGCAATGACGGCTTTGTCGGCGGCTGAAATCGCGACAAAGGTAAATGCTGTCGTGCTGCCCTATTTTGGAGTCCGTAATCCTGACGGCATGACCTTTACCGCCATTATTGATGCTCCCATTGCAGCCTCTGACCCGATCAGCATGACCAAAGAGATGAACGCGCGTTTGGAGACGCAAATTGCGGCGCACCCAGAACAGTGGTTCTGGGTGCATCGCCGCTGGAAAATGCGTGAGGTTTAAGGCAGGTCGACCGCAGCATATAATTATGGCGCCTAGGGCGATCTCGCGTTTTGGTTTTGTCCCACTTACGTGCAGGGCTACCGAGTAATTTATGCGGCCTTTCGTTCAAATGCCAAGGGGCTTTTGCCACCCAGCGATGAATGGCGGCGACGCGGATTCTAAAACCCATTAATATATAATGGAATATCGCGCCCTCGGCCTGACGGCGTGTAGCCCAACAGTTGTGCCAGATCAGCTCAGCCTTGATGAATTTGCAGAAAATTTCAACCATGGGATTGTCATAGCAATTGCCCTTGCCACTCATCGAGGCGTTGAAGCCGTGCTTGGACAGGCGCTTCTGATACTCATTTGAGCAATATTGGACGGATTCAACCGGTCGTCGCAACACCCCATTTTAGGAGGTGTAAATGACCAAGACCAGCAGACGAAAGTCCGAACGCTCGATACGGGGCAAATTGAACTCTCCAGGTAGGCCACGGGTCGTCGCCATGCGCACCGCATCACGCTGGAACTCGTCTGTGTATCGCTTTGCCATTCTCTATCTCCTTCATGGCACACATTGCTCGAAAGAGACCGAAACTAAACCGCGACAAGACCAGTATTGAGTTTTTCACGTTAATGGACGGTCGATTTGCGGGGTCTACAGCCAAAGATGACAGATCGTTCGTCACATCTGCATCGGCCGGCGCGATCTGAAGTGGTCCGGCAAATTCGGACAGCGTGCTAAGATGTATCCAACCCGAACGAATGGATACGAGAATGACAAAACGACGGAACTTTTCAGACCAGTTTAAGGCTGCTGTGGCGCTTG
>JAQXBV010000017.1 GCA_029252195.1 Yoonia sp.
CCCCATCTCAATCCGATCGAGCGGCTTTGGGACGTCTTGCATCAATATGTGACCCATAATCGATACTACCCAAATCAGAAACAGTTCGCCGACGCCGTCCTCGCATTCATGCGCGAAACCATCCCGCATGAATGGACGAAATTACGCGACAAGGTGTCAGACAACTTCCGCGTCATAACCCACGAGAACTTTCGGATTTTGGAGTAGCACCAGTATAAAACTCTTTAAAAATGTAACTTTCTTGATCATTTCTAATTCCCAAGGTTCTTAGGGCCTTAATTCTTATTCACAAAACGCGTTGTCCGACATTTGCATTTAGAAAAAACTGCGAACGAATTGGTTCGCAAGCAGCCCCCTGTGCACGGGCGTTGCCGCCGATACTGCCTGCCTCAATTTTGGGTGGAATGAGGCCGCGTGTGTCTTGGGTGGCGACGTAGCGACGGACGCGGTTCACGAGGTCTTCGCGCAGGCTGGCGGGGAATGAGCCGTCAATAAGGATCGCCTCAAAGTCGATAACCGAGCAGATTGATAGACTGGCCTTGGCCAATTCTTGTGCTGTTTGCAACAGCCATGGCTCCACGTAGCGGCTAAGTCTGGTCCAGCTTTCAGGGTCTTCCCAGAGTTGGCGGGTATCGATATCGACTTCGCGCAGCCGTGCCTCCAGCTGATGGATCGAGGCCGTATCGACAAGCTGCATACTCTCGCCGATTGGGCTGATGCTACGCAGGGAACCGAGTGAACCTGCGTTCCCCTGTCGTCCAATGTAGACGGAATTGTTCAGCACGACGCCGCCGCCGATGAAGGCCCCGATGTAAAAATAAGCGTAGTCCTGAAATTCTTTGCCGCGCCCGTATGTGTGTTCAGCCTGACAGGCGGCGGTCGCATCGTTCATTTGCACGACGGGAAGGTCGCTGAATATGGCGATCTCGGCGGCCATATCCACGTCTTTCCATGACACAAAGGAATTCGGCGGGGCATTTTTAGGCTCTTCCCAGTTCCAAATCTCAAAAGGGGCCGCCACGCCGATCCCGCAAATGCGCGTTTTTTCGTCGCATGATAGGAGGGCGCTCAGTTCCGCAAGACCGTCCGATAGGAAATCGAGCACGGTTTGTGTGACGGGGTAGTCGTAAGTGATTTTCAGTTGGCCCTTCGTGCCGCCCCGAAAATCCATTAGCATCAGATCGGCCGACCTGCGCCCAATCTTGATCCCAAAAGCAAAGGCGCCATTTGCCGCCAACCGCATTGGCACAGAGGGTTTGCCCACCTTACCGCGCACAGGGTCACCACGTTCAATAAGCCCATCAGATTCAAGCTGGCGCAAGATGCCAGAAACGGTTGGGGGGGATAGGCCCGCAATCTTGGCAAGGTCACTACCGGGAAGCGAATCGT
The DNA here is from genome assembly GCA_029252195.1 of Yoonia sp. Taxonomy (GTDB): domain Bacteria; phylum Pseudomonadota; class Alphaproteobacteria; order Rhodobacterales; family Rhodobacteraceae; genus Yoonia. Next base: position 1,390 of record JAQXBV010000017.1, read on the forward strand.
GGCGCTGGATAAGCGAAAGCAGCAGGCGTTCGTTGTGATCTCTCACGCCCCTTTGGCTTAAACCAATGCTGAGTGCTCTAACTAATCCGTGATCCATTTTGCACACCTTATCTGTGCTTCTCTTAAGAAAACATAGCAGAAGTGAATTAATAAAGAAAGTTAATTAATTAATTGACGCAGGGACAGAATCGCGCAATGTTACGCTCAGCAACTGCAATGTGCAGAACGCTGGGAGGTTGGGGCAAACGCCCCACGCAAATTGTTTTCTGGGAGGAAACCATGAAGAAATTACTGGCTGGGTCCGCATTGGCCCTTATCGCATCCGTTGGCATGGCATCTGCCGCTGACCTGACTTGCTTGATTACAAAAAACAACACCAATCCGTTTTTCGTGAAGATGAAAGAGGGCGCCGAGGCCGCTGCAACAGCTGCTGGTATGGACTTTCAGGCCTACGCTGGTGTGACTGATGGCGACGCTGCCCCGCAAATCACTGCGATTGAAAACTGCGTCGCGTCAGGCGCAAAAGGCATCTTGATCACGCCGTCTAACGATTCTGTTGGCCCAGCACTGATCGACGCCCGCGCCGCTGGCGTTCTGGTTATCGCACTTGATACACCACTTGCTGATCCAGAAGCTCAAGACATGACATTCGCGACTGATAACTTTGAAGCTGGACTTCTGATCGGACAGTGGGCTGCTGCCACACTTGGCGACGAAGCCGCAAACGCCAAAATCGGCATGCTCGACATCAACAAAGACAATATCTCTGTTGACGTTGCACGCGACACTGGCTTCCTTGTTGGCTTTGGCATCGAAGTCCCTGATTTGGGCGTGATGGGGTCCGAAACTGACGCACGCGTTATCGGCCACGAAACATCCAACGCATCTGTTGAAGGTGGCGTGACTGCAATGGAAAACCTGCTCGCAAAAGACCCTGACATCAACGTGGTTTACACAATCAACGAACCCGCTGCTGAAGGTGCTTACCAAGCACTGCAAAACGCTGGAAAAGCAGAAGGCGTTCTTGTTGTTTCCGTTGACGGCGGCTGCCCAGGTATCGCAAGCGTCAAAGACGGCGTGATCGGTGCGACATCGCAGCAGTATCCGCTTTTGATGGCGTCCAAAGGGATCGAAGCGATCGCAGCTTACGCGGCTGACGGCACAAAGCCATCGGCGTCTGATGGTTTGACGTTCTTCAACACTGGTGTGAACCTTGTGACCGATGCACCAGCCGAGGGCGTGCCTTCTATTGACAGCGACAAGGGCACTGAGCTCTGCTGGGGCTAAGCCTTTAACACGCTGAAATAGTGAAAGGGCGGCATTACGATGTCGCCCTTTTTCTCACAGTCGGACCGCATAAGTGGGGGAAACACAGATTATGACTGACCAGAAACCAAAAGCGCCCGCAGGCTCGGATTTTGAGGCAGGGCTAGCAGCCGCCGACAAATCTGTGGCCTCGTTTGCGCGCGATGATAAGACCATCGGCTATATTTTACGCGGCATTTTGCGCCGTAATCCTACAATCATCCCTGCAATGGTGTTGCTTGTCAGCGTCATCTGCTTTGGCATTATCGCCCCGAACTTTATGACACCGGGTGTTCTATCGCTCGTGCTCAAGCAAGTCACAGTGACAGGCGTCGTCGCCATTGCGCAGACCTTGATCATCCTGACAGCAGGTATCGATCTTTCCGTCGGCGCTATCATGGTGCTGTCGTCGATGATCATGGGGCGCTTGGCGGTCGATTTCGGCATCCCGCCCTTCTTTGCTGTGACTGTGTCGATGTTCTTTGGCGCGTTGATGGGCTGGCTGAACGGTTTCCTCGTGACTTACGTAAAGCTCCCACCTTTCATTGTTACTCTCGGGACACTCTCTGTTTTTACGGCTCTGCTGCTGTGGTACTCAGGCTCGCAGTCAATTCGCGGCGCTGACATTCGCGAACTGGCTCCGAGTATTCTGTTCTTTGGCAACTCCCTGCGGTTCGGTGGCTTCGTGCTGACCTATGGCGGCATAGCTTTGATCGTTCTCGCAATCGTTGTTTGGTATCTGCTCAATCAAACTGCATGGGGGCGACATGTGCACGCCATCGGTGATGATCCGGACGCGGCTATGCTTTCTGGCATCAAAATCAACCGCACATTGATCTCAGTCTACGCACTCGCGGGCCTCATATGCGGCTTCGCAGGATGGGTCGCAGCGGGGCGCGTTGGCTCAATTTCACCAATCGGATTTACCGACATCAACCTCGCCAGCATCACCGCTGTTGTGATCGGCGGCACCTCGCTCTTTGGTGGCCGTGGGTCAATCCTCGGCTCTGTTCTGGGAGCCATGATTGTCGGGGTATTCAACACAGGTCTCTCGCTCGCAGGTGTTGACGACTACTGGCAAATGTTTGCAGCGGGCAACCTTGTTCTGATCGCTGTTGCCCTTGACCAATGGCTGCGGAGGGCCACGAAATGAGTGATATTCAACCAGTCATCCGCGCTCGCGGTCTGATGAAACGCTATGGCACTGTGATCGCTATGGATGGGGCAGATTTTGACCTCTATCCGGGTGAGATTTGTGCAGTTATCGGCGATAACGGCGCAGGCAAATCAACGCTGATCAAAGCGTTGTCTGGGGCGGTCACGCCTGACCACGGCGAGGTTCTCGTCGACGGCAAGCCCGTGCACTTCAAGTCACCCGACGACGCGCGCCGCGAAGGGATCGAGACGGTTTACCAAAACCTCGCTTTGTCCCCCGCGTTGTCCATTGCTGACAACATGTTCCTTGGTCGGGAAATCCGCAAAGAGGGGATCATGGGCTCGGTGTTTCGCCAGATGGACCAGCGCAAAATGCAAGACTTCGCGCGTGATAAGCTGTCCGAACTAGGCCTGATGACGATCCAGAACATCAACCAAGCGGTTGAAACGCTTTCGGGTGGTCAACGGCAAGGTGTGGCTGTGGCCCGCGCAGCAGCATTCGGGTCTAAGGTCATTATCCTAGACGAGCCAACCGCGGCGCTCGGCGTCAAAGAATCCCGTCGCGTGTTGGAGTTGATCCTCGACGTGCGCTCTCGCGGTATTCCGATTATCCTGATCAGCCACAACATGCCGCATGTGTTCGAGGTCGCGGATCGCATCCATGTGCACCGCTTGGGCAAACGGCTCTGCGTCATCGACCCCAAGGACTATACGATGTCCGACGCCGTGGCCTTTATGACAGGTGCAAAGGAAGCGCCGGCTTAGATCTCGACTTCCCTTCGCGAGGCAAACATGAAGCCCAGCCAGACCTTCAGTTTGCCTCGCGTCCAGACATTGCACTGATTTACTCAAAGGACGCTAAACCGTTCATTTTTTATGAAGGCCGGATAGCCGTCATTCGCTGCGAGACAGAAAACTGGTAGTCTGGGCTCTCTGCCGCCATTAGCCGCTTCGCAGCATCTTGGCGGACCGGCCCAGATAGCATCGTCATGGACGGCCCAGTGCGGACCTTCGAACAACGTGCAGCTAATGGCGGGTCAGAGCCCAGGCTGTGAGTTCGGTTTTCTTGTTGCGTGCGCTCGCAGCGCGGATAATGCGGCACACGCATTATTTTTTTCCTGTCTTGCGGCGACAAAATCAGTCATTCTGCATCGGCACCATCAGATTCTACGTCTTCCTAGATAATGGCAAATAACCCTATGTGGCCCCATAAGCGCTGACATGAAACAGTCTGCGCTTGTATCAGCGATAGAAGGCGACATTTATGATGGCGTAGCCAAAACTAGTCAGGGTCTTCTTGCGGAAGAGCCCAAGCGCGAACTTGCCACATAGCATAGCTCCATATCGGCAGATAAGGCTATGATCACGCCGTAAATTTCGCTGGGTGAAAACGCTTGTCTCATCCACATCCACTCTAAGCGCGTACATCAAAACTGCTTGCTAACGACGAGAAAAGAACGATAGCACTTAGCAAATCGCAGGCATCTGTCGCCCGCAAATCGCCAACTTTCAGAAAGTGATGCCCGCCATGGAAATGCGACCAAACTCAGACGAAGCCCGTGATATTGCATACCATTTTCACGGTTATACCAATGCTGAAGCACATGAAAACGTAGGCCCCCTGATCATTGAAAGGGGGGAGGGAATTTATGTCACCGACACCCGTGGCAAACGCTATATTGAAGGCATGTCGGGGCTCTGGAGTGTCGCTGTCGGCTTCAACGAACAGCGCCTTGTGGACGTGGCCAGCCAGCAAATGCAGAAGCTGCCGTATTATCACAACTTCTCGCATCGCTCTCACGGTCCTGCTATTGATTTGGCCGAAAAGTTGATCGAAATCGCCCCCGTTCCGATGAGCAAGGTGTTTTATACCAACTCCGGATCCGAGGCGAATGACACGATTGCCAAGATGGTCTGGTATCGCTCTAACGCGCTCGATAAGCCCTGGAAAAAGAAGATCATTTCCCGCCTAAGGGGCTATCATGGCGTGACTGTTGCGTCTGCGTCGATGACGGGGCTGCCTTACAATCACAAATCCTTTGATTTACCTCTGGATGGGATCCTGCACACCACCTGCCCGCATTACTGGCGCGAAGGGCGTGATGGCGAAACCGAGGAAGCTTTTGCCTCGCGCTGCGCCCAAGACCTTGACGATATGATCCAAGCAGAGGGCCCGGAAACTGTGGCCGCATTCATCGCTGAGCCGGTCATGGGTGCAGGCGGGGTTGTTGTCCCCCCCGCCACCTATTGGCCGAAAATCCAAAAAATCCTGGCCAAGTACGACATCTTGTTGATCGCGGATGAAGTAATCTGCGGCTTTGGGCGCACAGGCAACATGTTTGGGTCCACTACCTTTGATATCAAGCCTGACATTCTGACGATGTCCAAGCAGATCACCTCCAGCTATTTCCCGTTTTCCGCCTTCATGATCAACGATCGTGTGTATGACCCTATCGCCGAGGAAAGCGGCCGCATTGGCGTGCTGGGCCATGGCTATACTGGGGGTGGCCATCCCGTTGGAGCCGCCGTCGCACTGGAAAACATCAAGATCATCGAAGAGCGTGATCTAGTGGCAAATGCCGCTGAGCGTGGTGCGGAATTGCAAGCTGGATTGGCCACACTCACGTCCCATCCCCTTGTCGGCGAGGCGCGCGGCATTGGCCTGATCGGAGCGCTTGAACTGGTCGCACCTGAGGGTAAGAAAGACGAATTCGTTCCGGGGAAACTAGGCGCGCATCTGAACGCAATAATGCTGCGCAACGGATTGATTTCACGCAATATGATGGACGCGGTGGCGTTTTGCCCGCCGTTGATCGTGGACGCGAATGAGCTAGGCGAAATCATCCGGATCACAACAAAAAGCCTGGAAGAACTTGCCGCTGAAATAGGCAGGACAGCCTAGGTGTCAGCTCTTTCTGAAATCCCACTCCTTTGACACCAGCAAGACTTGATTTAGCAGAAGCTACTCAAACAAAGGAATGCCGTGCAGGAGCTGATGTTCTTCTGCCATAAAGGAGAACATTTGGGGCGGCTTGTTTTCACAGTCCGCAGCGACGACTGCAGTTTGGGAGGGGCCGCTAAATCCGCTCGACAATGACCGCTTCCATGACTTGAGCCGCATCGCACCAAGAAATTCGCTGCACATGCAAAACAATGCTGCGATAGCAACATGGCCTAACATCAATGTCGGGAAAGTCCGCACTGTGCCAGTTCGTACCCGGCGCAGCGAACGACCGCTGTCCGCCCATCATGTAGAAATGTGCATGGCGCAGCATTTGTCACTTCGGGGTTTTCTTGCGTTCACTTCGATTGGCAATAATGTCCGCGCCAGCTTAATTCCTCCTCTCACCCCAAAAAATTAGTCGCCATCTCCCCTGCCCAACTACCCGCGAAGGGAAGCCGGACGGGGGGTGTTTAGCGGTCTAACCAAGCCCTCGCTTGACTAGACCTGTCACGCTTTCGTGCCGCCCCCGGTGCTCGTTTAAGCCACCTTTCGTTCGAAGGCGACAGGGCTTTTCCAGCCCAGAGCTGAGTGGCGGCGTCGCGGATTGTAGAAGCCGTTGATGTAT
>JAQXBV010000018.1 GCA_029252195.1 Yoonia sp.
GGGTCAATATGCCATGCGGAAAATGGGGGCGTTCGACATTGTAGTATATCAGCCATTTGCCGATCCCTGCACGCATCTGTGAACCCGTCTCGAAGGCGTTCTGGCCTCAAGCAGGCGAAAACCGACCCTGCCGAGATTGATCGTCGTGTCAAAGCGGCTGCCGACATTCTCCAGATCACCGACTATCTTGATCGTAGCCCGCGCAACCTTTCGGGTGGTCAGCGACAGCGCGTGGCGATTGGCCGTGCGATTGTGCGAGACCCGGACGTATTCTTGTTCGACGAGCCCCTCTCGAACCTTGATGCCGCTCTGCGCGTTCAGACCCGTCTCGAAATCGCCCGTCTGCACGAGCGTCTCAAGACCACGATGATCTATGTGACCCACGATCAGGTCGAAGCCATGACATTGGCCGACAAAATCGTTGTGTTGCGCGCAGGAAGGATCGAACAGGTCGGATCGCCTATCGAACTCTACGAACGTCCTGCGAACGCCTTTGTCGCGCAGTTCATTGGCAGCCCTAAGATGAATTTCTTTTCGGCGGGTGATCTTGCGCCCAATGCCGCGCGCGGTCTGCGCAAAGAAGTTGCGGCAACGCAAGAGGTTGGTTTGCGCCCTGAGAACCTTGTCGAAACAGACGCGGATAATGCGGTTGTTCAGGGGCGGCTGGAGTTGGTTGAAAACCTTGGTGAATACGCCTTGGTGCACCTCGTCACAGCGACAGGCGTCGAGTTTATTGCCAAGACCGAAAGGCCACCAGTTGCGCAAAAAGGCGAGATCATCGGGTTTAAGATCAAGCCAGAGCTTGCGCACTACTTCCACAAAGAGAGCGGTTTGCGCGTCTAAAATGAAAAACGGCTGATCGCTTGGACCTTGCGCCCAGCGATCACGCCACCCTGCGTTACCCCGTTTGTGACCCAAGCAAAACCTGCGTATGCCTTAGACGGGAAAGGGTTTCGCGGGCAAGATCGTGCCCGTGCAAGCACCAAACCCGATCTGGAACCCCTCGCCTTTTGCCGCCCCCTCAAGCGTCAGTATATCGCCGTCTTCGATAAATGTGCGGGTCTCGCCAGTATGGAGTGTGATTGGCTCTGTTCCGCCCCATGTCAGCTCCAGCAAGGAACCACGCTCAGAGGGTTCCGGCCCTGAAATTGTGCCCGACCCGATGAGATCACCCACCATCATCGCGCAGCCTGATGACGCGTGATGTGCCAGTTGCTGTGCGGCAGAGAAATACATCTGCCGATAGTTTGTGCGCGCGATTGTTGTTGCGGCCTTGCCCATTGGCGCCATGGTGACAGTCAGATCAATGTCGTAGAGCATCGGTCCCGGCTCAGCCAAATACGGCAACAGCGGCTTTTCGCGCGCAGGTGTCGACACGCGGAACGACGCAAGGGCCGCTTTGGTCACGATCCAAGGGCTGATTGAGGTTGCAAAGGCTTTGGCCTGAAACGGGCCGAGCGGCTGATACTCCCACGCCTGAATGTCGCGCGCGGACCAATCATTGAGCAAGACATAGCCGAAAATCATCGCGTCGGCCTCTTGCACCGAAATTGGACAGCCCATTTCATTTGATCCGCCAATCACCGCGCCGATCTCCAGTTCGATATCTAGCCGTTTGCTGGGGCCAAAGGTCGGCAGCGCGGCGTCGGGGGCTTTGGTCTGGCCGTTTGGTCGCACGATCGGCGTGCCTGACACCACAATCGTTGAGGCCCGCCCGTTATACCCGATCGGAATGTGCAGCCAATTCGGCGGCAAGGCATTTTCCGCCCCGCGGAACATTGTCCCGACATTCGTTGCGTGATGTTTGCCCGCATAAAAGTCGGTAAATTCGGCCACCTGAAACGGCATCAACAGTGCGACCTCTGCTTGCGCCACGAGGTAGTCTGGCCGTGGGTCCGCCTGTGCCGACAAAAGCGCCACAAGCCGCGCGCGCAGATCGGCCCATGTAGTAGACCCCTTTGCCATTAGCTTGTTCCAAGAGGGCTGGTCAAAGACAGGCGCGTCAGTGACCGCAATCAGCCCGTCCGCCTCAGCCTGATAGAGATCGAAAATCATATCCCCAATCGCAACACCGCAGCGCGGCTGCGTCCCGTCGCGATGCGCGAAAACCCCGTAGGGCAAATTGTTGAGCGGAAACGGTGTTTCGGCGCTGTTGGCGCTTGCGACCCAAGAGCGCTGCAATGTCATTTTTCGCCCGCCGTGCCGTCGAACTTCTTCTCAAGGCTTTCCCAGCAATCAATGTAATCGTCCTGCAAGGGCGCCTCTTGGCCTGCAAAACGGGTCAAATGCTGCGGAAAGCGCGTTTCGAACATGAACGACATAGTGTGATCGAGCTTTTCGGCCTTCAGCTCCGCTTGCGACGCACCCTCAAAGGCATTTTTGTCAGGGCCATGTGGCAACATCATGTTGTGCAGACTGACCCCGCCCGGGACAAAGCCCTTGGGCTTGGCATCATATTGCCCGTAAATGTTCCCCATCAATTCGGACATAATGTTCTTGTGATACCATGCTGGGCGAAATGTGTTCTCTGCGACCATCCAGCCCTCGCGAAACAAGACAAAGTCGATATTGGCCGTCCCCTCTTGCCCCGACGGCGCGGTGAGCACGGTAAAGATTGACGGATCGGGGTGATCAAACAACACGGCCCCGACAGGGCAATAGGTTTTCAGGTCGTATTTGCAGGGGGCGTAATTGCCATGCCACGCGACCACGTCCAGCGGCGACTGCGCGATCTTGGTCTCATGAAACTGGCCGCACCACTTGATCGTGACTGTGGATGGCACTTCGCGGTCCTCAAATGCGGCGACGGGCGTTTTGAAATCTCGCGGGTTTGCCATGCAGTTTGCACCGAGTGGCCCTCTGCTAGGCAGCTCGAACTTCTGGCCGTAGTTTTCGCAGACAAAGCCGCGACACGGGCCCTCAAGCACTTCGACGCGGTAAACCAGCCCGCGCGGCAAGATCGCGATTTCTTGCGGTTCCACATCGATGATGCCCAACTCGGTGCAGAACCGCAGCTTGCCCTCTTGCGGCACGACCAGCAACTCGGAGTCTGCCGAATAGAAATAGGCGTCCACCATGCTTTGCGTCACAAGATAGATATGTGTGGCCATGCCCACTTGCGTGTTCACGTCCCCAGCGGTCGTCATGGTGCGCATGCCTGTCAACCACGTCAGTGGCTGGTCGGTATGGGGCAGCGGATCCCATCGGTATTGGCCTAGCGATGTGACATCCGCGACCACATGCGGTGCCGATTTCCAATAGGGTCAATCAATGCGCACATAGCGATGCGAATGCTTGAGCGAAGGGCGGATGCGGTAACACCATGTGCGCTCGTTTTGATGGCGCGGCGCGGTAAAAGCAGTTCCCGACAACTGCTCGCCGTAAAGCCCATAGTTACACCTTTGCGGACTGTTCATCCCCTGTGGCAGCGCGCCAGCCAATGCCTCGGTCTCGAAATCATTCCCGAACCCGGGCATATATGCGGCCTGCGTTAGGGATTGGGTCAGGGTATGTGGCGCAGGCATCGTAACCATGGGACAGTCCTTTTTGCAGCTCACTCTTGGGGTAGTGGTTGCATTTGTAACTATCAACGCCTTAAAATGGTGCATGACCCGAAATAGCGCGTTTCAACCGCAAGACTTCATGACGTATCTGCTAAACCGCGCAGCAGAAGCGACGAGCCAAGCGTTCCAGAAATCCTACAAATCGAAATACGGCATGCTGCGGACAGAATGGCGTGTGCTGTTTCATCTTGGCTGTTATGGGGATTTAACTGCGAAAGACATCAGCCTGCGGGCGGACCTGCATAAGACCAAGATCAGCCGCGCAGTCGCGGCTTTGGAAATGCGTCGTTTCCTAAGCCGTAGGACGCGTCCCGAGGATCGCAGGCACGAGGTCCTGACATTGACCAAGCTTGGTCAGTCCGCATTTCATGATCTCATTGGAAATGCCGAGCGCTACAACGAAGCGCTCATGGCACCCTTTTCAGCGCAAGAACAAGCGCTGTTACGCCGGTTGCTGCTGTCCATAGCAGCGGAGGCTTAGGCCAACGTGGAAATCGACCTTTTGATCACGCCTGCCTGCAGGCCTTTGGCGCGAAATCCGGCAGATATCTGGCCGGATCGCTGTCTAGACGCCCACAGTATCGGCATGGGCCAGCCCCGCGCCTCACTCTCGGGGCATAATCAGAATGGCGCGAAAGTCGTTCACATTAGTGAGCGTCGGACCCGTGATAATCTGACTGTCGATTTTTGCAAAAAACCCGTGCGCGTCGTTATTTTCGAGTGCATCCAAGCAGCGCACCCCAGCCTTCTGCGCCAGACCTAACATATCGGGTCCGGCGTAGGCCCCCGCCACTTCGGCGGCGCCGTCGACACCATCCGTGTCGCAAGCCAAAACATGGATGCGCGCATGTCCGTCGAGCGCACAGCCTGCGGCCAGAACATATTCCGCATTTGGCCCGCCAATCCCGTTGCCGCGCCGCGTCACTGTGCATTCCCCGCCAGATAGCAGCAAAATCGGGAGGGGGTGGTTTTCAGCCGCGATTTGCATCGCCATCTGAGCCTGTGCATATCCAAGATCGCGCGCTTCGCCTTCAATCGCATCGCCAAGAACGCGGACCTCAACGCCCTCTGCCAAGGCAGCAGCAGCGGCCAAAGACTGCGCGGGTGCCGCGATAATTCGGGTTTGCGCGCTTACGAGACGCGGGTCGTCTGGCAAGATCGGCGGCGGTGCATTTGCGATGACTTGCGTGATGTGATCAGGCAGTGCGACCTTCCACTGCTGAAGAGCCCCGAGGGCCATGTCAGGCGTTGCACGGCTGCCCACGGTTGGCCCCGAAGCGATCTCGGAGGGGTCATCACCGGGCACGTCAGAGATGGTCAGCGTCAGCAACTTGGCCGGAAATACTGCCGCCGCGAGTTTGCCACCCTTCACTGCCGAGACCTGCTTGCGCACGATATTCATCTGCGAAATCGGCATGCCTGACGCAAGCAAGGCCGCGTTGACCGCCTTTTTGTCGTCGAGCGTTAACCCCTGTGCAGGCGCGCAAAGCAACGCTGATCCGCCGCCGGAAATGAGTGCAATGACTTGATCATCAGGGCCGAGGTCCGAGACGAGATCCAAGAGCCGCTGCGTCGCCGCAACCCCCGCCGCGTCAGGCACGGGATGAGCCGCCTCAACGATTTCAATGCCCGCGCAAGGCCGCGCGTAGCCGTAGCGCGTGATGATTAACCCTTCGCAGGGGCCATAGACTCCCTCTAGGGCTTCGCCCATCCGCGCGCTCGCTTTACCCGCACCAATCACAATCAGGCGGCCTTTGGGCTTAGGCGGCAAATGCGCGGCGAGGCAAAGCATCGGGTCAGCGCGCGCGACGGCGGCGTTGAAGAGTGCGGTCAGAAAGCTGCGTGGATCGTCTGTCATGCCAGCCACCTCCTATAGTCGCTGACCAGCAGATGCGTCGGCTCAACGTCTTCTTCGATCTTGGCAAAGCGGCCAATCGGTTCACGAAAGATGTTGTCGGTTTCGTCATCATTGACGGTCGAGACCTCGCCGATGAGCACATCCCCGCCCTCGCCCCAGAACGCATGCCAGTCGCCGGGCATCAGTGTGACGCTCTCGCCCGGTGCGAATTTCAGCTTTTCCCCAGCGGCAAAATAGCGGCGGATGCCGTCGCAATAGACCGTTCCCCCCTTGGTTTCGTCAAAGTTACCGTCCGCGTCAGAGCCGAAAAGCTCAACCACCAAAGTGGCACCGCCACGGTTGATGATGTCTTCGGCCTTCAGCGCGTGCGTATGCATCGGCGAGAGTTGATCCTGCTTTGAAATCAACAGCTTCTCCGCATAACACATGCCGCCCCCGCCCGCCAAATCCGCTTGGCGACCGTTGCGCAGCGTGAACAGGAACAGGCCCAACTCGTCATAGCGTCCCGCGCCGTAATCGGTAATATCCCAGCCGTTGCGGGCATCGATCACATTGCGCGCGATATCTTTTTTCGCCACGAACTCTTCAGGTGTCCAATTGGCAAAGGGTGGCAGGGTAAAGCCGTGCTGACGGATCATTTCATGAGCTTCGGCCATAATGTCATTGATACGGGAGCGCTTCATTTAGGGACCTTCGGATTATGATATGAATTCGATAACCATGGCGGCGGTCCAAGTAAAGCGGCCTCCACCGCCACGCGTGCCGTCGATCAGATCGCACTAATCGGCAAAGCCACGATGCGCGATCAGCCCACGATTGTGGGCGACGATATGGGTGACGACCGCAGCGATCCCCTCGGCCGCAGTCGCGCGCGCACAGGTCGCGCTGTCGGGCGATGTTTTGGGGCGCACGCAGGCCTCAATCTTAGGCGTTCACGAATAGAAAAAGCCTGCATTCCCAACATTCGGGACACTCAAAACTCGCGGATGATTGCCGCCACTCGAAAACACAACGGCGAATACGACGAGGAACGCAAAACAGCAATAAGCCCTAAATATTTGATGTCGCTCATAAAATTTAGGTTTTTTGGCGGAGACGAATTCCGCCAGCGTTACATTCGTAACGCATCGGCAACATCCTCAAACCCTTGAAAACAATACCTTTAAAGCTTTCTCTTGTTCACCTTCTTCCGCTGCAGTGCGGTGCAAGTCGTGATTTATTGGGGGAAGAAAAGGGGGAAGCTCAAATGGGGGAAGATAGGGTCGAAGCCAAGGGCGGCGGGCTGACAGTGGCCAAGGTGAAGACTGCCAAGCCCGGCAAATATCACGACGGCGCAGGAACCGGCCTATTCTTGCGCGTGGATCCTAACGGCGGGCGCTTTTGGATTCAGCGGGTGACCATCCGTGGCAAGCGGCGTGAGATTGGGTTGGGTGGCTTCCC
>JAQXBV010000019.1 GCA_029252195.1 Yoonia sp.
GACCTTCTCCTATGGCCGCAAGCGGATCATGCTGGAAGAAAGCGATGTGACGCGCGGGCTGGTCGGTAAATACGTGGACACTTATGCATTTGTTGATGGGCGGTTTGAGGTGCGCTCAAAAGGCCGACCCCTGCCCTACAAAATCTTCGACATGGATCAACGCGTGACGCACGCCGCCATCACCGACAACAAGCGCCTCGGTGCCGTGCTCGAGCAAATCAAAGAGATGCAAGATAAGGCACTGCCAAAATACCCAGTCAGGACAAACTCTGAGAAGATGGGCTACAAACCAAACGGCAAAACGCCGGGGCGCCCATCAGGATCAAGGGCCAAGAAGAAGATTGTACAGGTGGCAGAATAGGCACATCCTCTACGCATGGATGCCGAAGAAGACCCCGAGATTATCTTTTCAGACTACACGCAATCTGTCGTCATCGACGGGCACCATTTTGATGTCGAGATTTATAAGACCAGCATCCATCCCGGCTGGATCCTTTCCGTCGAGAACCAGTTTGGAACGTTGACGATCTCAGACAACCCACCCTTCTTTGGCGATGTCCTCGCCTGGCGCGCCTTTGAGGAACTCGTGCGCGAGGAAGGCATCAGAGCATTCTACAACAAGAAAGAGCAACGCAAGCTCGGTCTCTGACCCCATGCAAAGCCAGCCAGGGCTGCGATATATGAGGTCTCCGCCCTGTCAGGCTTTGCTACCGTTAGCGCCGGTGGTGACATTTCTGCTTTGCACAACTGGTGACATTTCTGAATGGCGTTTACATCTGCAAACAACCGACAGCCCGTAGATGGCTGCCGGTTTTTTCGTTTTGGGATCGCTTAGTTTGATACAGCTGCTTCTTCGGCATCTACTTCAGGTCCGACCGAGACCAGATACGCCCAAAGGTTGATGGCATCCTCTTCGTCGCGCAGCTTGTAGGTCATCTTGGACCGCTCGCGCGACCCAAGCGTGTCGGAAAGATAGGCAGAGGGATCAAGCGTCCATGCGACGAAAGTGGCCTCGTCCCAGACAACGCCTGTTTCACCCACTGCAACCAGGCCGTCGGAATAGCGGAAATCCTCAACGCTTCCGAGCTGACGACCCAAGACACCATAAAGGTTCGGGCCAACCTTGGCGCCGCGCTGGATTTCTGTGCCCTCGGCATCGATAATAGCGTGGCACGTCTTGCAATTCTTGAACGCATCCTCGCCCGCCGCAGCATCTCCCGAGGCATGCGCATCGGCAAAAACGGGGCCGGCAAGCAACAAGGCCGCAGCGAAAGAAGTCACAGTTAGTTTCATGTAGTCTACTCCAGTGAAGTTATGAGTAGACGATAGAGCGCGGCAGATTAATTTCAAGACAGTTTCGTGTAAAGCAGCGCGATCCCGCGATCACCTTTACGAATGTTCAAATTCTTTTCCAAAAAGCATTTGTCAGAACGCGCGAACGATCTACACTGCATATCAGGGAGGCACTGCGCCAGAGAATGCTAAGGGGGGACACTTGCATGACGTCTGACATGAATGCATTTCATCACAACGTTTATGAGCAATCATTTCGTGACATCCGGTCGCTGAATAAAAAGCTACCGGAAGAAACGATTTTATCATTGGCGCGCGAAGTGCTGCGGCAGCTTGCGGATCGCGCACGCGCGGTCGAGGTCAGAGAAACGCCCTCAATGGTTGAAAGCGTGACAAAACTTGCCCGCTTTTTGATCTCGGACGACCCGAAGGCGGGCGCGGACATGATCTATGAACTGCAATCGGAAGGTGCCAGCCTTGATGATGTTTACCTCGTGTATCTTGCTGAAGCTGCAAGGAAATTAGGTGATTGGTGGAACAAGGACCGTATCTCTTTGGTTGATGTTACAGTCGGCACCGGTCGGATTTATGCGATCATGCGCGGCCTCTCCCCGCTGTATTCCGCAAAAATAACAAATAGCCATAAATCGGCCCTCTTCACTGCCGTTCCGGGCGAGACCCATACCATCGGCGTCAAGATGGCCGCTGACCTGTTCCGCCAAAACGGCTGGACGATTGATCTTAAGATAGGTGCGACAGGAAGCGAGCTTGCCCAAGCTATTCGCACCTCCCCGCCACGGATTGTCGGGCTGTCGGCAGGCGGGATTCACGCGGTTGATGCCCTGGCACATCTGATCATAGCGATTCGGATCAATTCGCCCGCAACTTTGATTTTGGTCAGCGGGCAGATTGTTAATGAGGCGACAGATTTGGTAAAATTGATGGGGCCGGACGCGCTGGTGTTTGACTTTACTGACGTCGAGGCCGAAATGGACCGGTTGTGGGATATCTCCGAACCGGCCTTGGCCTTATAAAGTGTAAACTAAAGATTACACTTGATGTGATTTGAAGTGTCAGATTAAACTGACACTATGGCTTTTACAGACTCACTCATCCCACGTCGCTACCCCGAGCCCGCAGCGATGTTGCGGCTGATCAAACCCATCACATGGTTCCCGCCGATGTGGGCCTATATCTGCGGATTGATCTCGTCGGGCGCATCTGCGTCGGGGCAATGGCTTTATATCATCTTGGGCATTTTGCTCGCTGGTCCGATTGTCTGCGGCATGAGCCAAGCGGCAAACGATTGGTGTGACCGGCATGTTGATGCGATCAACGAACCTGACCGCCCCATTCCCTCGGGCCGCATCCCCGGTCGCTGGGGCCTCTGGATCGCCATTGCGATGTCGGTCCTCTCGCTGGCAGTCGGTGCCATGCTTGGCCCTTGGGGCTTTGGGGCGACCGTGGTTGGTGCGGCCGCCGCATGGGCCTATTCCGCCGAACCCGTTCGTTTGAAAAAATCTGGCTGGTGGGGGCCAGGACTTGTTGGGCTTAGTTACGAAAGCCTGCCTTGGTTCACAGGGGCCGCCATTCTGGCCGCAGGTGCGCCAAGCTGGCAGATCGTCACAATTTCGCTGCTTTACGGTATCGGCGCACACGGGATCATGACGCTTAATGATTTCAAGGCGCTGGAAGGCGACACAAGAACCGGCGTGAACTCTCTGCCCGTCACCTTGGGACCAGACCGCGCCGCACGCGTTGCCTGCTGGATCATGACCATCCCGCAGGCGGGCGTTGTGATCCTGCTAGTCCTCTGGGGCAAACCGCTCCACGCCATAGCCGTCGCCGCCGTTATCGGCTTGCAACTGCTCGCAATGCGCAAACTCCTGCGCGATCCGCTTGAAAACACACCGTGGTATCAGGGGACCGGCATCACACTTTATGTGGCCGGTATGATGATCTCCGCCTTCGCCATAAGAGGTTTGCTATGACATTATCCTGGACCCAAATCATGCGGCTTGGCCTCGTGCAAATGGCGCTTGGCGCGATTGTCGTGCTGACCACCTCGACGCTCAACCGGCTGATGGTCGTTGAATTCGCGCTGCCCGCAGTCCTTCCGGGCATATTGGTCGGGCTGCATTACGGCATTCAACTCTCGCGCCCGAAATGGGGCCTGATGTCCGACAATGGCGGCAACCGTACGCGGTGGATCATCGGCGGCATGGTTGTGCTGGCGCTTGGCGGCTTTGGTGCGGCGCTGGCCGTCACCCTGTTTGCGGTCAATCTCTGGCTTGCACTTGGCCTGTCGTTTGCAAGTTACGCGCTGATCGGGCTTGGGGTTGGCGCGTCAGGCACATCGCTGCTGGCCCTTCTTGCCACCGCGACCCATCCGCAAAGACGGGCTGCGGCGGCGACAATCACTTGGCTTATGATGATCTTCGGGATCGCACTGACTGCGGGGCTTGCAGGGTCGTTCCTTGATCCCTACTCGCCCGCCCGCCTGCTCACCGTTGTGGCCGTCGTTGTCACATCTGCGGTGGTCCTCACCACGCTGGCCATCGGCCGCATCGAAAGCAAGGTCGTCGCACAAACCCCCGATCAGCCGATGCCGTTTATAGAAGGCATGCGCGAAATCTGGGCAGAGCGTAAGACACGTAACTTTACCCTCTTTGTGTTCCTGTCGATGAACGCCTACTTCATGCAAGAGCTGATCCTTGAACCCTTTGCGGGGCTGGTCTTCGACTTCACACCCGGTCAATCAACCTCGCTGAGCGGCGCACAAAACGGTGGCGTTTTCATCGGTATGCTGCTTGTGGGTATCGCTGCAACTGGCCTCAAGTTCGGCGCATTGCGCTCTTGGGTTGTCGCGGGCTGCCTTGGGTCATGTGCAGTTCTGGGGCTGATCAGCCTGACCGCAACCGGTGCGGTGGCCCTGCCCCTCACACCGCTTGTTGTGGCCCTTGGCGTCTTTAACGGCATGTTTGCTGTGGCGGCAATTGGCGCGATGATGGCGCTTGCCTCTCAAGGACGCAGCCGCCGCGAAGGCACACGCATGGGCATCTGGGGTGCAGCCCAAGCACTTGCCGCCGGATTTGGCGGGCTTACAGGGGCCGCCGCCGCCGATATCATGCGCCGCTTCATGGAGGACGGCCCCGCATTCGGCGCCGTATTTGCCTTTGAAGCTGCACTGTTTCTTGCGTCTGCCATGATGGCCGCACGCGTTATGGACCACAAACCTGTGCCACGCGCCCAGATGATCCTCGGGGAGTAAGACCATGTATGATGTCATTGTAATCGGTGCAGGCCCTTCAGGTGCCACCGCCGCCGAAGATCTGGCGCGATCGGGGTTTCGCGTCGCCATGATTGACCGTGACGGGCGGATTAAACCTTGTGGCGGTGCGATCCCGCCGCGACTGATATCGGACTTTGACATCCCCGACGCGCAGTTGATTGCCAAGGTGAAAACCGCACGCATGATCTCTCCGACAGGGCGCGCTGTAGATATCCCGATTGAAAACGGGTTTGTCGGCATGGTTGATCGCAAGGATTTTGATCCGTTTCTGCGCGCCCGCGCGGTGACTGCCGGCGCGAAAAGCCTGACCGGCACATTCCGTAAAATCCACCGCGACGGTGATAAAACCTTTGTCGTCTATCGCGATAAGCTGACCGGAAACGACGTAAGCTTGCAAACCCGCCTGATCATCGGCGCGGACGGGGCACGCTCGAACGTGGCCAAGGCCGAGGTGCCGGGTTGCGAAAAGATCAACTATGTTATCGCCTACCACGAGATCATCGAGGCCCCTGCCGCAAACGGCACATATGACCCGCTGCGCTGTGACGTGATCTATGACGGTGCGATCTCGCCCGACTTTTACGGCTGGGTGTTTCCGCATGGCGCATCGTGCAGCGTTGGCATGGGCACGGGGATCGACGGCGTTGACCTCAAAAAGGCGACGGCCGATCTGCGTGCGGCGGCGGGACTGTCGGACTGCAAAACCTTGCGCCGTGAAGGCGCGCCAATCCCGCTGCGACCGATGGATAAATGGGACAACGGGCGCGACGTTGTTCTGGCAGGCGATGCCGCAGGTGTCGTCGCCCCCTCGTCAGGCGAAGGGATCTATTACGCGATGACGGGTGGCAGGCTTGCCGCCACCGCTGCCAGTGCCTGTTTGAAAAGCGGGCGCGCCAAAGACTTGCAACTGGCCCGCAAACTTTTTATGGCCGAGCATAAGAATGTATTTAAGGTTCTTGGTGCGATGCAAAATGCCTACTACCGTAGTGACGACCGGCGCGAGCGATTTGTCTCGCTGTGTCATGACGTCGATGTGCAACGTCTCACATTCGAGGCCTATATGAACAAGAAACTCGTCGCCGCAAGACCTATGGCACATCTCAAGATCGGGGTGAAAAATCTTGCACATCTGACCGGCATCGTGTCGGCCACACGCATCTGATGCAGATTATGATCCCCGCTTGGGTGGACGGCGTTTTGCAACCTGTTGAAAAACTGGCGGCACATGAACGCGGGCTCAGGCACAAGGCCGTCTCGATCTTTGTGATAGCCCAAGGTCACGTTCTGATCCAGCAACGTGCAGCTGGGAAATATCACACCCCGCAGCTATGGGCGAATACATGCTGCACGCATCCGCAGTGGGATGAACCCGCCGCGCTTTGTGCCGCCCGTAGGCTCGACGAGGAGTTGGGCATCAAGGACCTGCGCCTGAACCATCGCGGCACAGTCGAATACCGCGCCGACGTTGGTAGCGGCCTCATTGAACACGAGGTCGTCGAGGTTTTTGTGGCCGAAGCTGATCTCGATCTGCCGCTGAACCCAAATCCAGCCGAGGTCATGGCCACCCGCTGGGTCCGCTATGACAGGTTGATCAAAGAGGTCGCAGCCACTCCCGCGCAGTTCACGCCCTGGCTTCACATCTATCTGGCCGAACATAGCGCCGTGATTTTTGGCGATATGGCAGGCGTGCAATAACTAGCGGTCCTGCGCGGTCTTTTGCCCGACGGCCTGCATCGCGGTCGCTGCAATATCCGTGGCCGTCAGCCCTGCATCTGCATACATCGCGTCCGGTGCCGCCTGATCGATAAACCGGTCCGGCAATGTCATCGTCCGCACCGCCAACCGCCCGTCCAGCTGTCCGGTATTTGCCAATTCGTGCAGAACCATCGCGCCAAATCCGCCCTGCGCGCCCTGCTCGATCGTGATTAAGGCGCGGTGCGACTTTGCCATTTTGCGGATCAGGGCGGTATCAAGCGGCTTTGCAAAACGCGCATCGGCGACCGTGACCGAAATACCTTGTGCGTCCAGCATCTCGGTGGCCTTCCACACCTCCGACAAATGCGCGCCAAACGACAGGATTGCCACGTCGGACCCTTCGCGCAAAATCCGGCCCTTGCCGATTTCCAGAACCTCGCCAACCTCCGGCATCGTCACACCCGACCCCTCGCCACGCGGATAACGAAACGCGATCGGGCCACTGTTATGGGCCGCAGCAGTCGCCACCATATGCACAAGTTCTGCCTCGTCAGAGGCGGCCATCACCGTCATATTGGGCAGGGCCGCAAGATAGCCCACGTCAAACGCACCCGCATGGGTCGCCCCGTCCGCACCAACAAGCCCCGCGCGGTCAATGGCAAAGCGGACAGGCAAATTCTGCAAAGCAACATCATGCACGATCTGGTCATAGCCCCGCTGCAAGAACGATGAATAAATCGCACAAAACGGCTTTAGCCCGCCCGCAGCAAGGGCCGCAGCAAAGGTCACGCCATGCTGTTCGGCGATCCCCACATCAAACATCCGCGCCGGATGCGCTTGGCCGAAAATATCCATGCCGGTGCCAGAGGCCATCGCGGCAGTGATGCCGATAATCTTGCTGTCAGCCTCGGCAAGCTTGGCCAAGGCCTGCCCGAATACCTTGGTATAGCTCGGCGCATTGGGGCGCGATTTCGCTTGCGCACCGCTATCCACATCAAACTTTGACACGCCGTGATACTTATCCGCCGAGGTTTCCGCAGGCGCGTATCCCTTACCCTTAACGGTGCAACAATGGATCAAGACAGGCCCCGTCGCACGGGTCCGCGCAGAGCGCAGCACCGCAAGAAGTTGCGGCATATCATGCCCGTCAATCGGCCCGATATACTGGAACCCCAATTCCTCAAACAATGTGCCGGACGCACCAACCGCCCCCGTTACCAGTTGCCGCGCACGGCGGGCATGATCACGGATCGGACCCGGCAAGGCGGCCTCGAACCCTTGGGTCATCGCGCCAAGCGGCGAGGCATATAATCCCGACAGATATTGCGCCATCGCACCCACGGGGGGAGAAATACTCATCTCGTTATCGTTGAGAATGACAAACATACGCCGCCCCTCGGCCCCCGCATTGTTCATCGCCTCGAACGCCATACCCGCACTGATCGACCCGTCACCAATCACGGCAATCGCATCGCCCGTGGCCTCGCCCATATCGCGCGCCACAGTAAAGCCCAAAGCCGCGGAAATAGAGGTCGAACTATGGGCTGCACCAAACGGATCAAACGGAGATTCACTGCGCTTGGTAAAGCCGGACAAACCGCCCTCTTGGCGCAAAGTGTGCATCTTGTCGCGGCGGCCTGTCAGAATTTTATGGGGGTAACACTGGTGGCCCACGTCCCAGATCAACTTGTCACGCGGCGTATCAAACACCGCATGAAGAGCAACCGTCAACTCGACCACGCCAAGCGACGAGCCAAGATGACCACCGGTTTGGGAGACCGCCTCAATCACTTCACCGCGCAACTCGCGGGCCAGCATCGCAAGCTCGGCATCACTCAAACCCTTCAGATCAGAAGGCAGATTGATACGGTTCAACAAAGGGGTCTGTGCGCGTGTCATGGGAAAGGCCTTTCTTCTCGACAAGAAAATTCGACGGCTGGGTAGTTGGCCTGTTGGCTCGGGAACAGATGTCGCAAACCGCATGGACTTGCGGCACCTGCTTCCCGTAGCCAACAGGAGGCGTCGGAGCGTCGAGTCTCCGACAAATTAGGCGCCCAAGGGACTGGGCTCCTAAAGACGTGCGACGGGGCGGTGGCTAGGCCGCCCGCGTCGAAACTTTAGACGACCTGTGCCGTCTCAACCGTAAGGTCGAACGAATAGGGCGTCGGATCTTGAGTATCGCGCGAGGCCTCGGGCAATGCCCGCCCGATCCACGCAATCGCAAGAATTCCAAGGACAATGGCCAAACAAAAGGCCGCCGCATATCCTGCGCCTTTTAGTTGCAACATGAGGACCTGTCCCTTTAGGGCATTCTTCGGGTCATCGGATGAACCAAGATAGTCATGGGTCTGTTTCATTGTTCTCGCTCCTTATTGGTCTAGCGGCGCATAGCCGTGGTCTTGCGCCCAGACAAACCAGTTGTCGACAACAGTGCCGGTTAGCAAAATACCGATACCGCCGCACAGTGTTGTCAGAACCGCAAACCACCAAGCCCAGCGGTGGATACCTTCCATGGTCGCGTTAAAGCCCATGGTCCAGCGCCAGAACAAGGCCGCACGCTCGGACGCTGTGCCACGGTCAACGATCTGTTCGATCTCGCGCTCGCCGCCGTAACGCGACACCGCCAGAATGGTCGCACCATGCATCGCAAACAGCAGGGCCGAGCCATAAAGAAACACGATCGAAAGTGCATGGAACGGATTATAGAACAGGTTACCATAGGTCAGCGAAAACAGGTTCGTCCAATCAAGGTGCGAGAAGACGCCATAAGGGACGGCCTCGGACCATGATCCCATCATCACAGGGCGGATCAGCCCCAGCACCAGAACCAGCCACAACGCAGAGGCGAACGCCCATGCAACATGCTTGCCAAGGCCAAGTTCTTCGGCGCGAAGATAGGTGCGCACCCACCATGTCAACAGCGACACAAGAAAGAAGAAGCCCGCGATCAGGAACCAGCCACCCTCGTCAAGCGGGGCAAAGCCAAGTCCATATTCGGGCGCAGGCGGCTCAAGCGAGAACCAAAACAGGTCACGCATGAAAATCGCGGGCGACCAGTCGGCTTGCTCCCAAAAGTTGAACCCGATGATCATGAACCAGATCGCACCGGTCACAAGCGAGATCACCCCGAATGTGCCCAGATAGATCGGGCCAAGCTGCGCGTTGCCAAACACGCCGGCGAGTTTTGAGAACGACGCGGACCCTGTCCGCTCGCGCCCCAGTGTTCCGGTCGGATCAAGCCCCATTTCGGCGGGACCCTGAACCTGAACCTGGGTAAAGATATTCTGATATTCAGCCATAATTATCGTCTCCTTACAGGTCAGCCCACCAGGGCAAGTCAGCATACCAATCCCACCACGCGATCCAGCTGTCGAACCAGATAGTGCCTGAAATCACGATACAGATCGCGCTCCAGAAAACCGCGCTTAATGCGAGGAACAGTCCAAGACGGTGGATCCCCAATGGCCCGATCGAATAGCCGACCAAGTCGCGGAAATACGTGTCCTCGTGATCCGGTGTGGCAATCGGTTTACCCTTTCCGGGGTTCACCGCCGACAGCACCAGCGAGCCGTGCAAGGCCAAGGCAAAACACGTCGTAAAGAAGAACGTGATCGCGATCATATGGGCGGGATTGTAGTGGAAATTGCCGTAAGCATAGCCCACGTTATTCACCCAATCGAGGTGACTAAAGATCCCGTAGGGAAAGCCGTGACCCCATGCACCCAGCAAAACGGGGCGAATAATCACTAGCGTGACATAGGCCAGAATGGCGATGCTGAAGGCAAATGGCACATGGTATCCCATGCCAAGTTTGCGACAGATTTCGACCTCACGCATCATCCAGCTTAGAAACGCGAATGTCGCGCAAAGCGTGATAATCTGCCAAAGCCCGCCTTCGGCCAAAGGTGCAACACCCAAGCCTACCTCAAGCGCTGGCGGGTTGATCGAGATCAGCCAGGGGTTCCACGTGTCGCCCAAGGACGCACCATAAAAGATCAGTAATGTGCCAAGGGCGGCGAAAAAGAACGTCGTGACGCCAAAAAAGCCGACATAGAAGGGTCCAACCCAGAAGTCGAACAGATCACCGCCGACCAACGTCCCGCCCCGGACCCTGTATTTTCTTTCGAAGCTGAGCTGTGCCATCTTCTTCCTCCATGTAGCGCGGTTTTGGACAGCCAAAACTCTGGCGCGCTTCTTGCGTAAAATTCGGGTGGTTTGTTACGGGCAGCCACAGGGCAGCCCGCAACATTATTTAGTCGTTTAGGCTTACTCGGTCGCAGCTGCTTCAGCGCCAAAGGCGCGTGTGAACCAGTTGGTCTCTGGGTTGCTCAGCAGGACGAGGTGAATCATCGCCGCCAGCAAAAACAGGAAAACGCCCTGTGCCACGAAAACGCGGCGTGGGTCGAAGATCAGCCAGATTTTGTAAAACTGTGCCATTTTCTATCCTCTCCTATTACCAAGAAAACCAAGGCAGTTTGAAATAAGTCAAAATGTGCGCGATCACTGCCACCGTAGTGAACAGATAGAACCCGCTCAGATAGACCGAGTGCAATTCCTGCGCTTGCTCGTCTGTAAGACCTGTGAACGAAAGGTCGGATTTATCAGCCATAGTTATTCTCCATCGAATGTCATGTACTGACGCCGCGCGTCCCCCGCGGCTGGGTTACGACAACGGCTCACCCGCTGCCCTACTCCACCACCCCCGAAGGCATGGCAAATTTGATGTAACCCATCGTCTCGACCCGACGGATTGGAAACGGTTACGCCGAAAAAATCCTCGGCGTGATAAACTGTGCCTGACGCCATGCCGCCTTGATCGGCCCGCGCTCGGGAAGCTCCATTCGGCGGGTTGCCGACAGCGTCCAAGTCAGACACGCCAGTGGCAAAGTCGCCAGAAAAATCAATGTGAAATACGCATAGTATTCGCGCTTTTTGCCCGCACGACTTTGACGGGGTTTCAGTTTGTGATCATCCGTAAAGTAAGTCATTTGGCTCCTCCTGAAGCTGGTTGCAGTCCCTGAACGGTCTCCAGAACAACCCGCTCTGCACCACTGTCCAAGGCGCGCTTTTCAGCAGCGTCTCGCAGGGTCTTGGCGGCGGAAATACGTGTCAGGACGGGGTGGCTGGATACAATCTCATCCAGCTTGGCCTGGGCATCGGCATCCCAGGGGAAGTCACGGCGCAGCGGCGTCAACGTCGCCTCCGCCGTGTCCATATCTGTGCCAAGTGGCAGGATATGAAACAGCGCGTCAAACAGGCCATTGCAGACCTCTTGGACAATATACGTGGCCCCAGCATAGCCCATAAACGGTGTGCCTGTCGCGCGACGGATCGCGGCACCGGGAAAACTTGCGGGGATAAAGGCCGGTGCTGGGCCAAAGCCAGCTTTCATCTCGGCCATATACATTTTTTCGTTGATCGAACCCATCACAATCAATGGACGCTTTTGATGCATCCACGCACGGACCTCGTCGTTATTGGTCTTTTTGCCACGGGTTCGGGCCACTGCAAAGGCGCAAGGCAGACCCAGATCGTTTTCCAGAAAATTACGCACACCACGCGCATAGGTCTCGTTGGCAACAATCGCAAACGACGCGGTCGCAAAGAAATCCTGTGTCACAGAGCGCCACAAATCCCACACCGGTTTAATCGTGGAATGTTTCTCGCGCTCGATAAACGGCTCGGGATCAAGACCCAAAAGATCGCCCAGCTTGCGCAAGAATTTCGTCGTGGAATCAATACCGATCGGCGCTTGTAGATAGGGCTTGTTCAGCACCTCGCATAATCCGCGCCCGAACTCGCGATACAAACAAATGTTTACATCCGCATTCACCAGCCCGCGCATTTCGGCCACATGGGCACCCAGCGGCATCACCATATTGACCTCTGCGCCGATCCCCTCAACAAGGCGACGGATTTCGTGCAGATCGGACGGCATATTAAACGTGCCATACATCGGGCCAAGGATATTGACGCGCGGGGCGGCGCCCTCTTCGCGCTTTTTCTCGGGCGGCATGCGGCCTTTAGTCATGCCAAATTCGGTGAATATCCACGTCATCGCGCGGTCCGCAGATTCCCATTGATCCTCGTCAATCGTGCGCGGCAGAAACCGTTGGATGTTCGTGCCCATCGGCGTGACACCACCACCGATCATCTCGGCAATCGATCCCGTCACAACCACTGCAGGCAGTGCCGGGTCAAGCGTTTTCCAAGCACGCATCATCGCGGCCTCTGTGCCAGACCCCATCTCGTCTTCGCTCAGACCCGTTACCACAATCGGCAACTCATGAGGCGGCAAGGCGTCGGTGTAATGCAGCACGGATGTGACAGGCAAATTCTCGCAACCCACGGGGCCGTCGATAACAACCTGCAAACCCTTCACGGCGCAGAATGCGTAAACCGCACCCCAATATCCGCCAGCGCGATCGTGGTCTTGGACTAACACTGTTGCGCTCCTTTTGCGAAGGAGCACGAACGCGATTTGCTGATGCAATCCGCTGCCTCGCGCCATGGCGATTTTTTACTAAAATACGCCACTAGATCATCTCCGATGCTTTGGCAGCTTTCGCTGCGCGTTCCAGTTTCTTGGCATTGGTGGCGCGGAAACTTGGCTGCAAATTAGGCGAGCCTTCCCAAACGCCAGCCGTATCACCCGTGCCCACACCCTCAAAGAAGGCGCGCATGTGATCCATCCGGCCCTTATTGGCCATGGCGGTATTCACGATTTCGGCCAAGGCGCCGGCCCCCGCAATACCCATCAACGGGCGCGCAGAAATCAGGTTGGTAAAGTAAAGCGACGGGATACCCATCTCTTTGCCCTTTTGCACGACAGGCGTTGTGCCAATGGCCAGATCAGGC
Organism: Yoonia sp.; assembly: GCA_029252195.1. Taxonomy (GTDB): domain Bacteria; phylum Pseudomonadota; class Alphaproteobacteria; order Rhodobacterales; family Rhodobacteraceae; genus Yoonia. The sequence continues at coordinate 13,139 of JAQXBV010000019.1, forward strand.
TTGATCGCCTCCATCGCGGCGCAATCATCCTCGAGCGAGGCACGGAATTTGACCTTCACACCACGCGCCTCTAGCCATGCGGCGTCATCGGCGGACCACGGTGTTTTTTGCAAGGCGGTGCCAACATAAGGAATGTTTGCGCCACTCTCGATCAACAAACGCGCGACCAGCAATTCACTGCCTTCATAGCCCGTCAAGGTGATCGTGCCTTTGACCGGATGCGCAGCAAGCGCGCCTTTGATCGCTGGCAAAAACTGGTTTTGTGCGGCAGCAATCTTGTCTGCTGGCACATTGAACACGTCACCGATCGCCGCGAGCCAATCGCGCGTGCCGTCGTGACCAACGGGTGCCGAGCCTACAACTGGACGACCCGCCGCCTGAAATTCGCGCACCGAGGCTGTGTAGAACGGATGGATCGCTGCCACCGCACCGCAATCAAGCGCCGCATATAATTCGCGCCACTCACGACACGGAACAACCGGACCCGCGGCAAGGCCAAGCGGAGCCAACATAGCGCCGATCATCATCGGATCAGCAGGGAACATTTCACCCAAAAGAGAAACCGTTGGGCGGTCTGATTTTCCAGACGCAGGCATCGCAACAGGGCCAGCCTCGATTTCCGCGCGGGCGTATTTCAGCATCGCACCGGCCAGAACATCCTTGGCCTCGGCATGTGTCGGAATACCAAATCCGGGCACATCAATGCCCACGATCCGCACGCCGTTGATCTCTTCGGGCAGCAACCGCAGCGGCACGCCCGACGCCGTTGGCACGCAAAGGTTTGTCACAATCACCGCGTCAAGTTTGTCAGGATCGGCAATGTCATGCACCGCCTCGCGAATATCCTCAAACAACTTGCCCGTCACCAGTGTCTCGGAATTGAACGGCACGTAGCCGACAGAGCGGCGCGCACCATAGAAATGCGACACAAAGGTAAGGCCGTAAACGCAGCAGGCCGATCCCGACAGGATCGTCGCCGTGCGCTTCATCCGCAAACCGACCCGCAGTGACCCGAAAGCAGGGCACATGGATTGCGGCTGATCATGGGGGCCAACTGGATAATCGGCGGCAAACTTGTCAAGCAATTCCGAATTACCTGCTTTACGCGCAGCGTCCTTCATCGTCGATCCCGAATGACAGCCCAAACCGTCCGTAGGAATAGGCATATCCCGGCCTTCGACCTCGGTGCCAGTTTCCACCTGCACCTGATCGGCGTCGTCGTATGAAATTGGGCCTACTTCAGACGTCTTCATAAACGACCTCAAGGCTTTCTTTTGGCGCCGCATTCTTACCGCGCATGTCTAGATCAGTCGCCGGGACCAGCACATAATCCGCACCGGTCTCGGAGGCATCAAAAAGATTGAGCAATCCGTCTTGATCCAGTGGCGCAGGACGCACAGGCGGGGCAATCCCAACCGCGTCGCCCAGTTGCGCAAACAACGAGCCCCACTTCGAGGCACTCGTTCCGACAATCTGGTAGTTGGCCGATTTCTTGCGCAGGTCATCGTCCTGCGGAATAGACGCCAGCACCGGAATTTTCACAGCCTCGGCAAAGGCCGCAGCCTCTCCGGTGCCGTCATCCTTGTTGATCACCAATCCTGCAACACCGACGTTGCCGCCCAGCTTGCGGAAATACTCCACAGCCGAACACACGTTGTTGGCCACATAAAGCGACTGCAAATCATTGGACGCAACAAGGATCACCTTCTGCGCCATGTCGCGGGCAATCGGCAAGCCAAACCCGCCGCAAACCACATCGCCCAAAAAGTCGAGCAGCACATAATCAAAGTCCCAGTCATGGAACCCCAGCTTTTCCAACAGCTCGAAACCGTGGATAATGCCGCGACCGCCGCATCCGCGACCAACCTCGGGACCACCCAGTTCCATCGCAAACACACCGCCGCGCTTGAAACAGACATCACCGATCTTCACCTCTTCACCCGCCAGCTTCTTCTTGGAAGATGTCTCGATGATCGTCGGGCAGGCCTTGCCGCCAAACAACAGGCTCGTCGTGTCCGATTTCGGATCACAGCCAATCAACAAAACACGTTTGCCCTGTTCGGCCATCATATGCGACAGGTTGGCAAGCGTGAACGATTTCCCGATCCCGCCCTTGCCGTAAATCGCAATGATCTGGGTTTTTGACGTCGGCGTGCCGTGGATGATATCCGCCAAGTCCTCGTTGGCTTCATCGCGCAGGCGCTTGTCAAAATCTTTAATCGTGCCGCCGTCTTTAAGGTTTGGAATATCGAGGCTCATGCGTGGCCCTCCCAATCAAGTATCATTTTCAGGCAGCCGGCATCGGTAAATGCAGTTTGGTAGGCTGTTGCCGCGTCTGCGGCCTTCGATGTGTGTGTGATCAAACCGCCAAGCGACAACGCGCCACTTTCCACAAGCGCACGGGTCGCGATCAAATCGTCTCGGGTCCATTCCGCAGAAACGCGCAAACGGGCCTCTTTCATAAAGGCAGGCGGAAAGGCAAAGCTGATCGGCGCGGTATAAAATCCCGCCAAAACAATCTCGCCACCCTTGGCCAGACGGCCAATCAAATCGCCCAGGATAGCAGCACTGCCCGAGGCGTCATAAATCGATGTATAATCGCGGCGTTTATCGGCATCAGGATGCATAACGCTATAGCCCTCTGCCCCCTCCATCCGGCTCGGGTCCAATTCCCAGACCGTCGGCGCAGGCGCACCCGCCGCAACAGTCAAACGGGCAAGCAAACGACCCAAAACGCCATGGCCTACAATCAGATCAGGCACTGCCTTATGGGGTCCTGCCATCGCATGACGGGCCGTGGCCGCAAGCGCAAGCAAGGCACCCTCGGCACCAAGACCCGCATCAATCTTTGTCACCCGCGCAGGGTCAGACACCAAAATTCGGGACGCGCCACCAAACAGGCCAAACGCGCCTTCATAGCAATTCGCACCCGGCACAAAAACACGGTCGCCGGTTTTGAAACCGCTGGACGCAGGGGCCTCAACCACCTCGCCCGCCGCCTCGTAGCCTGGCACCAAAGGATATCCCATACCCGGAAACGGCGGCATATCACCCGACCAGAACAGCTTTTCCGTGCCTGTTGAAATACCAGAATGGGAAATGCGCACAACCAGATCACCCGCGTTTGGCGGCGTGACCTCCAAGACGTCCAACCCAAGATCCTGCGGACCTTTCAAGATGACGGCTGTTGTCTGCACGCGTGGTCCTCCCCTTGTGTCCGCACCGCGATTCGCGGTCTTGACGTCGTATGCGATGGTATATCGTATGTGTAACGTAAAACTGACACATTGCTGTGTCAACAAACTTAGACACTTAACTGAAAGGTTTTCTCGCCGTCACGCAGCTTGTCACAAAAGGCCTGCGCGATTTGGGCGCGCAGATAGCCTCAAAGCCCGCATCACGGCACATCTGCGTGATCTGCGCGGCACTGCGCGCCTTGCCCGTGCGCATCGCCATTGTATACAGTGCGAAATAGGCGTCGCCTGCCCGCTCTGGCGCATCACCGCCTGACATCGGCTCCGAGATAATCAAACGCCCACCCGCTGGCAAAGCGGCAAAACATTTTGTCAAAAGGTCTATGACGGTCGCATCGCTATGATCATATAAAACCCGCACCAGACTGATTGCATCGGCACCCTCGGGCAGCGGACCGTCGCGAAACGACCCCGAAACCAGTGTGGCGCGCGCAGCAAGGCCCGCCCGCACGAATCGGGCCTTTGCACTTGGGGCCACCTGCGGAAGATCAAACAGCCGCAGGGCGATACCGTGATGCGCGGCACCCACGGCCTCCAAAAACGCACCCGACCCGCCACCCACATCAAGAAGGGTTGTGATAGCCCCGAAATCAACCGCGCGCAGCGTATCCTCGGCCACCAGAATCTGGCTTTGCGCCATCAGGTCCGAATAGGTCGCGGCAACCTCTGGGGCCATGCCACCGCCAAACACATAGGGCCAGAAATCCGCAAGCTCGGTCTCGACCTCACCACGAAAGAACGCGACCGGATCGGCCAGATCGCGGTAAAGCACGTCGTGATGCCGGATCATCTGCGACAGGCCCGGCACACCAACCAAGGCAGCCCCCCTGCGGCTTAATCCGTAGCGCCCCGCGCGCTTGGCCTTCAGCACCTTCAGTGCAACAGCCGCACGCAGCAAAACCTCCATCCGCTCTGGTGGCACGTGACAGCGTCGCGCCAGCGTCGGCGCATCGCAATCGGCCTCCAGCAGCATCGCGGGAATATCAAGTGTCACCAGCGCCATTAAAATCTGCGAATGGCAAAACCCTGCCAGCAGGTCAAACAGCGCCTCGCCCTCACGGCGCACCAGACGCCGTGTGAGCGGAAACGCCGCCGCCCATTTTTGAAATTTGCGTGATGCAATCAATCGCGATTGCCACCCGCGCCAACCTTGGACAGGCACAGGTAGATCGGCGAGTGTCATCTACTCACCTGGAATTTTGCTGGCATTCCGGTTGGCACGCCATTGCATCGGCGTCAGCGCCTCGGCCTGTGCGTTGACCATTTTGGCCAGCATCGCCTCACCGGGGCAGCGCGGGATCGACGAGATAGCGCCGCCCAGAATATCTTTCATCCGGTCAATCGCACCTGCAACGCCCAGTTCCGTTACCGCGTTCGGGCGGCCATGCAGGTCATCTTGTCCCACAGGCTTGCCCAATGTGTCGGCGTCATAAAGCGCGTCACGCAAATCATCGGCCACCTGAAACGCCTCGCCAATGCGTGCGCCCAGATCTTCCCACTGCTCTGCGTCCTGCCCTGCCGCAACAGCGCCCATCTGGGTTGCTGCAATAAACAGCGCGCCGGTTTTAGCGCGGTGATAGGCGCGCAAATCAATCTTGTCCTCGCTCTCCCACCCTTGGCCCGCACAAATGCCGTTTGGCATGCCGGTGCGAGTCGCAAGAATACGGATCAGCTCCACCGCACGCATTGGGTCATGCACAGCGGCCTTCGCCAGCACCTCAAACGCCATGATGATCAAACTGTCACCCGTCAGCACCGCCAAAGGCTCGCCGTAAGCGCGATGCACCGTGGGCTTGCCACGGCGGGTGTCGGCATTGTCAAAGCTTGGTAGATCGTCATGCACCAGCGATGCACAATGGATGAGCTCAAGGGCCGCGCCAGCCGCATCAGCCAATGGCGGACAATCATCACCGCAGGCCGCAGCAACGCTCATCAAAATAATGGGCCTGATCCGCGCACCCCCGGGGGTGACGGCATAATGCAGTGCCGAGGCCAGCTTGCCCGGCGAAGGCGCTGCCTGCCCGTGTTTGATCGCGGTCAGAATTGCGTGGTCAATGCGGGTTGCGAATGGCATGGGCACCTCTAGGTTTAGCACTATGTAATGCATTGCTTACACTACATGTGTAAACTAGAGTGGACACATTCTCGCCGCTTGTCAATTCTTCTATCAAGGACGCCCATGCCCTCCCCTGCCCCACATATCGTCGTGATCGGCGCTGGTATCGGCGGGCTGGCCTGCGCGTTGCGGCTGTCTGGCACAGGCGCGCGCGTCACCGTTCTGGAACGGCACGGCGCAGCAGGCGGCAAAATGCGCAGCGTGCAAAGCAGCGCCGGACCCATCGACGCAGGACCAACTGTGCTAACGATGAAACACGTCTTTGACACCTTGTTTGCAAGCGTCGGGGCACGCCTCGACGATCATATCACCATGACCCGCGAGGCCATGCTTGCGCGGCACTTCTGGACCGATGGCACCATGCTCGACCTGATGCACGACCGCGACCAAAGTGCCGCCAATATCCACAAGGCCTTCGGCGCGACATCAGCCAGCGACTTTAGCCGCTTTGCAGATAAGGCCGCCCGATTGTTTAACGCCTTTGAAGATCCCGTCATGCAATCGGCAACCCCGACTGTCGGACAAATGACCGCAAAGGTCTTGGGCAACCCACGCCTGATTCCCGCCATGGCCCCGCACAAAAGCCTCGCAAGGTCCCTGCGCCAACAGTTTTCCGACCCCCGCATTGCACAGCTTTTCGCGCGCTACGCAACCTACGTCGGCGGTATTCCGGCCCTGTCTCCGGCCCTCCTGTCCCTGATTGCGCACGCAGAAAGCAACGGGGTCTGGCATGTCAAAGGCGGCATGCACCAACTGGCCCGCGCCATCGAAACCCGTGCCGCATCCTTGGGGGCAACCTTCCACTACAACGCCCACGTCGACCGGATCGAAACCGCAAACGGCAGCGCAACAGCCGTGTATTACGCAGGGACACGGATCAGCTGCGACGCGGTCGTGTTCAACGGCGACCCAAACGCAATCGCAGATGACAAACTGGGGGCGGAGGTCACAACCGCCGTCCCGCCCCAACACCCCCGAAGCCTCTCGGCCTACGTCGCGACCTTCGCCGCCACCCCTAACGGCCTACCGCTCGCCGCACATAACGTCCTGTTTGCCGACAACCCCGCGACCGAATACGCACCCCTTGCACGCGGGAAAATGCAGACCGATCCCACGCTCTACATCTGCGCCCAAGACCGCTTTGGCTATCAAGCCCCACAAGGCGCAGAACGGTTCGAAATCATCCTGAACGCACCCCCCAATGATACCACGGAGACCCAAAGATGCATCACCCTGATAACCCGCAGGCTGCACAGCTTCGGTCTGAACTTCTCGCCCGCGATCACGACACTGACAACGCCACGGGACTTCGGACAGATGTTTCCAGCCTCGCACGGCTCCCTCTACGGGCGATCCCCGCACGGGATGATGGCGGCGTTCAAACGACCAACGGCACGCACGAAAATCAAGGGGCTGTATCTGGTGGGGGGCGGGGTGCATCCGGGAGCGGGGGTGCCGATGGCTGCACTCTCAGGACAGCACGCGGTCGCGGCGATCATGCAGGACCTGCATTTAACCTCGATGTCCCCGCAGGCGGCTACGCATGGTGGTATGTCGACGGCATAAGCGACGATGGCACCCGCGCGGTCTCGGTCATCGGCTTCATCGGCTCGGTGTTCTCGCCGTGGTATGCGTGGTCGGGGCGGGGTGATCCCGCCAACCACTGCTGCATCAACGTGGCGACCTACGGCGCAGGCGGGCGGTTTACCATGACAGATCGGGGGCGAAGCGCCCTACGGCAAACCCCCGACACCCTGACCGTGGGGCCATCCTCGATGCGCTGGACAGGTAAGCAGTTGATCATCGACATCGACGAAATCTCCTCTCCGCCGCTGATCTCGAGGGTGCGCGGGCAGATCACCCTGACACCCTCAGCCGTCACCGATGTCGAACTGCCCCTCACGTCCGACGGCGCGCACATCTGGCGACCCTTCGCGCCAACCGCGCGGATCAATGTCAACCTTGCGGCCTCGGGCTGGCAATTCGACGGACATGGCTATTTCGACGCCAACTTCGGCACAAGGCCCCTTGAACAAGACTTTAGCTATTGGACATGGGGGCGGTTCCCGATGAAAAACGGGGCCACCTGTTTTTATGATGCAAACAGGCGCGATGGCACGGCTCTTGCGGCGGCAATCGCCTTTGATCCCCATGGCATAGCACGGCATATCGCAGCCCCGGCCGCACAACCGTTCAAGCCTACGCTTTGGGCGCTGCGGCGCGAAACCCGCGCTGACGCAGGCACCGCGGCGCGGCAAATCAAACCGATGCTTGATGCGCCGTTCTATTCACGATCAGTCGTGCAAACACAGATCAATGGTGAGACCACACACGGGGTTCACGAGGCGCTCGATCTCGACCGCTACAGCAAACCATGGCTTAAGCCCATGCTCGCGGTGAGGGTGCCGAGGCGGGCAAAATGGACGTTTTAATCCAGCGATAAATCGCGCGGCGCAAGGCCAGGGTTCAATCGTGCGACGCTCACATTCAGCGCGGCTGCAACCGTGACCCAGACCAGAAACGGCAAGAACGCGATGCCCGCCAGCGTATCAAGCTGGAACATCGCAACCGTCGCCCCCACCACCGAAATCCACAGCGGCGCCATTACCAACAGCGCGCCCCAAAGGCGGCGCAGTCCGAAAAACACAGGCGTCCACAATGTCGAGAACGCGGCCTGCATAGCCCAGAACGCCAGCGCATATCCGTTCCCGTCCAGAACCGCGACACGCGCACCCGCAAACGAGATACACAAATAAATCGTCGTCCAGACAACAGGGAAAACCCAGTTTGGCGGGGTCCATGACGGCTTGTTCAGGGCCTCGTACCACGGGCCGGGTTTGAACACCGCACCTGTGGCTCCGGCTCCGGCACAGGCCAGCAAAAAGATGAGAAACAAATAAATATCCATGCAGCGTTATAGGCAGAAGTTTATTCCGCCGCTACCCCGCTCATATCTGATTGCGCTTTCTCATGCGCCTTCAGCGCAGCCAGCACAGAAATAAGCGCGGCCCCCCGACCCACTGGTGCGGCAAGACCGTCCGAGGCGGCATCGACCAGAAACCGGACCTCATCCAATGGGCGGGCAAACAGCACCGGTGATTGCGGCAACACGACCGTGCCACAGGTGCGCAGGGCCGCCTTGCCGATTAATGCGATCTTGGTGGGTTTGCCCGTGCGCGCACGCAGCCCGATACTGTCGTGGGCATTGCGGCGCACCGCGCTGCCTATCCCCGCATAGATATAGCGGGCGGCGAAAATGCCCGTGCGTGCGCTGAGAGGCAGCTTACGGATACCAGCCTCAGAGCGGATATATAACCGCTGCGCCTCCGCCAAAAGACGGCGCACCATGCGCTTGATTTCAGGGGTTGCTTGCGGGTCCGCAAAGAACGCCTCGGCGCTGATCCCCGCCTCCGACAGCCAGTCGGTCGGCAGATAGATACGGCCCGCACGCGCGTCTTCGCCCACGTCGCGGGCAATATTGGTCAGTTGCATCGCCACGCCCAGATCACAGGCCCGCGCCAGCGCATCGGTGTCCCGCACCCGCATCAGCACGCACATCATAGCACCCACCGCCGAGGCCACTCGCGCCGAATATGCGCGCACGTCCGACAGGCTCGCATAGCGGCGCTCTTCTGCGTCCCACGCAAGGCCCTCAAGCAAGGCGTCGGGCAAGGCACGCGGCATGTCAAATTCTGCAATCAACGCGGCAAATGCGCGGTCCTCGGGGGCATTGCGCGGCGTGCCCGCATAGGCCAGATCAAGACGGTCGCGCAGGTCCAGCACCGCACGACCCTTATGATCACCCTCGTCCACCTCGTCATCCGCCAGCCTGCAAAACGCATATAGCGCCAGCGCAGGGTCGCGCACATGCGCAGGCAACAACTTTGACGCGGCATGAAACGACAATGACCCTGTGCGGATCACATTGCGGCAATGGGCCAGGTCTTGGGAATCAATCATTCTGCAGCCATCCTTCTTTGTGCCTGCGCGGGGGCATCAGGCACCAGTTGCGACACAACATCGGCACTGCCCACCACACCCGGCACACCTGCACCGGGATGCGTGCCAGCGCCGACTAGGAAAAGGCCGCGCGCCTCTTCGCTGATGTTATGCGGACGGAACCACGCGCTTTGCAAAATCCGCGGCTCGACCGAAAACCCTGACCCGTTTGGTGACAAATACCTGTCGCGGAATGTCTCGGGCGTGAACACCGTTTCCGTCACAATATGGTCGCGGAAACCGGGCATGATCTTTTCCACCTCAGCGGCCACCTTCTCGCGGTAAATCGGCTCCTCGGTCTGCCAGTCCACGGCTTTGTCCCAGCCCAGATGCGGCACAGGCGACAGCACGTAAAACGTATCATCCCCCGCAGGCGCAACGCTCGGATCGGTCAGTGACGGGCGGTGAATATACAGGCTCATATCGTCCGGCAGTTTGCCCTTCATAAAGATATCATCAAGCAAGCCGTTATAGCGCGGACCCATCGCAATCGTATGATGCCCGACATCCGCCCATTTACCGGCTGTGCCTTTGGTCCCGAAATACCAGACATAAAGCCCCATCGACCACCGGCTTTTCTTCAACCGTTTGGGCGTCCAGCGGCGCTTTAGGTGATTGCGCAAAAGATGGGTATAAGTATGCCCCGCATCCGCATTGCTCACGATCAAAGGCGCGGCAATCTGCTCGCCCGTGGTCAGACGCACACCCGTCGCTTTACCACCTTCGATCAAAATCTCGTCCACTTCGGCATTCTGGCGGATCACACCGCCCTGCTCGCGCACGACGCCCGCCATTGCATCCGCAATCGCCTGCACACCGCCCATCGCGTAATGCACGCCGAATTCCTTCTCAAGGTAGCCCACAAGCGCATACATTGACGTCACATGCATCGGGTCGCCACCAATAAACAGCGGGTGAAACGACAAGGCCTGACGCAGCTTTTCATCCTTCACACACGACTTCGCATAGGCATAAATCGACTTGTCCGCACGCAATCGCGCAAATTGCGGCAGCACCTTCACGGTCTCCCAGATCTTATGCATCGGCAGGGTCATCAACCCCTCGAACCCCACCTTATAACGGGCCTGACTGCCACGCAAAAAACGCGCGTATCCCTTCACATCAGACGGGTTGATCTTGGCAACCTCCGCCTTCATCGCCTCCGTATCCGACGAAGCACGAAACCGCGTGCCATCCTGCCAGCGGATATCATAAAACGGCGACAACGGACGCAAATCCACGTCACGGTGAAAATCACGCCCGCAGGCAGCCCACAGGTCCTCATACAACTGTGGCACCGTCACAATCGTCGGTCCCAGATCAAAGCGATGACCGTCTTGCGAGAGCGAAGAGCCGCGCCCCCCTGCCCTGTCCAATCGGTCAAGAACCGTCACGCAATACCCCTTGGCCCCCAGCCGCATTGCCACAGCAAGGCCACCAAGGCCTGCACCAATAACAAGGGCGCGATGATCGGAAGAGGAAAAAGATTCTGTCATGTTACCCCAACCCTATAACTGTCTAGCTTAGTTTACAACTTTGTTGTCAGCTATCTTCACAAGTCTGACATTCTGTGACAGCCTGACCTTATAATTCGGGAATCCATGCCGTATGCCACAGGTCGTCAGCCTCAGCTTTTATCGCTTCGACAGCGCCCTCGCCCGCCTTTGGGCGATGGGAATGATGGGTGCGGCGCGCAGGCCACTGGCGCGGGTGCCTGACATTGGTTTCTGGAAGCTCTGCGGATCGGGGGGTGGTGCAGGCTTTGCACCACGGCTCAATATAGACGTGATCGCCATTCTCGCGACATGGCCGGACGCGCAGATAGCCAAAGAGCGCACTCAAAATGCATCCATCTTTCAACGTTATCAGGCACGGGCCGCCGACACTTGGACGGTCTTTCTGTCGCCAGATAGCGTGCGTGGCGCTTGGGCCGGACAAACCCCGTTTTCAGTGTCTAACACAGACGCAAAAGGGCCAATCGGCGTGCTCACACGGGCCACAATCAAACCTTCGATCTTGCGGCGGTTCTGGGGGCGGGTGCCAAATATCTCCGACAGGATCGACAGCGATCCCAACGTGCTGTTCAAAATCGGCATCGGGGAAACGCCCCTGTTTCAGCAGATCACATTCTCGCTCTGGCCCGACACCAACTCAATGGTCAATTTCGCCCGCACAGGCCACCACGCGGACGCCATCAAGGCTGTCCGCGACGAGGGCTGGTTTCGCGAAGAACTCTACGCACGTTTCACGCTTTTGTCCGAAACAGGCAACTGGCGTGGCGTTGCTCCCCTCAAACAAATGGACCCTGTATGAAACAGCCATTTCCCTTCTCTGCGATCGTCGGTCAAACCGATATGAAACTGGCCATGACCCTGACGGCGATTGATCCCTCTATCGGCGGCGTGCTGGTCTTCGGGGATCGTGGCACCGGCAAATCTACCGCCGTGCGCGCGCTTGCGGCGCTTTTGCCGCCGATCCGCGCCGTCAAATCCTGCCCCGTGCATAGTGCGCATCCCGATGAATGTCCCGCTTGGGCCAACGTCAAGGATAAGACCATCGGCGACATCCCGACCCCTGTGATCGACCTGCCGCTTGGCGCGTCAGAGGACCGCGTGACAGGCGCGCTCGACATCGAAAAGGCACTCACAAACGGCGAAAAGGCGTTTCAACCCGGTCTTTTGGCCGCCGCAAACCGTGGCTACCTCTATATCGACGAGGTGAACCTGCTTGAGGACCACATTGTTGATCTGCTTTTGGATGTGGCCCAATCGGGCGAGAATGTGATCGAGCGGGAAGGGCTGTCAATCCGGCACTCTGCCCGCTTTGTGCTGGTCGGGTCAGGCAATCCCGAGGAGGGCGAATTGCGCCCGCAACTGCTCGACCGCTTTGGCCTTTCCGTAGACGTAGCCTCCCCCACCGACATCGAAGAGCGGATCGAGGTGATCAAGCGGCGCGATGCCTACGACAACGACAACGCCGCCTTCATGCTGCGCTGGCAGGCCGAGGATGCGGCGCTACGCGATCAAATCCTCACCGCCCGCAAGACGCTTAAAAAGCTGAAAACGCCCGACAGTAGCCTGCGGGATGTGGCGACGCTTTGCCTCAAGCTTGGTTCTGACGGACTGCGCGGTGAACTGACCCTGCTGAAGGCCGCACGCGCCTATGCGGCCCTGCGCAATGACACCGCCCTGACCCGCGCCCATATTCGTGCAACCGCAGGTCTGGTGTTGCGGCACCGTTTGCGGCGCGACCCGCTTGACGACGCAGGCTCCGGCACGCGCGTTATGCGCATCACAAAAGAGGTCTTGGGCGCCCAATGACCCCATGGCACCGCGCCTGTACCGCCCTAGCCCTTATGGCCGTAGACCCTGTCGGATTGGGCGGGATCACGGTCAAGGGACGCAGTTCACCCGCGCGCGATGCATTTACGGCGCTGATCGGGGAAATGGACCCTAACAGGGTAAAATTGCACCCCGCGATGGCAAGTGATGCCCTTGATGGCACCTTGGATATTGCTGCAACACTCCGCGGCGGCACGATCGTGCAGCACGCGGGCCTACTGGCATGCCATGACCGATTGTTTACACTGTCCATGGCAGAACGCACTGCACCCTACCTTGCCGCACGTCTGGCAATGGCGCTAGATGCAGGTGAAATGCGCGGCTTGATCGCCTTTGATGAGGGGATCGACGACGAGAAAACCCCCGATGCCCTCGCCGATCGCCTCGCGTTTTGCGTGACCTTGGACGACATCCCGATGGCCGATCTCCAAGACACGCAGCCCATTCTGCCGCCTCCTGGCCGGATCGAAGTGCCTGCAGACCTGCCTGAGCAGCTTGTCGTTCTGGCGGTTCAACTTGGCATTCACAGCCTGCGCGCACCCAGCTTTGCACTGCGCGCCGCCTGCGCACATGCCATTCTGATGGGTCGCAAGGCTGTCATTCAGGACGACATCGTTACGGCCGTTGAATTGGTCTTTGCCCACCGCGCTACGCAACTTCCCCAACAGGACACGCCACCGCCCGAGCCAGAACAGCCCGACACGCCCCCCGCCGAGCAGCCCCTATCCGAAGATATCTCGCTGCCCGATGATATGCTTCTTGAGGCCGTGTTAAGTGCCTTGCCCAAGGGGCTTTTGGACAAGATCGCTGCGCCAAAATCCAAGAGCGCAAAAGGGTCGGGATCGGGTCGCAAGATCACCGGAAGCCGCCGTGGCCGTCCACTGCCCGCCCGCGACATTACCGCCCGCGCCAATACCCGCATCGATCTGATCGCCACATTGCGCGCCGCAATTCCGTGGCAAACACTGCGAAAAGCCGCACAGCCCGACCGCACTGGCCCGATCATTCGACCTGCCGATTTGCGTGCCAAGCGCTATCAGCATCTCTCGGATCGTGTATTAATCTTTGCCGTCGATGCCTCCGGCTCAGCCGCAATCGCGCGGCTCAACGAGGCCAAAGGCGCAATCGAAATACTCTTAAGTGAAGCCTACGCGCGCCGCGATCACGTGGCATTAATTGCTTTCCGAGGCAGTGACGCAGAAATACTCCTGTCTCCGACCCGCTCTCTTGTGCAAACAAAAAGGCGCCTCGCGTCCCTGCCCGGCGGCGGCGGAACCCCTTTGGCCGCAGGACTTCTCGCCGCATTGGACCTGTCTCAAAACGCCCAAAAGCGCGGCCAGACCCCGACCATAATTGTTTTAACCGACGGTCGCAGCAACGTGGCACTCGACGGCAGCCCGAACCGCAAGCAAGCCAGCGAAGATGCAATCGCGGGCGCCAATAGTTTGCGATCAAGCGGCTGCGATTCGATTGTCATTGACACTAGCATCAGGCCAAACAACGACCTGAAATCGCTCGCGGATTTGATGGGTGGCCACTACATTCCGCTTCCGCGCGCTGATGCCAAACGGGTTTCCGCAGCCGTTTCTGACAGCTTGAGAGATTAAAATGGATTGGACTGTCAACGCGCAAGACTGGCCGATGGCAGCTGCATCGCGCTTTATCCTGAGCAAACCGCATAAATGGCACGTGCAAATTGCAGGTGACGGACCACTTATTCTTTTGATCCACGGCGCAGGGGGCGCGACGCAGAGTTGGCGGCATCTGTTTCCGATCCTTGCGCAAAATTACCGCGTCATAGCACTCGATTTGCCAGGGCAAGGTTTCACGAAACTTGGCGCACAACAGCGGTGCGGATTGGCAGAAATGGCTCATGATGTTGCCCAACTCTGCAAAGCAGAGAACTGGACACCAAGCGCAATCGTCGGACATTCTGCCGGCGCTGCGATTGCGCTCCAAATGGCTGCGGATATTGATGGCACACCGCCTAGAATTATCGGCATCAACGCGGCCCTCGACACATTCAAAGGTGTGGCCGGGTTTTTGTTTCCGGTCATGGCAAAAACCCTCGCAATGCTCCCGCTGGTGGCCGATATGTTCGTCGCGTCGGCGTCACGCGGACAGGCGGTTCAAAAATTGATTGACGGGACGGGATCAAAATTGCCCGCTTCGGAAATCATTTTCTATAAACGACTGATCCGCGACAGGCAGCATGTGAACGCAACGCTTCAGATGATGGCGCAATGGGATCTCGATCCTTTGATCAAGGGTTTGGGCAAAATCAAGGCACCGAGTCTTTTGATGGCAGGAGACGCTGACCAGATGGTGCCTTGGACCGTATCGCAAACCGCAGCGGGTGCTTTGATCGATGCACGCTTTTGCAAGCTAGAGGGCTTAGGGCATTTGGCGCATGAGGAGGATCCGCAACGCGTTGCTGATATCATCACAGAATTCCTTTCCGGCAAAAAGTTCACAGCTGTGAACTAAGCGGCCTTTGGTGACATCAACGCCATGATCATTGGCCCGCATGAAAAGCTGTCTTGTTCGGCTTTTCGGGTCAAAGACCGCAAATATCCACCAGGGGAGTTGATGTCACTAAATCGTTCAAGAATTGCAAACAGAACGACCGATGCCTCTTCGGGACCCATTGCGTCCTTGGCTTCTTGCCATGCGGAAGGCGAAATACCCATCATCGGGCGGACCTTATCTGCGGTTTGGACAAGCTGGTGCCAATGCCGAATACCGTCAGGCGCGTATGTTTTGATTTCAAGACAAGTGGCGGTCACAAGGGATAGTGGAATGTTTGGCTGATTGAGGTCGGCCCTATCCATGTGATGGCTCACGGGCGCAGGGTCCGCGTTTTCAGATTTATTCTTTTCTATGTGCTTTTCAGAATCATAAGTATCTTTATTTGAAGTCTGATGGTGCTGCTCAATATGAGTGTCACTGATGCTCGAATTATGTAGAGTGGGCATATCGAACATGTCTCTTACAGTGTCTAACGCTGCTAAAAGTCGCGTTTCGAGCGCAACAAGTGCGTCAAAGGTCAACTGCTTGCGAAGGTCACGGGCCGTGAGAGCGGCAAGGTCGCTAAATGCGTCCCAAAGGGCCACGTCGGGACGAGTTTGGTGCCCGTAGCCGTCGAGGCTCGCGAGATCGCGTCTCATGAGGCTTACAGCGCGTCTCAGGCGGTTTAGCTTGTCATCATGAGCGCGGGCGGCCTCGGCGTGTGCGCAGATTTCGGGGAAACGTGCGACCAGAGGGGTCAGATCAAAGCCGAAGGCCTGTGGCGCATCGCCGTGACGCTTGACGAAACGCTTCCCATTGGGACTATCGTGCCGCAAAATCAGCCCAGCAGTCACTAAACAGGCCAAATGCCGCCGTATTGTAGAACATGGCATGCCGTTGAGCCGCTCGCAAATCGCCACATTGGACGGGTAAACAAGCAAATCTTGGGAATTACCGCCCAAAATGGTTTTGGGGTGAAAGCTCAACAACACCTGAAGCACCGCAATTTCGCGGTCGGTGATGCCCAAATCCTTGCGGGCGGCAGTCAATTCGCGCACGACCTCGTATTTATTGACGCCCTCGGGGGGCAAGGGCAGGGATGCGTAATGTTGATTTTTTATCAAGGCAGCATCCATCTGGCGCCGGAACGGCGTGACTGGAATATAGGTCATATTATTTCACGTGGACAAATTTTTTGGACCCGCGAATCACTTTGGACTTGCGAAAACATATGCCAACCACTACCCTGAACTTGCTAGAATAAAGGGTCTCGTAGAGCGTCAGCTTTGCGGGACTTTTTCTTTGTCTCTGTCGTGCCTCCTGTTTTATGTTGCTCGGCTAGTCTTTCTTCTCGCGGCGCTCGCAACGCGCGTGAAGGTCTTGCATCAAAACCTGCGCCTGATCCTCGAACCAGTCCGCAAAGGGACCCTGATCAAGGTCGAGGCGCACGGCAGTTTTGGTGCGACTGATTTTGCCAAATAGATTTGCATCCAGTCTGAGCGACCGCGGAGCGCCCGCGATGTCAGGCTTGCGCACCGGTTTGACAGTGCTTTTGGCAGTAATAGTGTCGAATACGGCCTCAAAGGCCGCGACGGACGGATCGCGCATCTGTTCTGCATCCTGCGTAGAGAAGACGTCGATGTCGGCGATGGCCCGCGCCCGTTCTGCAACTTCGACCAGGGCCGCGGGGTCAAGAAGCGTGGTCTCAAGCGCCTTGGTCAGCGCATCCCAGCGTGGGCGCCCGATACCCTCGGCGGGACCGATCGCACGCACAAGGTCGACGCCGATAGTCTCGACAATCGCAATGCCCATCGAGATGGCGGATTTGGTGACAGTCAACACCTCGGCCACGCGGGATTGATTGCCAAAGCCGCTTTTGATCAACTCATGTGCGAAAAGCGCCTTTTCGATATAGGTCAGATCGCGCCGCGCCATGTTTTCAGAGATTTGCGCCTCTGTAGCGGCGGCATCGTCAAGCGTCGCAATCAAAGCGCGGACGGTTTTCACCTTATCGGAGGTGCGGATCGCCTCGAGCCTGCGACGGCCATAGACCAGAAGATATTTGTCATCTTCGGTCGGGTGACGCCGCACCAGAATTGGCACGGTCTGCCCTGTGGTTTCAATGGATTGCCGCAGGTCCGCGACATCCTCATGGGACAGGCGATCGGCAATGCGGGTGTCGATAATCTGGGCGGGATCAAGATCCCAGACGTTATGACCATCAACCGCATTGCGTGCGGCGCGCAAGGGTCTGCTGCTGGCGATCATCGAGGCTGGCGTAGGTGCACCTGCCGCCGCAAGGCTATCGAGCATCGAAAGCCGCTTGTTCTTGTTGTCGCTCATTTGCGCCCCCAGGTTGATTGAATGAGAGTGCCAACTTCTTCATTCAGTGCATTCAGGCTTTCTATCGCGCGATCATATGTAGAGCGGGTAAACGCAGAGCGCTCTACCTCGTAAAGCGTCTGTTTTGTAAGGCCCGCATCGGAAATCGCGGTTGATTTCAGCATCGGTGTATTAAGGACCTTATCGCCATACATGGTGCGCAAAAACGCAACGATTCGGTTTTGTGGTGCGTCGGCTGGCTCGTAGCGGGTCAGAACATAGCGCATCCAGTCGTGCGACATATCCGCCCCGCTATCGGCAATGACATCCATCAGGTCGGCGGTCATGCACAGGAATTGCGACATCGACATCACATCCAGCATTTCGGGGTGGATCGTGACCAGAACACCGGTCGCAGCTGAAAGCGCGGACATAGTCAGAAAGCCAAGTTGCGGTGGACAGTCGATCACGACGATATCATAGTCGTCATCCACAGCCTTGAGCGCCTCTTTGACCCGAAAGAAGAACAGCCCTGCGGTTTTATTGGCAAGTGCGCGGGGCGTGTCATGGTCGAATTCCATCAACTCGAGGTTGCCGGGGATCAGATCGAGATTGGGGATATACGTTTTGCGGATCACCGACCGGATCGGGGCAGGGTCCTCATAGCGGATCGCATCGCAAAGCGTGCCGCCTTGCTGCAGGTCAAATTCGGGTTGCACGCCGTGCAGCGCGGTAAACGAGGCTTGTGGGTCAAGGTCGATGCCTAAAACGCGATAGCCTTGCAGGGCGAGCCATTGGGCCAGATGCGCGGAGGTCGTGGTCTTGCCAGAGCCGCCCTTGAAGTTCATCACGCCGATAATCTGCATGTGGTCATCGCCGCGCCGACCGGGCAAATAATCACCGGGTTTACGGGCGGTTTTTTCTAGAAGACTGCGCAATTCCAGCAGGTTTTCTGCGGAATAGAGTCTACGGTTGCCCGAACTGACCTCGGGCTCCGGCCCTTTCCCGTCAAGATGCAACTTGCGCAGATAGCTGTCGTTGATGCCAAGCAGGCCTGCGGCCTCGCCGGAAGTAAACTTGCGCATGGTTTTGGTGGCATCGGGCGGAAACAGGCTCTCACGTTGCGCGTGAAGCTGTCGCGACAGCCATTCGGAATGCTGACGGATCACCGCATTGATGTCTTCTGGTCGCCCGGTATCCATTTGCTCGCCTTAGCCCTAAACGTGTTCACGGTTATTTCCGTGCTTGCGTCTTTTTCCGTGACTATTGAACGAGGTGAGAGACTCGTGCAAGCGATTTCTACATGTAGTCTTGCGCGGCCCCGGTGCGACTAGAGGATATCTCAGCCGCCGTTGCGGATTGTATCGATCATCAACTGCACGTTTTCAGGGTCTGCATCAGGGGTTATGCCGTGTCCGAGGTTAAAAATATGCGGCCCTTGCGAGAAGGCTTTCACGATTCTGCGGGTCTCAGAAACAAGGTCGGCGCCGCCCGACACCATATGGGATGATTTCAGGTTGCCCTGTACGCAGCCGCCGGTTTGCAGGTTTGCCGCGGCCCACTCTGCCGTCACACCGTCGTCCACGGCGATGCAATCGGCACCGGTGGCCGCATGTGCGCCTGCATAACGGGTGCCCGCGCCGCGCGGGAAAGCGATGACGGGCGTGTCAGGGTGCAGGGCCTTGAGCGCGGCTGTGATCCGCTGCATCGGCTTGATGGAATATTCAACAAAATCAGCATCTTGCAGAGATCCTGCCCAGCTATCGAACAGCTTGACGACCTCGGCCCCTGCGGAGATTTGCATCGATAGATAGGCAATGCTGGCCTCGGTGATGCGGTCGATCAGGGCGTCAAACACAGCGCGGTTTTCGGCCTTGAGCGCATGGGCGGGTCCCTGATCAGGGGTGCCTTGACCGGCAATCATATAGGTGGCGACGGTCCAAGGCGCACCGGCAAACCCGATCAGCGTGGTCTGGTCGGGAAGTTCGCGTGCGAGGATTTTCACCGTCTCGTAAACAGGCGCAAGATGGTCATGGATCGCATCTGCTGGCTTGAGCTTTGCGAAATCTTCGGCGGTTGTGATGGTCGACAAGCGCGGCCCCTCGCCAGTGACGAACCACAGGTCCGCGCCAAGTGCTTGCGGCACCAAAAGGATGTCGGCGAACAAAATGGCGGCGTCAAACCTGTAGCGGCGGATCGGCTGCAAGGTCACCTCTGCGGCCAGATCGGGGTTATAGCACAGCGACAGGAAATCACCGGCCTGCGCGCGCGTCGCCTTATATTCGGGCAAGTAGCGGCCAGCCTGACGCATCATCCAGATCGGCGGGGTAGGGAGGGTTTCGCCGGTCAAGGCCCGCAGGATGGTTTTATCAGTTTTGATAGTGAATTTCTCTCAGTTTTCTGTCTGCTCTACCATGCACCGCAGGGGGCCTACGATACAAGAGTTGTCAGGCAGAGTTTACAGCATTAACAAGGTGAAATGACCTATGAATTACCAACACCCGCCGCACCGCTGAACATCGGGACCCGAGGGTCTCCGCTTGCTTTGGCTCAAGCCCACGAGACGCGCGAAAGGCTCGCGAAGGCGTTCAATTTGCCTTTCGAGGCTTTCACGATTGTTGTGATCAAAACGACAGGCGACAAGATCATTGATCGCCCGCTCAAAGAGATCGGCGGCAAAGGTCTTTTTACCCGCGAGATCGAAGATGACATGCTGGCGGGCAAGATTGATATTGCCGTACATTCGATGAAGGACATGCCGACATTGCAACCAGACGGGCTTATCCTTGATACCTATCTGCCGCGCGAGGATGTGCGTGACGCATTCATTTCACCGCGCAGCACGGGTCTTGCGGATCTGGCAGCAGGTGCTGTGGTCGGCACCTCAAGCCTGCGGCGCAAGGCACAACTTAAACTGCGCCGCCCCGATCTGGAGGTTGTTGAATTTCGTGGCAACATGCAGACCCGTTTGCAAAAGCTTGACAACGGCGTGGTGGAGGCGACGTTTCTGGCCATGGCCGGATTGAACCGATTGAAAATGGATCATGTGCCGAAATACGCCATCGAGGTTGCAGATATGCTCCCTGCGGTGGCCCAAGGTGCGATCGGGATCGAGCGGCGCGTCGATGACCACCGCGCCGCAGATATGCTGGCGGCAATCCACGATTTGCAAACCGGTCAGCGGCTGGCGGCGGAACGTGCGTTCCTCAAGGCGCTGGACGGATCGTGCGAAACACCGATTGCCGCATTGGCGGAACTTGACGGGGAAACCCTACGTCTGCGCGGTGAGGTTTTGCGCCCTGACGGGTCACAAAGCATCACCGATGATATGACAGGCACGATCGCGGATGGGGCTGCGATGGGGGTCGAGATGGCCAAACAGATGTTGGCCAAGGCGGGTCCACTATTTTTTGAATGGCGGACAAGCTAACCCATAATTTAAGCGATAAAAAACCCCCGCTATTCGTTGGAACAGCGGGGGTTTTTTAATGCGTGACGGTCAAGCCACCGCGTGGGAGATCGCGCATTGCTTCCACAAAGAGGTCAGCGCGTTGAGCAAATGCGCGATATCGGCGTCGGTATGCAGCGGCGAGGGCGTGAACCGCAACCGCTCTGTGCCTTTTGGCACGGTCGGATAGTTGATCGGCTGCACATAGATGCCCCATTCGGTCATCAGATAGTCGGCGATCATTTTGGTTTTCACCGGATCCTTGATCATCACAGGCACGATATGGCTGTCGTTTGCCATATGCGGGATGCCTGCGCGATCAAGACCTGCGCGCAATTTGGCAACCTGCGCGCGCTGCTGGAGACGCTCTGTATCGGACTGTTTGAGATGCGCAATCGAGGTGCGCGCGGCGGCGGCCACAGCAGGGGGCAGGGCGGTTGTAAAGATGAACCCAGAGGCAAAACTGCGGATAAAATCGCAAAGGGCGGCGGAGCCTGTGATATAGCCGCCGACCACGCCGTAGGCCTTGCCAAGCGTGCCTTCGATCAGGGTGATCCGCTCCATCAGCCCTTCTTGCTCGGCGACACCGCCACCGCGCGGCCCGTAAAGGCCCACGCCATGAACCTCGTCGAGATATGTCATAGCACCGTATTTCTCGGCGACCTCGACGATCTGCCGGATCGGGGCGATATCACCGTCCATGGAATAGACGCTCTCGAAGGCGACAATCTTGGGGACGTCGGCGGGGAGCGCCTTGAGCTTGGCCTCTAGGTCGGCAACATCGTTGTGTTTCCAGATCACCTTGTCGGCGCGCGAGTGGCGAATGCCCTCGATCATCGAGGCATGGTTACCCGCGTCCGAGACGATCACGCAATTCTTAAGCCGCGCACCAAGCGTCGACAGTGCCGCCCAGTTCGAGACATATCCGGAGGTGAACAGCAGAGCCGCCTCCTTGTTATGCAGGTCGGCAAGCTCGGCCTCAAGCAGGAGGTGGTCGTGATTGGTGCCGGAAATATTGCGCGTGCCGCCGGCACCTGTGCCGGTGCGCTGCACGGCCTTGCACATCGCATCGATCACCAACTGATTTTGACCCATGCCAAGATAGTCGTTTGAACACCAGACCGTCACATCGTTCACTTCGCCGTCAACATGGTTACCTGCCCGCGGAAACTTTCCACACTTGCGTTCCAGCTCTGCGAAATACCGGTAGTTGCCTTCTTTTTTGAGGGCATCGAGTTGGGCGTTGAAAAGAGTGTCAAAGTTCATTGGATTTTCCTGTCGTGGAAGTTGGCGCGGGAAGCATCCAGCGCCAGAGTTTTGCATCGGGTAGTGGCACAACCATGAGCCAATGTTCCAAAGTGGCCAAAGCGGCCAGTGCAGTGAGCAGGGCTAAACCTGCGGTGGAAGGCACGGTGTCTGCCGCGAAAAGGGCGATGGCAAAGCCGCCAGTCACACATGAAAGCAGTGTGATGCCGATTGGAAAGGCGGCTGTGACGCTGCCTTGCCGGAAATAGGATTTGAGGTGTTGCAGCGGGATGGGGACGAATTCGGTATTGATCCGCGGCACGCCAAAGAAGAGGTTGAGTTTGGCGGAGATACGCGCGCCAAACAGGATCGCAAAGGTCCACAGGCCCACGAGGTTTTCGCTGCCGATGGTGATTATCGCCACGGCCACAAACGCGCATAGCAGCAGAATTTCGTGGTAAGCCAACGTGTTAAAGGCACGGACGAACCGTGCAAACCCGGTCAGAGTGGCAGGGCAGGGGCGTCGTTCCGGTCCGGTGATGACCCCTGCGAGAAACGCCAGTTCGATCCAACCCCAGATCAGGAGCGTCGACAAAAACGCAATATAGACGTTTTGCAGGCTGGGGGTGGTGGCGGAGACAAAAAGCCCCGCGCACCCTAGCGCCAAAAGCGGCACCGTCAGCACGACCGAACGCCCGTGTGCGACGGCGTCTCCCGCGTCGGATTTGCGCACCACAAGCAAGATCAATCCGGTGAAGAACCACCAGGCGAATATTGCAAAAAGTGCAGCTATCCAGGGAGACGACATCATCAGTATGCGGGCTCCATGACAGGGCTGTCGGGGACAGTGTGATGGATCGCGGGGATCGTGTAGATCGCGGCAAAGGCAGCCGCAGCACGCGCCATACCGCCTAGCCGTTGCACGGTGCCGCCAAAACCGCCACGCGCCTTGCCTTTGGCCACTTGAACGGAGGCACGCTCCATCCGGTCGAGATTTGGCCGCCAGCGCGGGTGATCGATATCAAGCGTGAAAGGGAACACCTGCTTGGAAATCTCGGAGGTTTTGCGGAACACCTCTTGGCCATACCACGTCACATCAACGCCAAGTGCCTCGTGGAACAAGGGCCTCTGATGATCGCGCACCCACATGGTCGAATAGACCGCCGTGAGGAAGAACTTGATCCAGATCTTGTTCATTCGCGACGTGGTCAGCGCAGGATCGGTTTTCAACAGCAGGGCAAAAGCCTCGCCGTGGGAAAATTCGTCGTTACACCATTCACGGAACCACAAAAAGATCGGGTGGAACCGCTTGTCAGGGTGCTTTTCCAGATGCCGGAAAATCGTGATATAGCGGGCATAACCAATCTTTTCAGACAGGTAAGTCGCGTAATAGATAAACTTCGGGCGGAAGTAAGTGTATTTCTTTTGCTGGGTCAAAAAGCCCAAGTTCACCCGAATACCGGCCTCGCGCAGCGCGTCGTTGATAAAGCCTGCATGGCGGGCCTCGTCTCGTGCCATCAGTTGGAACAGCGTGGTGATATCGGTGTTGGAACCGCGCCGCTTCATCTCTTTATAGAGCACACAGCCCGAGAATTCTGCGGTGCAGGAGGAGATCAGAAAGTCGATGAATTCGGCCTTAAGCGCGGGCTCCATCCCTTCCCAATTGGCCTGCCATTCATCGTTCTTGCGAAAGTGACCTTTGTTAGGATCGGCCTTCATGCGGGCAATGAGAGCGTCCCAGTCCTTGCGCACAGGGGTCACGTCAATCGCGTCCATTTCGGCAAAATCTGTGGTGTAAAAGCGCGGCGTCAAAAGCGTGTTTTGCATCGCAACTTCTGTCGCCATCTCGGAGGTCATTTCAGGTCCATCAAGGGCGTCTTGCGCTGCAATCGCCTCTTCGGCGGTATCGGCAAATGCGGAATGCTTGGGATTATTCATGACAACACCTCATTACTGAACGAAAACTCGCAAAGTTCCATAAACTCGAAGTCACCCGTCAGGCGCGTCCATTGCTGTTCAACCCAAGACGCGCGGATGATTGTGGCAGTGCGGTGTTCCTCGACGATTTCACCGTAAGCTGCCATGATCTCGGCGCCATGCACCAGCACGCTATCTCCGGGGTTCACGACCGCCCCGTTGTTGAATTTGACATGCGCGGACAGTTCCTCGAACCGGTGCGAGATTGTCACCGTGCAAGGCACCTGTTCTTTCGATCTTGTCAGAAATCCCATAATAAAAGTGTCCCTTTGGCTTAAGTGGTTTTAGTCGATTTGGCTTAAGTGGTTTTAGTCGATCAGCCTGGCGAAGGCTGCGACGTTGTCCTGGCCATATCCGATCAATTCGATCATCCAGCCGGTTGTGTCATCGAAAATTGCGATATGTCCGTTTTCACGGCGCACGAGGCGCAGGGGCGCGTCGGAGGTGACGTCCTGCACGATACGTTCGCGGTTCACTGACATCCATATTACATCAATAAATCCGGCCTTGTCATCACTAGAAGCCCCGATTTCGATGCCATTTTTATCATAAACGACTACCCCGTCGCTACGGGTGCCGGTCAGGGTGATCATACGCTCTGCCGCGACAGGGCTTTGCACCAGAACGCCGTCCATCGGACGTCCCGAAAGCTGGTCGTAAGCGACAAGAGCGATAGCCGAAAGCATCAGCCCGAACATCGCTTGCACGAGAACCTTTGGCACCATATCGCGGTCGCGGTGCTTCATCTGTTTGGACAAAGTTGAGAAATGAGCCATGACGATTACTCCGCTGCGATTGCGTTTGCGCCGGTTTGGCGGCGGCTGATTTGTGGCTCACAGACGCGCGTCTCTGCGGCCTCTGCGAAAATGCGCGCAACGCGGGCGGCGTCAGGGATCGCGCGGAAGGCCGGCTGCGTGCGGCTGATATGCCACGGGCGCACATGCGGCCATGTCATCATATAAGAAAGGCGGGTGTCGCCGATCAGCTCGAACGTCACTGTGCCGATGCCCGATTTATGCACCGATGCCTGTGCTGTGCCGATGCAGACATACGGCAGGTTCAGCGTCATGGTCAGGGCGGCGCCAATCCGCAAACATGCGCGCTTGTTCGTCAATGTATAAACGGTGCTGCGCGCCTGCACGACAGCCACGATATAAAGCAAAAGGCCCGCAATTAGTCCGGCCATCAAAAACGGCACCCCGTGTCCCATCGCCTCGTTGAAAGGCATCGAGGCCGAGGAGACACCAACACGCCAGATCGCAAGGAACGCGAAATAGCCTATGACCCAATTCAGCCCCAAGGCGTCCTTTGCGAGGCGCAGGGCGTCGGGGCTGCCTTGCCACAAAATCTCTTCGCCCGCAGGAAGTTCGGCAGGCAAGCCGCGGACCGGTTCAAAGTTGAAATCATCGTGATGCATTGTTTTTGTCCCTATTATTCGTTGGGCGGGGCGAGCGGCGAACACGCCCCGCGATATGGTGGTTTTACAAGACCGGTTCGGACCGTTTGGCATCTGCATAAAGTGTGCCGCCGCCAAAATAAGCCATGATCTTATCCTCTTCGAGAAGCGTGATCTGATCGGCCTTTTTGGTGGTAGGGATGCCGGTAAAATGGGCCTCGTATATCGAGCGCACAACAACACGGTCGCTTTTGATCTTGGCAAAGTTGATCGGGATCATGCGGAGTTGCCCGGTGCCCTCAGGGTTCACATCAACGGTCAGGTAGCGGACCATTTGCTCTGGCACGTCAATCCACATATCGGTGATGCGCCCGATGACCTCGCCATCGCCAGCCACCACGGCCTTGCCGCGCGGGTCGGTGCCGGCAGAGACCTTGAAGTCGGGCAGCGCCGACATTGGTTTGATCTTGGCATGGCCGTGCGCATCAAGCTCGGGGTGATTGCTTCGCGGCGCCCATGACGCAGGTCCAACACCGTCCGTCATCGGATTGCCCGTTGGCATATAGGGCGAGCCTGCGGCAACACCGGTGCGCGCCAGCTTGAGCTTGTCGCGATCACGGCGTTGCCCTGATGGCACGGTCAATTTGCCACGCCCGTTTGGCAAAAGAAAGGTTTTATCGGCAGGCACAGGGAACAGGCCCTGATTTGGGGCCTCGTTGCCATCGTCATCCTGAAGCGGATAGCCCTCGCGCATGTTTTCGGTTTGCAGGTAATAGACCAGCAGCGCGAAAAAGAGCCAGAACAGCCAGATTGCGGCGCTTGCCAGATCGAAGTTGCCGAAAAAGTTGTTACCGAGCATGGATGTGTCCTCCGAGGTTGAGATCAAAAAGTGTCATGTTGGAAAATCGGCCAAACCGATAGGCTTGGTCGTTTTGCCCGACAGCGCGCGCGCCTTGACCAGCGGGCCAAGTGCGATGAGCGTGCAGAACAGAAGGCCGATTTCAAGGTGGTAGACGACGGAATAGCCCGTCGCAGACGAATGAAGCGCCTCGCCAAGAGCGCCCGAAGTGGCCGCGCCGTCGACAAGATCGCGCACAGCCCCGCCGATGAAAATCGACAGACCCGCGGCCGTTGCCTGTGCCGCACCCCAAGCGCCAAGTGCGAGACCCTTGCCTGCGGTGCCACTGGTGTTCAGCGTCATGGCGGCGGTCAGGGTGGCAACGGCAAACAGCCCGCCCCCGATGCCTATGCCAAAGGCCCCCGCGAAGAAAACGGGGACGCTATCGAGCGGTCCTGCGAAGATCACGGCGACAAAGGCCATGAGCCCGAACAGGATGCCCCGTCCGGCCATGCGGTAGGGATCAAGATCCGCCTTCAGCCATCTTGCGGCCATGCCGAACCCGATGAGCGCACCCATGGCCCAGAGTGCCGAAAGCGAGGTCGTGGCAGAGACCGACAGCCCGAGAATTTCGCCGCCATAGGGTTCCAGCAGCACGTCTTGCATGTTGAACCCTAGCGTGCCGATGAACACAACGACAAGCAAACGGCCCGCACTGCCACCACTGACCAGATCGGTCCAGGCATCGCGAAACTGCGGCTTTGGCGCGCTGCGCTCGGATTTGGTCATCGGACTGATTTTCTCCTGCTTCCACAGGGCCGTGATGTTCAAAAGAAGGGTGACGACGGCGGTGCCTTGGATCACCTGCACCAAACGCAGCGCCGAAAAGTTTTGCAGCAATGCGCCCACGATCAGTGCGGAAATGCCCATCCCGATGAGGAATGTGACGTAAAGCAAGGCGACAACTTGTGGTCGTGTCTCTTCGGTCGCGCGGTCGGCGGCCAGTGCCAGACCTGCGGTTTGTGTCATATGCATGCCGATGCCTGTCATCAGGAACGCAAGTGCCGTGCCGACTTCGCCTGCCCAGCTTGGCCCCGTGACCTGATCGCCTGACAGCAACAAAAGGCCCATCGGCATGATGGCCAGACCGCCGAACTGCCACATCGAGCCGAACCAGAGGTAGGGAATACGCTTCCAGCCGATTGCAGAGCGGTAGTTGTCAGAGCGGAACCCCAAAAGCGCGCGAAACGGTGCGACCAGCACGGGGATCGCGATCATCAGGGCGACCAATGTGGCCGAGACGCTCAGTTCGACAATCATTACGCGGTTGAGCGTGCCAAGTAGCATCACCGCCGCCATACCGACCGAAACCTGAAACAGCGACAGCCGCAACAACTGCCCCAAGGGCAGATCGTCGCTGACCGCATCCGAAAACGGCAGCGCCCGCATCGTGATCGACTTAAGCAGGTTACGGGACACAATCATGCGCGGAACTCCAATGCGTTGGAGATGTAAAAGCCCGATGTCACACGCTGCACATCTGTGAGCGTGCCATGGGCCAGTTTCTTGGACAGGCGGGCAGGGGCGTGCGGCACCATCGTGGGAGAGCGGTCAGCACGCGGGAAAAGTTTGCCAATCCGCCACATCGCCATCAACAACGGCGTGCGCGGGGCCACGGTAAACACCATATTGTCACGCAGGCGCGGCGCGATGCCGTCCAGAATGCGAATGATATCGTCCTCGGCGTAATAGATCATCGAATCCATCGCGACGATATGATCAAAGAGGCCAAGTGCAGGGTCAAGCATATCACCCGCCTGGAACGTGAGACTACCGGCAAGCTGCGGCGGTGTCCGCTTTTGCGCAATCTCGATCAGCTGTGGCGATATATCGACGCCAATAACATCAGCGCCGCGTGCGGCAAGTTCAAACGCCAGCGCGCCTGTGCCGCAACCCGCATCCAAGATCCGCGCACCTGTCAGATCGTCAGGCAACTGTTGCTGCAAAACGGCCCGCATCCGGTCACGGCCCGCACGCACGGTTGCGCGAATACCGGACACGGGCGCGTCCGATGTCAGGCGCTCCCATGTCTTGGTCGCGGTGCGGTCGAAATAGGTTTCGACGTTGTTACGGGTGGCCTCGTAAGACATTAATCGAACCCCAACAATTCAAAGATCTCACGGTCAGGCAATGACGCTGGTGACAATGGTTCTGTGCCGTTCCAGAGCGTCTCCGCAAGGCGGATGTATTCCTTTTGGACCATGACGATATCCTCGTCGGCATCCATTTCGAACAGTGTCTTTTTCTTCAAACGCGAGCGCCGGATGGCATCAAGGTCGGGCATATGCGCAAGGCGGTTAAAGCCCACGGTTTTGCAATAGCGGTCAACCTCGTCGGTATCCTTGGAGCGGTTGGCCACGCAACCGGCAAGGCGCACCTTGTAGTTCACAGATTTGGCCTGCACGGCGGCAATAATTCGGTTCATCGCATAAATGCTGTCAAAGTCGTTGGCGGTCACGATCAAGGCGCGGTCAGAATGCTGCAAGGGGGCCGCAAAGCCACCGCAAACCACGTCGCCCAGAACGTCAAAGATCACCACATCGGTTTCTTCCAGCAGGTGATGCTGCTTGAGAAGTTTGACGGTCTGGCCAACCACATAACCACCACAGCCGGTGCCAGCGGGCGGGCCGCCAGCCTCGACGCATTTCACGCCGTTATAACCCTCGAAGACGAAATCTTCGGCGCGCAATTCCTCGGCGTGAAAATCGACCTCTTTGAGGATGTCGATCACGGTCGGAACCAAGCGTCCGGTCAACGTGAATGTGCTGTCATGCTTGGGATCGCATCCGATTTGCAAGACACGTTTGCCCAGCTTGGAAAACGCAGCCGACAGGTTTGACGAGGTCGTCGATTTGCCAATCCCGCCCTTGCCGTAGACGGAAAACACCTTGGCGCCTTCGATCTTCATATCGTCGCTTTGATGGACCTGAACGGAGCCTTCTCCGTCCCCGCCCAAATTCGGAATGCTTCTATCCAACGGACTCATAATATTTCCCTTCTGAGGTTCATTCGGCTGCAATGCCCTCTAGTTGATCTTCAATCGCGAATGCTGCGTTTTGCAGTGCCGCGAACGTGTCTTCGTCTGGTGTCCAATACTTGCGGTCCGAGGCTTCCAGCAGGCGGTTTGCCATCCGCATGGAGGCCTGCGGGTTCAGATCCGCGAGCCGCTTGCGCATGGTTTCATCCAGCACAAAGGTCTCGGACAGTTGTTGGTAAATGCGTGGATTGACTTTGCCTGTCGTTGCCGACCAGCCAACCGTATTGGTGATATGGGCCTCGATCTGGCGCACGCCCTCATGACCGTGGGCCAAAAGCGGCTCGTAGAATTTCGGGTTCAGGCTGCGCGAGCGGGTCTCAAGATCGACCTGTTCGGTCAGCGTGCGTACCTTGGTGCCGCCGCGCGTTTGATCGCCGATATAGACCGGCGTATCAACGCCGCCCTTCGCCCGTTTCACCGCAGAGGCAATTCCCCCAAGCGTATCGAAATAGTGGTCAACGCTGGTTACACCCAACTCGACAGATTCGAGATTCTGATAGGCCAAATCGACGTTTTTCAACGTGTCTTGCAACAGGGCCGACTGCTGCGTCGCCTCGCCGTCCATGCCATAAGCAAAGGATTTGCGCGCCTGATAGGCGTCGGCAAGATCGTTTTCATCGTCAAATGCCGAACTATCGACAAGCTGGTTGACGTTCGAGCCATAAGCCCCTTCGGCATTCGAGAACACGCGAAGGGCGGCAGTTTTCATGTCAACGCCGTGGGTCTGTGCGAACGACAGCGCATGGGCGCGGATCGGGTTCATTTCAGAGGGCTCTTCGGCGATAGCGCATTGATAGGCGGCATCGGCCAACAGCTTGGTTTGTAGCGGCAGCAGGTCGCGGAAAATACCCGAAAGGGTCATGATTACGTCAATGCGCGCACGGCCAAGTGTCGCAAGCGGCACAAGATCGGCACCGCACAAACGGCCATGACTGTCAAAGCGCGGGGTAGCACCCATCAGGGCAAGAGCCTGCGCAATCGGACCGCCGTTAGATTTGATATTATCGGACCCCCACAGGACCAGCGCCACTGTCTTGGGCAGGCTATCGTGGGTTTTCAAAAGCTCGGCTGCTTGTGCGGCACCCTCTTGCATGGCGAAGGCGGTGGGCATGCGGAACGGGTCGAACGCGTGGATATTGCGCCCTGTGGGCAGAATTTCAGGCGCACGGATCACGTCACCACCCGGCACCGGCTTGATAAACTGTGCGTTCATCGCCCGCATCAAGGCAGGCAATTCATTATCGGTTTGCAAGTGGCGCTTGGCCACAGCGCGGTCCGCCGCATTTACAAACTTCATCAGGTTCAGCGTGTCCTCGACAGCCGCCGCACTGCGCAGCTTGCCCACGATATGCAGACCGTCAGGGATCAGCGCATCTTCGGTTTCCAACAGCTTGAGCCACATCGCGTCAAGATCGGACCCGTCGAGATTGACCAGTTCGGCCTGCGTGCGGGCCAAGGCGCCCAAGGCATCGCGCGCAGGGCCTTTGGGGCTCGCGCGCCATTGGGTCATGCTGTCTTTGAGATCGACCAGACCGCGATACAGGCCGGAGTTTTGCAAGGCTGGCGTCAGGTGGGTAATGATCACAGCGTTGCTGCGCCGCTTGGCCAATGTCGCCTCGGAGGGGTTGTTGGCCGCATAAAGATAGACGTTTGGCATATTGCCGATCAGCCGTTCGGGCCAGTCATTGCCGCCCAGACCGTTTTGTTTGCCCGGCATAAATTCAAGCGCGCCATGCATCCCGAAGTGCAAGATCACGTCGGTTTTCAAGTCGTGCTTGAGATACTGGTAGAAGGCGGAGAACGCATGTGTCGGTGCAAAGCCCTTTTCGAACAAAAGGCGCATCGGGTCGCCCTCATAGCCAAAGGTCGGCTGCACGCCGACAAAGACGCGGCCGAATTGCGCACCAAGGATGAAGACGTCGCGGCCATTGGATTGCACAGCGCCGGGGGCAGGACCCCACGCGGCCTCGATCTCGTCAAGCCATGGGGTCTCGGTCACGATCCGGTCGGCAGAAATTGTCGCGGCAACATTGGCCTCTTGGCCGTAAACAGCGCCATTGCCCTTGAGGATTGCCGCACGCAGATCATCGACGGTTGCAGGCGGTGTAATGTCGTAGCCTTCGGATTTCATGCGGTGCAACGTGTTGTGCAGGCTTTCAAAGACCGACAAATATGCGGCGGTGCCGACCGCGCCCGCATTGGGTGGGAATCCGAACAGAACGACGCTGACGTTTTTATCCGCGTTGCGTTTGCGTCGCAGTGACGCGAGGCGACAGGCCTTGTCAACCAAGGCGTCGACCCGCTCGATGCAGGGCGCCATGGCTTTTACATCACCGGTTGCCGCACAGTTGATCTTGCAGCCATTACACCCGCTAGGCCCGTGACGACCGGCAAAAACAGTGGGGTTTGTTGCACCGTCAATCTCGGGCAGGGCAAGCAACATTGTAGCTTCGATCGGGCTTAGCCCTTGGCCGCCTGTTGCCCATTGCGCGAGGGTCTGGAATTCCAAAGGCTGTGCTGCGACGTAAGGCAGATCAAGATCAGCCAGCGTGTCAACGGCGGCGTCACTGTCGTTATAGGCAGGTCCGCCCACAAGTGAAAACCCGGTCAGCGAGACCAAAACATCGGCACGGCCCTTAAGATAAGCCGCAATCGCCGGACGCCCGTCCAAGCCACCAGCAAAACCCGCAATCACGCGCACGCCGCGCGCCTCGAAGGTGCGAATAACATGGTCGTAATGGGCGGTATCACCTGACAGGATATAGCTGCGCAGCAACAAAAGACCGACCGTTGTGGTGGCTTGGCTGCGGGGCAAATCAGCAAGATTTGTCGTGATATGCAGACCGCCCAAATCGGGGTGATAGAGGCCGACCTCTGGATATTCGATCGGATCATTGGCATGGGTGCCGCGCCAAGCAGGCCGCGACGTATAGCGCGAGATCAAGAACCGCACCATGTTTTCCATGTTATCGTCAGAGCCGCCAAGCCAGTATTGCATCGCAAGAAACCACGCCCGCAGATCCTGACTTTTGCCGGGAATAAGCTTGAGAATTTTGGGCAGGCGGCGCAGCATTTTCATTTGGCCCGCGCCGGATTTACCCGACGACTTTGACGGCTTCAGCTTTTTAAGAAGGCCCATTGCACCGCTGGCGGGCTTGGACATATCCAGATCGCCCATGCGGGTCAGTTGGGTAATCTCCTGATCCGACACAACGCCGATCATCGCGTCGCAGTGATTACGGCGCGCGATAAGATCGGGCATGATCGCCTTGATATGATCCTCAAGAAACAGCACGCAGGTCACGACAACATCAGCGGTCGCAATCGCGGCCTTGGTCGCGGCAAGTGCGGCGGGATCCTTTTCCCATTCGGCAGCGGCATGAACCGAAACCTTCAGACCCGGAAAATCACGGGCAAGTTTCGGCGCAATGCGGGCGGCAGGGCCAGAGGCATGCCGGTCCAGCGTCACAATGACGAAGTTATACGATTGGAAGATCACCTCATCGCGCATAATGTGCCTTTGCCTCATACAGGGTATCGAGTGAAATTTCGCCCAAACCTTTTTCAACAGCGTAGGTTTCGGTGTTCCTGCGCGCCTTACCACGGACAAAGAACGGGATTTTCTTCAGCTCTTTTTCGGCGGAGGCGAGCCAGATGACATTTCCGCCTTGCGCAGCTTCTACCGCGACAGGCGCGATCTCGATCTTGGTTTGCGCAGGCTTCGGTGCATGGCCACCGTGATGGCTGGCTCCGGCTTCATCGTTGAATTCAAAATCGTCGCGGAACATGTGCAACAGATGCTCTTCAAGGCCCATCACCAGCGGGTGAATCCATGTGTCAAAGATCACATTGGCACCCTCGAACCCCATTTGCGGGGAATAGCGGGCGGGGAAATCCTGCACATGCACAGGCGCGGAAATCACAGCGCAGGGGATGCCCAGACGCTTGCCGATGTGCCGCTCCATCTGGGTGCCAAGGATCATTTCGGGCTGCAATTCTTCAATCGCGCGCTCGACCTCAAGATAATCGTCGGTGATCAATGCGGTCAGGCCGTAATCCTTGGCGATGGCCCGCACATCACGCGCCATTTCGCGGTTATAGCAGCCAATGCCCGCAACCTCGAAACCCATCTCGTCGCGCGCAATCCGTGCGGCGGCCTTCACATGGGTGCCGTCGCCAAAGATAAAGACCCGTTTGCCTGTCAGGTATGTGGAATCGACCGAGCGCGACCACCAAGTTTGACGCAGGCGGTCGGTGTCGATCTTGGCCATGCTACCCGATAAGGCGCGAATTTCGGCGATGAAATCATGGGTGGCTCCGGTCCCGATTGGCACCACTTTCGTATAGGGCTGCCCGAAGGCTTTTTCGCAATGCCGCGCCGCTTGCTCGCCCGTTTCAGGGTAAAGCAGCACGTTGAAATGCGCGCGCCCCATATTGGCAATATCAGTCGGCGATGCCGTCATCGGAGCCGTGACATTGACCCCGATCCCAAGTTCGAACAGCAGGTTTGTAATTTCCTGAATGTCATCGCGATGCCGGAAACCGAGTGCTGTTGGCCCAAGGATATTGCAAGTGATCCGCTCAGTCTTTTCCATCGGCTTGGCAAGCGCCTTGACGATCTGGTAAAACGTCTCGTCGGCGCCAAAGTTTTCCTTGCGCTGATAGCTTGGCAATTCAAGCGCGATCACAGGAATACCAAGGCCCATCGTTTCGGCCAGTCCACCCGGATCATCCTGGATCAATTCAGCGGTGCAAGATGCGCCGACGATAATCGCCTCGGGTTGAAAACGGTCAACGGCGTCCTGGCAGGCAGCCTTGAACAGACCGGCGGTATCGGACCCCAAATCGCGGGCCTGAAATGTCGTGTAGGTCACTGGCGGGCGATGGCCGCGACGTTCAATCATTGTAAACAAAAGGTCAGCGTAAGTGTCGCCCTGCGGTGCATGTAACACATAGTGCAGACCTGTCATGCCAGTCGCCACACGCATCGCGCCAACATGGGGCGGGCCTTCATATGTCCAGACAGTCAGCTTCATTCTGCGGCCTCGCGCAGACCTGTTGCCGCACCCAGAATGGATTTGCGACGCAGCGGGCGGGCAAAGAGCGAGGCAAGATCACCTGCCTGCTCGTAGAAATGCACAGGCGTAAACACCAGCTCTATGGCCCACTTCGTGCTAAGACCTTCCGCCTCAAGCGGGTTGGCAAGCCCGAGACCGCAGACTGTCAGATCAGGACGCGCAGCACGGCAACGGTCAAGTTGCAGATCAACATCCTGTCCTTCGGAAATCTGTGGACCTGCGGGCAGAAGGTCAAGATCAGGACCGTGCAGGGCATCATGGATATAGGGCGATCCGACCTCAAGGGCGGTCATGCCACATTCACGGGTCAAAAAGCGGGCCAGCGGAATTTCCAACTGGCTATCGGGGAAGAAGAACACCGATTTGCTATTGAGCGGGGCCGCGGCTTGCGCGATTGCCTGACGGGCCCTGCGGCGCGGCGCCTCTGTGACTTGCGTAAATGTTGCGTCCGACACGCCAAACTCGGCGGCAATCGCGGCAAGCCAAGCAGTCGTGCCTTCCTCGCCAAACGGGAAAGGGGCCGCGATAAACGTCGCACCACGACGCACAAGGGCGGCGTGGGTGTCACCCAAAAATGGCTGGGTCAGTGCAAACACCGTATTTGGCCCCACGCCCATTTCGCGGTCAATCGTGCGGGCCGGCAAAACACGGACCGGACCGATACCAAGACCCGCAAGCAGCGCGAGCATTTGATCCTCGACCACGTCGGGCAGGGCGCCAACAACAAGCAATTCGCGCTCTTGGGTCTCGGGCAAAACCGGCACCATCGCGGCAAGGCAGGCATCCTCGCCTTGGGTGAATGTGGTCTCGATGCCAGAACCTGAGTAATCCAGCACGCGGACCTTGGGCGCATAAAGCTGGGTCAGGCGCTCTGCTGCGCGGTTCAGGTCCAGCTTGATCACCTCTGACGGGCAAGAGCCGACAAGGAACAACTGGCGAATGTCAGGGCGGCGCTCCAAAAGCTGGGCCACCGTGCGGTCAAGCTCTGTGTGGGCATCGTTCAGGCCAGCCAAATCCGTTTCTTCGAGAATCGCTGTGCCAAATCGTGGTTCTGCGAAAATCATCACGCCTGCCGCACTTTGCAAAAGATGCGCGCAGGTCCGTGATCCGACGACCAAAAAGAACGCATCCTGAATTTTGCGGTGCAGCCAGATGATCCCTGTGAGACCACAAAAAACCTCGCGCTGGCCACGTTGTTTAAGAACGGGTGCCGTGCGGCAACCAAGGGCCGGAGGAGGGGTCATTTGATGGGTCATAAAGCTGCCCCCGCCTGAAGGCGTGCGACACGCAATTTCCACAAAAACTGACCCGCATTCACGACATAGGTGACATAGGCCGCAAGTGCGATAAACATCAGGTGTTGCGGCACGATGGACCCTGTAAAAAGCCCATAGATATAAAGGCTATGCAGGGCGATCACGACAAAGCTGAACACGTCCTCCCAAAAGAACGCAGGCGCGAAAAGCCACTGTCCGAACACGACCTTTTCCCAGATCGCTCCCGTTACCATAATCAGGTACAAAACCGCCGTTTTCAGCACGATCGACGCGGTTGCAATTTCATAGCCCGCACCGGTCGCAAGGAAGCGCAAGACAAGCACCAAAGACACCGCGAAAACCGCAAACTGAACCGGCGCAAGAACCCCCTGAACAAGGGTCCAGACCGTCTTGTCACGCCGCGCACGTTGCGCAGGCGTATACAGCGCGTAAGTCCGGGATTGTGGTGCCGTCGTGTCAGTCATGTGAATCCCCAAAGAGTGCTGAGCCGTTCCTAAAATCTGCCACCGCGATCGCAATGTGTCAACTTAGATTTACACTATTTTACCACACTACCGCCTATTAATTTCGCCTTTTGGCTATGTTTCACTACATAATTAGGTGTTTGGTGCAAAAACTGTCAATATTATTTGACAACATGGCTGTGCTGATTGACCATAGGAAGACGAAGGCGGGACCGTGTCCTGTTATGTGCCGCAATACTGCCAAGGAGCTGTTCATGTCTGAGCATGGGTATTTTCAGAACGCGAAGGCTGTCTCAAGTTTGAATGCAGTGGCTATGCATGCCCTGCGCGTATTGGTGCGGCAACCGTCCGATCATACACTCCTTGCACACCCCGGCCTGTCGGGCGACCAGATACACGCGCGGCTTTTGGCGGTCGTGACAGCCGCAGATAGTGCAGAGTTTGCAAGCATGATCTCGGCGCTTACGTCACGTGGCGTATCGCACCAGATCATCGCAAATACCCATGTCCCGCAACTTGCCCGCACCTTGGGGCAGGCTTGGGCGGATGGCACGATGTCGTTTGCACAGGTCTCGATCGGTTGTGCGCGGCTACAAGGCTACTTGCGTCAAAAGGGGTTGAACTGGTGCGACGACGCTGAAATGCGCGCGGCACCCAAAGGTTCCGTTTTTCTAGCGGTGCCCGATTTCGAGCAACATACGCTTGGTGCCACGCTGCTGGCAGGTCAACTGCGCGCAAACGGGTTTAGCGTGACTTTGGCCTTTCACGCTCCGGTTGAGCAGATTGTCAAAATGGCGATCACAGGTCAACACAATGCCTTTATGATTTCGTCGTCTTGCAGTGAAACGCTTGCATTACTGGGTGCGACGGTCCAAAGACTAAAACATGCGCAGCCTGCGACACCAGTTATTTTGGGCGGCAATGCGCTCGAGCAGGGATCCGATTTTTTATTGCGAACCGGTGCTGATCATAAAGCGCAGTGTTGGCAAGATGTCGTGAGCATTCTTATGCCTGCGTCTGTGAATGAAAATACCGACCCGTTCGGGCGGTAACGAGATGGATGAGCCAAGACGCTCAGAACAGGAAGTTACGTCAATGATGTCTCCAGGCGATATGGCATGGACGAGCGGTTTGATCCCGATGATCGAGCCGGACGAAGTGACGAAAATCATTTCCCGCATTTCCGACATTGCGCTTGTTATGTCGCAAGACGGAATGGTCATCGGCGTGATGACAAACCCCAGTTTTCGTGGCGAGTTTGACCTGAACACTTGGCAGGGGCGTAACCTGACCGAAGAGTTGACGGTCGAGAGCATTCCCAAACTGAACAAGCGGTTGCAAGAGGTCCAAAAGGGCGGCGGGTCGTCTCAGGCCCTCGAGTTGAACCATAAGGCCAACGGAGCCTACCCCGAATTTCCCATCCGTTACAGCTTTCACAGGATCGGCAGCGATGGCGCAATTTTGCTGCTTGGCAGCGACTTGCGGTCCACCGCCGAGATGCAACAGCAACTTGTAGGCGCGCAGATTGCGCTGGAACAGGATTACGAGGCGCAGCGCGACAGGAATTTGAAGTTCCGCGTTTTGATGTCGGTAATGGATGAGCCGGTGATCTATCTGTCGCCCCGCAGCGGCCTTATCCTTGAGGCCAATACAGCAGCCGCCGCGATGATGGGGAAAACCCAGGCCGATCTCGCGGGCGCTGCTTTCACATCGATTATCGAAGACAAATCGTCCGGCGAGCTTGTTGACCGCTTGGTTGCGTCCGCCACCGAGGAATCATCTTTGCCGGTCAAAGCTGTTGCAATCTACCACCACAAGCCGATCTATTTGCGCCCGAAACTGTTTCGCACGTCGGGCGAGCAAGTTTTGCTGTGCAAGCTATCATCCCCCGAGGGAGAGCTGTCGCGGCCCGATCTGCAATCAGAGAATCTTGCCTATCTGTTCGAGGCGGGCGTTGATGCCATCGTCTTTGTGAACGCGGCAGGCACAATTCTGTCGGGCAACGAGGCGTTTCTGAAGCTTGCCGACGTCGCCCATGCCCATAGTATCAAGGGCCGCACGCTTGCCGATTTCCTCAGCCGTGGCTCGATTGATCTTAATGTCATGCTGGATAGTGCAAAGCGCACGGGTGCGATGCGGCTTTATGCGACCAAGATCAAAAGCGAACTTGGCGTTGATCGCTCGATCGAGATTTCGACCACGCGGCTTAAGGCGGGAAATGATCCGGTCTATGCGCTTATTATTCGCGATGCCAGCCGGATCGAGGCCGTGCGCCCTGCAAGCTCGCAGGTCACGGATGTCGATATGCAGTCGGTGATCGAATATATCGGAAGCCAGTCGCTCAAGGACATCGTCGCGAAAACCACCGATGTGGTGGAAAAGATGTGCATCGAAACTGCCGTCGAGATGACATCCAACAACCGCGTTGCCGCAGCCGAGATGCTAGGCCTTTCGCGCCAGTCGCTTTATGTGAAGCTGCGCAAATACGGTCTGGTCAAGAAAGACTAAATTCCGCCGCACAGGGTTGCCACGTTACACCTTGCCGATTGTAAACCACCGTAACAGATGGTTCATGCAAGCTTCGCGCATTACAAGGCGCGTCAGTGTCATTGAGATATATT
>JAQXBV010000020.1 GCA_029252195.1 Yoonia sp.
CAACTTCCGCGTC
This sequence comes from Yoonia sp., assembly GCA_029252195.1. Lineage (GTDB taxonomy): Bacteria > Pseudomonadota > Alphaproteobacteria > Rhodobacterales > Rhodobacteraceae > Yoonia. The sequence goes on from JAQXBV010000020.1 coordinate 14, forward strand.
ATAACCCACGAGAACTTTCGGATTTTGGAGTAGCAGCGGTATACTCCCTTTTACTCCAATGGGATGCGAGATGATTTCATCCAAATGCAGTATTTGCGCGCAATGATTGGTTTTTATGGCGAGGCAACCAACAACCCGCTTTCAATCGAATATGGCGGTCGTATGATTGATATGTCCCGCGCGCACGTTTGGGCGTGGGATGCGCGGCCTTATCCGTTCTTTCCCGCCACAAAGGCTCTGTGGTCTGATGGCGATAACTACGCGCGGGGGCATTGGTTGAACGGGCGGGTTTCAGCGCGCACTTTGGCGGATGTGGTTGCTGATATCTGCGCGCGCTCTGGCGTGACCCGTTTTGATGTAAGCAGGCTCTATGGCTTGGTGCGCGGCTATGTCGTCAATGACGTCACGACTGCACGGGCCGCATTGCAACCCTTGATGTTGACCTACGGGTTTGATGCGATCGAGCGCAATGGCATGCTCGTTTTCGAGAACCGTGACGGCAAAGCGGATCATGTTGTGACCGACGCCGAGCTGGCGCTTGATCCGTCGCGCGCGGCGCCTGTGACCTTGATGCGGGCGGCGAGCGCGGAGGTCTCGGGCCGCGTTCAGATCGGCTATGTGGACGCCGAAGCAGACTATGAGGCGGGCGTGAGCGAAGCTGTGCAACCTGAGAAAGAACCCATGGCGTTGCTCGTTCCGAAGTGCCCTTGGCCCTGACACGGGGTGAAGGCGCGCGGGCAGTTTCAAGATGGCTGCAAGAGGCGCGTTTGGCCACCGATGGAGCGGCCTTTGCCTTGCCACCCTCGCAAAACAAGGTGGTTGCGGGTGATGTGGTCACGCTTGACTTGCGTGATCACAAGGGGCTCTACCGTATTGATCGAATGGAAGAATCGGGACTGCGCCTTGTTGAGGCGTCCCGCGTCGATCCGCAGGTCTATGTGCCACAAGCTCTTTATGAGGAAGGGGCGACGCTGCAAGCGCATGTCGGGCCAACACCCGTTGAAATGCTGTTTCTTGATCTGCCTTTGCTGACTGGCGACGAGACGCCGCATGAGCCTTATGTCGCCCCAACCGCGCGCCCGTGGCCAGGGTCGGTGGCGCTGTATAGCAGCCCCCGTGACGGCGATTATATCTTGCAAGAGGTTTTACGCAATCGGGCAACGGTCGGGGTCTTTAAGACGCCGCTTTTGCGCGGTCCGACCGGCATTTGGGACAGACAGCAAGGCGTCGAGGTCAAACTGGTGAGTGGCGCTTTGTCCTCTGTTGATCCGGTTGATCTATTTTCTGGTGCCAACACGCTCGCGATTGGGGATGGAACGCCGGATAATTGGGAAATCGTGCAATATGCGCAGGCCGCGCCAACAGGCACGCGTCGCTTCGGGATTAGTCAGCTTTTGCGCGGGCAAGCAGGGACGTCTGCAATGATCCAAGACATCTGGCCGGCGGGATCCTTTGTTGTGGTCATGAATGGCAAACCAAAGCAGATCACGATTCCCTCAGCATCTCGGGGCTTGGAGCGTCACTACCGTTTTGGCCCGTCCAAGCAACCGATCAGCGCGAAAAGCTTCCGGCATGTGGTGCAGGCTTTCAAGGGGAATGGCTATCGCCCCTATCCTGTCACTCATTTGAGGATGCTAGAGGCGGGCACAACCCATGCGTTCTCTTGGATCAGAGCGACGCGCATTGACGGTGATTTCTGGGGCAACAATGACGTGCCGCTGGGTGAAGAAAGCGAGCTGTATCAAGTGACGATCGTGCAGGACGGTTTGGTCAAACGGCAAACCACCACGACAGAGCCGTCTTGGGCCTATGGACACGCGGCACGCCAAAGTGACCTTGTCGTAGGGGAGTACCAGATATCGGTCGCGCAGATTTCTGCCCGTTACGGGTCGGGGCCCGCGCGCGCACTCCTTGTCGCAGCACTGCCCTGATGCGGTCGGTTCATTTGAGCTATCTCAATCTTGCGGCGCGCACGCTCATGGTTGTGCCGCCTGCGCAGCGGGTCGCTATGATGGCAACATTACTGGTCAGGGCGAGGACGGCAGATAAATATCGCAAAAAGACCGGACGCGCCCATGTACATCATGGCAATGGGTCGCTTGGGGCCGCATGCCAAAATTGCCCCAAGGCCCCGATGCCGGACCGTTGTGATCCATCGTATCCCTTGTCCCTGCGCATTGTGGTTCAGGCGCTCATCACCTGGGGACCACATCAAAGTGCGTGATTGGCATATTCACAGGTTTAAACTTGGAAAAGGAGCCCTATCTGGTGTAAGAAAGCAGTGACCGAAAGGAAAAAATATGGCCATTTCACCACTGACACTTACAAAAATTGACCCAGTTTGGGAGCGAATTTGTGATGAGGCGACAAAGGCCGTAGCATCCGAACCGCTCATGGGCGGGATGCTCCATAGAAGCATTCTTCATCATGA
>JAQXBV010000021.1 GCA_029252195.1 Yoonia sp.
CTCGCATTCATGCGCGAAACCATCCCGCATGAATGGACGAAATTCCGCGAAAAGGTGTCAGACAACTTCCGCGTCATAACCCACGAGAACTTTCGGATTTTGGAGTAGCAGCGGTATACTTAATTATGCAAGAGGCTATGTCACCTTGCACAAAGGGTCAAAGATACGACATGGTGCGGGAAATAAAGGCAATTTGTGAACTGGAGTGCGGACGATGGCTGTGACACGTGATGAAATTTTGGGCGCACTGTCCAGACTGGCCTTGCCTGATGGTGGTGATCTGGTGAGCCGCGACATGATCCGCGCTTTGGGAATTGATGGCGGCACGGTCCGATTCGTGATCGAGGCGCCAGATGCGGGGATGGCTGCAAAGATGGAGCCTCAGCGCGCGGCGGCTGAGGCGGCGGTCAAGGGGCTTGCAGGGGTCAGCTCTGTGTCGGTTGTCTTGACGGCCCATGGGCCTGCTGCGCCCAAGCCTGCGGCCCCGAGCCTTAAAATCGGCGGTCATCCGACACCGCAAGCAGGGCCGACGCGTCCTTCCGGTGTTGACCGCATTCTGGCGATTGGCTCTGGCAAGGGGGGCGTGGGCAAATCGACGGTTTCGTCAAACCTTGCTGTGGCGTTGGCCCGTGAAGGCCGCCGTGTCGGTCTTTTGGATGCCGATATCTATGGCCCTAGCCAGCCGCGTATGATGGGGGTCAGTAAACGGCCCGCCTCGCCTGATGGCAAAACGATCATCCCGCTGCATGCCCATGGCGTCACAATGATGTCGATCGGTCTGATGATGGATCCTGATAAGGCGATTGTCTGGCGCGGCCCGATGCTCATGGGCGCGTTGCAGCAGATGCTGGGGCAGGTGGAATGGGGCGAGCTTGACGTGCTGATCGTCGATCTGCCCCCAGGCACGGGCGATGTGCAGTTGACCCTGTGTCAAAAGACCGAGCTGACGGGGGCGATTGTTGTGTCGACCCCGCAGGATGTGGCGCTGTTGGATGCGCGCAAGGCGGTTGACATGTTCAATACGCTCAAAACCCCAGTGCTGGGAATGATTGAGAATATGTCGACCTTTGTCTGCCCCGAGTGTGGACATGAGGCCCATATCTTCGGCCATGGTGGCGTGAAGGCCGATGCAGAGCGTTTGGGCATTCCGTTCCTTGGTGCTTTGCCGATAGATCTGGACACGCGGCTTGCGGGCGATGCAGGCACACCGATTGCGGCGGGTGACGGGCCGATGGCGGATGCTTACCGTGCGCTGGCGCGGCGGTTTATCGACGGCGGCATGGCCTAAATGGAGATCCGGCTGGCAAATGAGGCGGATGCGGATGGCATCTGGGCGCTTTTGCAGCCGGTTTTCCGAGACGGGACGACCTATGCGATTGATCCTGCGATCAGCCGCGAGGCGGCTCTCGCCTATTGGATGGACCTGCCTGCGGCGACTTACGTCGTGGAACAAGGCGGGGCCATCATCGGCACCTACTATATCAAGACGAACCAACAGGGCGGCGGGCGCCATGTGTGCAACTGCGGCTATATCGTGGGCGAGGCTGCACGCGGGCAGGGCCTCGCCGCGCAGATGTGCGTGGCGTCGCAAGATCAGGCGCGCGCGCTTGGCTACCGCGCGATGCAATTCAACTTTGTGCTGGCCAGCAATGTGGGGGCGGTGAGGCTCTGGCATAGGCTTGGCTATCAGACCGTCGGTCTGATCCCGCGCGCATTCGATCACCCCACGATGGGGCTAGTGGATGCGCATGTCATGTTTCTGTGGCTGGACGGGGTCTAAGGCTAACACTTCTGGGATTTTATGGAATCTATGGGTCTGCTTGGGAATCACTGGGCTGATTCTGGCCGATTCCATGAGAATTGGATGGGTGCTAAGCTTGTAAAAGAAAATGTTCCTGTTATGTCCGAGTTTGAGCTGCCCTGTGGATAACTTTTTCGGGATTTTATGGCACTTTTGTAAAACCCAAAATTTGCACCATATATTGTGGCTGATTTGGCAGGTTCTACTGGATTTTCCGTGGACTGCCTGTGGATAACACCAGATGTTGTCGGATAAGTCGGTGGAAAACACCATGTAGTTCCATAAATTCCCAAAAAGTTGTTGCCAGACCCAGTTTCGTGGGTCATGAAGGATGCACGGTAACGACGAGAACATGACAACAAGGGGCGACAAAGAACCCCACGGCAAAAGCAGGTTTCATACAGGCCTTGTCATTACCGAACGAAGAGATCCGGCGCGTGAGCGAGCAGACATCCCCCCAGGTGGCGCGCGCAGCTGGACATACCCGGCAACGGGAAGATGGCGGCGGATTGAGTAGTGGCAGCTAACTCAATCCGCCGTTTTCAGTTAAAATGCTCGGTTTTCGGGCAGGCAGGTTTAGAAGGGTTTACGGGGCTGTGGTTCTGAGTTTTACAGGCGAACACACCCAAAAGGTGGACGGTAAGGGGCGCATGTCGATCCCTGCCGATTTTCGTCGTGTACTCGAAGCCCAAGACCCGGAGTGGACCGAAGGTCTGAACCCGCGCATGTATTTGCTCTACGGTGAGCACCTGAAAAAAGAATTGCACGTTTATACGGTCGCAGAGTTCGGCAAGCTGGTTGATCAGATCAACGCGATGCCTAAGGGCTCTCCCGCAAAGAAGAAACTGTCCCACCTTTATATCGGTCAATCCATGAAGATGGAGATCGACAAGGATGGTCGCACGGTCATGCCAATCCGCCAGCGCGAAAAGCTGGGCCTGAAGGATGGTGAACTGTATTTCCGCGGCGTGGGTGACCACTTCGAGATTTGGAAAGCCGAGACATTTAACGAGACCGTCGCCGAAGACATGACGGCCTGGCTTGATGAGATGCCCGAAGACTTTGATCCGCTTTCGCTTTTGGGCGAAGGGTAGGAGGACCTGATGTCAGCTGCCACTGAAACATCCCCACACATCCCCGTTCTGATCCGCCCGCTCATTGCGGCGGTGTCTCCTGTCACGGGTGTGTGGCTGGACGGCACGTTTGGCAATGGCGGCTATACGCGTGAATTGCTGGCCGCTGGTGCCGATAAGGTAATTGCGGTTGACCGCGACCCTGTTGTTTTCGAAATGGCGGCCGAATGGATTGGTCCGTTTGGTGATCGGATCGAGACCGTGCAGGGCGAATTTTCCAAGCTGGATCAATATGCAAGCGACCTTGACGGCGTTGTGCTTGATCTGGGGGTATCCTCTATGCAGTTGGATATCGCCGAGCGCGGTTTCTCGTTCATGCGCGACGGGCCGCTGGATATGCGCATGTCGCAATCGGGGCGGTCTGCTGCGGATATCTGCAATGAGGCCGACGAGGCGGAGATTGCGTCGATTATCTATCTTTACGGCGAAGAGCGCGCCTCGCGTCGCATTGCCAAGGCGATTGCGGCCAACCGCCCTTTGACCACGACCCTGCAATTGGCGTCGATTGTTGCGGGCTGCTTGCCGCGTGCCAAGCCGAACCAGAGCCACCCTGCAACCCGCACCTTCCAAGCGCTGCGTATTGCGGTGAACAATGAATACGGCGAATTGGCCGAAGGGTTGATGGCGGCAGAACGCGCCCTCAGGCCGGGTGGGCAACTGGCCGTTGTGACCTTCCATTCGGTCGAGGACCGCATGGTCAAACGCTTCCTTCAGGCCCGCTCTGGCGGCATGGCCAATGCCAACCGCTATGCGCCTGAGGTCGCGCAAGAGGTCGCGGCGTTTCGGGTTGAGAAGCGCAAGGCGATTGGTCCTGATGATCAGGAACTCAACGAGAATCCACGCTCGCGCTCTGCAAAGCTGCGCGTCGCGATCCGCACGGATGCCCCTGCGATGGCGATTGATCCCGCCAAATTGGGTATGCCGATGATGAATAAAGGGAGCAGATAGATGCGCAGCATTCTTTTTGTTTTGGCGGGCCTGATGGTGATGGGCCTCGCGTTTTGGTCCTATCAGGAAAACTATAAAACCCGCGATGCGATTTCCGAGGTGCGCCAGCTTCACGCGCAAATTGGCCAGAACCACGAGCGTTTGGGCATGTTGCGGGCCGAATGGGCCTATTTGAACCGCCCCGACCGCCTGTCTGATCTGGCTGAATTGAATTTCGAGCGATTGGGCCTCTTGCCGTTGATGCCCGACGCTTTTGGACGGGTGGATCAGATCATTTATCCGATCCCTGATCTTTTACCGATTATTGTGCCCATCGAGGTGGGTAGCGATCCCGTGACCGAAGGGGAGGAAGCCCTATGATCCGCACGCCGCTCCGCCCGCTCGCCCGCATTCTCAAAGCCCGCGAAAAGGGGGAAAACCCCGACGCGATCGAGGCCGAAAACATCCGCTTGCGCCGCGAAGACCTGCGCGACAAATCCCGCCTGCGCGCCGAGGGCCGATTGATCGTGATGGGGGCGATGTTTGCCTTGGCCTATGGGGCAATCGGCATTCGCATGGGCGCTTTGGCAGGGACAGCACCCGAAGAGCCGCAGTCCGCGTCTATCGGCAGCCCGATCATCGGGCAGCGTGCCGATATCACCGACCGCAATGGACGGCTGTTGGCCACAAATCTCGATACCCATTCGCTGTATGCCCACCCCAAGGACATGGTCGATCCCGCCCGCTGTGCGCGTGAACTGGCGGCAATCTTTCCCGAGTTGAAAGAAGAACAGCTTTTGAAGGATTTCACAGGGTCGCGCAAATTTGTCTGGATTCGCAGGCAGTTGAGCCCCGAACAAATGCAGCAGGTCCACGATATCGGCAGCCCCGGTCTGGTGTTCGGGCCGCGCGAGATGCGGCTATATCCCAATGGCGCCATCGCGGCGCATATCTTGGGCGGTGCCTCTTACGGGCGCGAAGGCGTGGCCAGCGCGGAAGTGATCGGCGTCGCGGGCATCGAGCGTAAATTTGACGACTACTTGCGAGACCCTGCCAATGAAGGCGCGCCGCTCGAACTGTCGCTTGATCTGACCGTACAAGCCGCCGCAGAAGCGGTGCTCGCGGGCGGCATGTCGATCATGAACGCCAAAGGTGCGGCCTCGGTTTTGATGGATGTGCATACGGGCGAGATTATCTCGATGGTCTCTTTGCCTGATTTCGACCCTAACAATCGCCCGCAAGTCCTGCTGACCGGTGATCAGTCCGACAGCCCGCTGTTTAATCGCGCGGTGCAGGGGGTCTACGAGCTTGGCTCGACCTTCAAGATTTTCGCGGTGTCTCAGGCGATGGAGCTTGGGCTGGTCAATCCCGATACGATGATCAACACCCGTGGCCCGTTGCAGTGGGGCAAGTTCCGGATTCGCGATTTCCATGATTATGGTGCCGAATTGTCCACCACCGATGTGATCGTGGAATCCTCCAACATCGGCACGGCCCGCATTGCAATGCAGATCGGTGCCGAGCGCCAGCAGGATTTCTTGCGCAGTCTTGGTTTCATGGAGCCAACACCTGTAGAGTTGCAAGAGGCCCCCTCTGGTGCGCCCCTTTTGCCCAAAAGCTGGTCCGAATTGTCCACCATGACCATCTCTTACGGTCACGGCTTGTCGTCTTCACCGCTGCATCTGGCGACCGCCTATTCGTCGCTTCTGAATGGCGGGACGCGGGTTTATCCGACACTCTTGAAGCGGGATCGTGTGCAAAGCGGCCCGCGCGTGGTGCGCGAGGATATCTCCCAGAGCGCGCGCGATATGCTGCGACAGGTCGTTGTGCGCGGCACCGCCTCTTTTGGTGAGGTCGAGGGCTATGAAGTGGGCGGCAAGACAGGCACCGCCGACAAGCCCAAAGAGAACGGCGGCGGCTATTATAAAGATAAGGTCATTTCGACCTTTGCCTCTGTCTTTCCTGCCAATGATCCGCAATATGTGCTGGTTGTCACCTTTGACGAGCCTTCGGAGAATTCCGGTGACATGCCGCGCCGCACAGCGGGCTGGACGGCTGTGCCTGTGGCCGCAGAGATCATCCGCCGCGTCGCGCCGCTTCTTGGATTGCGACCACAAGTGGACAGTCTGGAGCCGATCGGTGTAACACTCACCTCAAACTAATTGCGTGGGTGACATGGGCCAAAAGACCAAAACATTAACCGAGCTCGGCTTGACTGCAGCAGGGGGCCGCGAGGCCAGTATCACAGGGCTCACAGTCGATAGCCGCGCGGTGGCGCAAGGCATGCTCTTTGCGGCCCTTCCTGGCGTGAAGGTGCACGGCGCTGCCTTTATCGACACAGCGCTTGCCCAAGGGGCTGCGGCGATTTTGACGGATGCCACAGGCGCCGCATTGGCCGCCGACTCGCTGGTCGCCACAAAAGCGGCGGTGATCGTCGCCCAAGATTCGCGTCAAACACTGGCCCAAACCGCAAGCCTGTGGTTTGGCGCACATCCGCGCACGGTTGTGGCGGTGACCGGCACCAACGGGAAAACCTCCGTGAGCACCTTCGCTCGCCAGATCTGGGAGGAGATGCAGATCGCAGGCGTCAACCTTGGCACCACTGGGGTCGAGGGCGCGTGGTCGCATCCGCTCAAGCACACAACGCCCGAACCAATCACGTTGCACCGCGTCTTGGCCGAGGCCAGTGCCGAAGGCATCACCCATGTCGCGATGGAGGCCTCCTCGCACGGGCTTGACCAGCGCCGTCTAGATGGCGTGCTTTTGACCGCTGCGGCTTTCACGAATTTCACCCAAGATCACTTGGATTATCACGAGACATTCGAGGCCTATTTTCAAGCGAAGATGGGCCTGTTTACCCGCGTTTTGCCCGATGACGGTGTGGCCGTGATCAATCTGGACGACCCGAAGGGCGAGCAAGTCGCCGCGATCTGTGCTGATCGAGGTCAGGAGGTAATCGGTGTTGGCCGCCATCCAGATGCCCGATTACGCCTGACAGGGCAGCGGTTTGACGCAACAGGCCAAGATCTGCTGTTCACATGGCAGGGCCGTGCGCATCAGGCGCGGCTTAACCTGATTGGCGGGTTTCAGGCCGATAACATCCTGCTGGCCGCCGGATTGGTGATTGCGGCGGGGGCGGACCCGCAAGAGGTCTTCGAGACCTTGCCGCATCTGTCCACTGTGCGGGGCCGCATGGAACTGGCGGCACGGCGCGAAAACGGGGCGTCGGTCTTTGTCGATTACGCCCATACGCCTGACGCGATTGCAACGGCGCTCAGGGCGATGCGTCCGCATGTGATGGGTCGCATTGTGGCGATTGTCGGCGCTGGTGGGGACCGTGATGTGGGCAAGCGGCCCTTGATGGGGGCTGCTGCGGCGCAATTTGCCGATGTGGTGATCGTGACCGACGATAACCCCCGGTCCGAGGATCCGGCGAGTATCCGCGCGGCTGTTCTGGCGGGCGCGCTGAATGGCATTGGCACCCCAAGCGTGACCGAAGTGGGCGACCGCGCCGAAGCGATCTTGCGCGGCATTGATGCGCTGGGCGCGGGAGATGCGCTGTTGATTGCGGGCAAGGGCCACGAGAGCGGCCAGACCGTCGGCGATGTGACCTTGCCGTTTGATGATGTGGAACAGGCGAGCGTTGCCGTCGCTGCCTTGGAGGGCCGGATATGAGCGCGCTTTGGACAATGACTGAGGCGGCCAAGGCCACGGGTGGCGTGAGTGCGGTCGATTGGGCCGCCAGCGGCGTGTCGATTGACACCCGCACCATTCAGGCGGCCGATTTGTTCGTCGCCTTGAAGGATATCCGCGACGGGCACGATTTTGTCGCACTGGCACTGCAAAAAGGCGCGGCGGCCGCCTTGGTGACACATCGCCCCGAAGGTGTGGCAGAAGATGCGCCTTTGCTGATCGTGCCGAACGTGCTGGAGGCGCTGGAGAAACTCGGTGTCGCCTCTCGTGAGCGCACCAAGGCGAAGGTCGTCGGCGTCACCGGATCGGTCGGCAAAACATCCACCAAGGAAATGCTGCGCGCGGTGCTGAGCCCGCAGGGCAAGACCCATGTGGCAGAGGCCTCTTATAACAACCATTGGGGCGTGCCGCTGACCCTCGCGCGGATGCCCGCTGATGCGGATTTCGCCGTAATCGAGATCGGCATGAACCATCCGGGCGAAATCGCGCCCCTGTCAAAAATGGCCGCCCCGCATGTGGTCATGATCACGACTGTGGCTGCGGCACATCTGGAGGCCTTCGAGAACATCGCAGGCATCGCGGTTGAAAAGGCGGCGATCATGGACGGGCTTGTGGCTGGCGGCGTCGCTGTTTTGAACGCGGATATTCCGACGGTCGATGTTCTGACAAACCGTGCGGCTGCATTGGGGGTGCCCGCCATCCTGTTTGGCTTGCATGGCAAGGATTGGACCGCCAAAGATGTGCGGTTGACGGATCAGGTGACGGTTGTGACCGCAACGCATGACGGGACGGACTACCTGTTCAAACTCGCCGTGCCCGGCCGTCATTTTGCGATGAACGGTGTCGGCGTGATGGCGGTCGTGGATGCGCTGGGCGCGGATACGGTGCAAGCCGCCCTTGATATTGGCGATTGGGTGCCACCTGGCGGGCGGGGGACGCGGGAGGTTGTCGTGCTCGATCCTGCGGTTGCGGATGATACAATTGACCTGATTGATGACGCTTTCAACGCAAACCCGACCTCGATGACGGCGTCGCTAGAAATTCTCGCCGCAGCCAAACCGCGCGATGGGGTCGGGCGGATCGTGAAAGGCCGGCGCATTGCGATTCTGGGCGATATGCTGGAGCTTGGGCCGCAAGAGTTTGAGATGCACCGTGCCATCGCGCAGGACAAACACCTGCAAAAACTGGATATCGTGCATTGTGTCGGGCCGCGCATGCAGCACTTGCACGAAGCACTTTCAGAGGCGCAGCGCGGGATCTGGGCGCTGGATGCCGCCGCCATGTGTGAGCAAATCCGCAAACTTGTGGATGCGGGCGACGTTGTGCTCGTGAAGGGATCAAAGGGCAGCAAAGTCAGCACAGTCGTTGACGCTATCCGTAAATTGGGGCATCGCAGGGCTTAGGCTTTGGACGCGTAAGAAGGTTTTAGAACATGCTTTATTGGTTAACCGCACTTTCAGACGGCGGCGATTTCTTCAACCTCTTTCGCTATATCACATTTCGGGCTGGCGGCGCGTTTATCACAGCGCTGGTGTTCGGGTTCATTTTTGGCTTGCCCCTGATAAACGTGCTGCGCCGCAAGCAAGGCAAGGGGCAGCCCATCCGCGATGATGGCCCTGAGGGGCATTTTATCAAAGCAGGCACGCCGACAATGGGGGGCTTGCTGATCGTTGGCGCGCTGACCTTCTCGACGCTGCTTTGGGCGCGGCTGGATAATCCGTTTGTGTGGATGGTGCTTTTTGTCACCCTGTCGTTTGCGGCCATTGGCTTTGCCGATGATTACGCCAAAGTCTCTAAACAAAACACCGCAGGTGTTTCTGGTAAGATCCGGTTATTGCTGGGACTTTTGATTGCGGCCATCGCGGGTTACTGGGCCGCGCAATATCACCCTGAAGGGTTGACCAACCAGCTCGCCGTGCCGGTTTTCAAGAACGTGCTGATCAACATGGGCTTTTTGTTTATCCCGTTCTCGGTGATTGTAATCGTCGGCGCCGCCAATGCGGTCAATCTCACGGACGGGCTCGACGGGCTCGCGATTATGCCGGTGATGATTGCGGCAGGCACTTTCGGGATCATCGCCTATGTTGTTGGCCGTGTCGACTTTTCCGAAGAGCTTGGACTGCATTACGTCCCGGAATCGGGCGAGATTTTGATCTTCTGCCTCGCGCTAATCGGCGGCGGTTTGGGCTTTCTTTGGTATAACGCACCACCTGCTGCGGTCTTTATGGGCGACACAGGCTCGCTTGCTTTGGGCGGGGCTTTGGGCGCGATTGCTGTGGCGACCAAGCACGAAATCGTTCTGGCGATTGTGGGCGGCTTATTTGTCGTCGAGGCGCTCTCAGTGATCATTCAGGTGCTCTATTTCAAGCGCACGGGTAAGCGCGTGTTCCTGATGGCGCCGATCCATCACCACTATGAAAAGAAGGGTTGGGCCGAGCCGCAGATCGTGATCCGTTTCTGGATTATCTCGCTGATTCTCGCGATGATCGGCCTTGCGACGCTGAAAGTGCGCTAAGGGTCACGATAACGGCTAAGGCACTGGGGCGCAGGGCGATTTCATCGCCGCGCCCGAGGGCAAAGCCGCGTTGCGGCACCCTATTCCCTGCGATGTGAATACCCCTTTGAGATGGAAAAGCCCTGTCAGCTCGGACGGGGCTTTGATCGTTTTGGGGCCCGCAACGACAACGACGTTGGCGCTGACGTGATTTGCGTCAAAAATGACGTTGAGGTCACGGATCGGGCCGTCTGTCATGACACTGTTAATCGGCGTGTCGCCTGAAAAATGCACAGGCTTGAGTGGTCCCGCGTCCAAAATCGCGTCGGGTGTATGCAGCGCGATCCCGTTGCCGTCGATCACGGTCAGGATGCGCGACAGCCCCGCGAAGATCGAGAACGGCCCGTCAGAGGCGACCTCCGCCATGCTGATCCGCCAGTGCCAGTCCTCGCTAATGTGAGACCGCGCAATCTCATGAGTGATGCCGCCCCCGTTCTTCCATGGGACAGTGATGAAATGATCGGGGGGCGTGATTTTAAACATGGGATGCCTTTGGGTTTTGCCATAATGATCACATCCCACGCGGGGTCTGCAAATCGGGAATTGCGGATCCTGCGCGCATTGCGGAGGGGGGATCGCTTTGGCAGGCAGATGATTTGCGACTTTGAGACAACGCGAGGCGGGGCCTTCGGCTTGCGTTTAGGCCTGCTTTGGTGCCAGTTGGGCGCGGACAAATAAGGAGCGGTGGCATGATTCCTGTGCGTGGGTATGAGGGCAAACTGGTTGCCGTTTTGGGGCTGGGTCGGTCAGGACGTGCGGCGGCGTTAGCATTGAATGCAGGCGGCGCGCAGGCTGTCGTCTGGGATGATGGTGCCGCTGCTCGGGCATCTGCGGAAGCGGAAGGGTTCGAGGTTCGTGATCTGACCAAACCGGACGGTTTTGATGGCGTAGCGCGCCTGATCGTCTCGCCTGGGATTCCGCATCTCTATCCTTCGCCCAATAAGGTGATTGCCGCCGCATGGGCTGCTGGCGTGCCCGTGGACAATGATATCGGCCTGTTTTTCCAGTCTTACGCGACCGAAGATTGGGCGGATTTTCATACCGGTCCGAAGGTGATTGCGGTGACGGGGTCGAATGGAAAATCGACGACTTCGGCGCTGATCCATCACATTTGCGTCGAGAATGGCCGTGCGAGCCAGCTTGCGGGCAATATCGGTCGCGGTGTTCTGGATATCGAGCCTGCCCATGACGGCGAGGTCGTGGTGTTGGAGCTGTCGTCCTATCAGACCGATCTCGCGCGCAGTTTGACGCCTGATGTCGCCGTGTTGACGAATATCAGTCCTGACCATCTGGATCGCCATGCGGGGCTTGGTGGATATTTTGCGGCCAAGCGTCGGTTGTTTGCCGAGGGCGGGCCTGATCGTTGTGTCATTGGAGTCGACGAGATCGAAGGCCAGTTTTTGGCCAATCAATTGGCGGAAGGCGCGGCGGATGACCGCGTGATAAGGATTTCCTCTGGCCAGAAGCTGGAATCCGAAGGCTGGACGGTTTTCGCGCGCAAGGGGTTCCTCAGCGAGTATCGCAAGGGGCGTCAGGTCTGCTCGATTGACCTGCGCGCCATTCAGGGTCTGCCCGGTGCGCATAACCATCAGAATGCATGTGCCGCCTATGCTGCCTGCCGCACCCTTGGTTTTAGTCCCAAAGGCATCGAGACCGCGATGCATTCGTTTGGTGGGTTGCCCCATCGCAGCCAGCTTGTTGGCGAGAAGGACGGTGTCCGTTTTGTCAACGACAGCAAAGCCACCAATGTGGATAGTGCGGCCAAGGCGTTGCAGGCCTTTGGCAAAATCCGCTGGGTTTGCGGAGGTCTGCAAAAAGAAGGCGGGCTGGCTGGGCTCTTGCCGCATGTTGGTTCGGTCACAAAGGCCTATGTAATCGGACGCGAGGCCGAGGATTTTGCCCGCCAGTTGATTGGCGTCGAGACATTGGTCTGCACCACGATGGAAGCAGCAGTTGCGGCAGCGGCAGCGGATGCCGAGGCTGGCGATTTTGTGCTCTTGGCGCCAGCCTGCGCGAGCTTTGATCAATACGACAACTTCGAGCAGCGCGGCGAGGACTTTATGGCGCAGGTTAAGCGATTGCTTTGATCGCCTGACCTGCCGCCCAGCCTGATGACCATGCCCATTGGAAATTGTAGCCGCCGAGCCAGCCTGTGACATCGACGGCCTCGCCGATGAAATAGAGGTTTGGCATGGTTTTGGCGGCCATTGTTTTGCTGCTCAGGTCGTTGGTGTCGACGCCGCCAAGGGTGACTTCGGCGGTCCGATACCCTTCGGAGCCAGTCGGGGTTTGCGTCCAGTTTTGCAAATTTTCACAAAGCTTTTGCAGTTTGGCGTCGGATTGATCGGCCAGCGTGCCCGACATGTCGATGTGATCGGTGAGGTAGTTCACCAGCTTTGACGGCAGGTGCTGGCCGATGATCGTGGTCAGTGCCTTGCGCCCGTCGGTCTGCCGCGCGGATTTGAGGAGTGTGAAAAGGTCGGTCTGCGGGATCAGGTTGGTGGTGATTGCATCCCCGTCGCGCCAGTAGGAGGAGGCTTGCAGGATTGCAGGCCCTGAGAGGCCGCGGTGCGTGAACAGCATCGCCTCGTCAAAGCTGGTTCCATTGGCGCTGACCCGCGCGGGCAGGGCAGTGCCAGCCAGCGTTTTGAACCGTTCGTCGGTGAAGGTGAGCGGCACGAGACCGGGGCGGGTCTCGACGATGCCAAGTCCGAATTGTGTGGCGATTTGATATGCGAGGCCCGTGGCGCCCATTTTGGGAATGGATTTTCCGCCTGAGGCCATCACGAGGTTGGTTGCGGTAACGACGCGGGTTTGGTCGTCACGGGACAAGGTGACGTGGAAATGGGTGCCGTCGTGGGTGATCTCGCCGACCTTGGTTTGCAGCCACAGTTGGGCGTGTTTCATCTCGGAGCGCAACATGGCGACGATATCGCGGGCAGTGTCGTCGCAGAATAACTGGCCGAGGGCCTTCTCGTGGTAGCTGATGCCATAGGCGGCCACGAGGCTGATGAAATCCCATTGTGTGTAGCGTTTGAGCGCAGATTTGGCGAAATGCGGGTTCTGGCTGATGAAATTGGCCGCCGTGGTGTGCATGTTGGTGAAGTTGCACCGCCCGCCGCCTGAGATGCGGATCTTCTCGCCTGCGGCTTTGGCGTGGTCAACGACGAGAGTGTCCGCGCCCGCATGGGCCGCGCACATCATACCTGCGGCACCTGCGCCGATGATAAGGGTTTTGACTTGCATGGGGCAGGGGTGCCGCGAAAACGGCGCTGGTGCAAGTGGAAAGCTTTGTCATGTCGATCACATGCAAACTGGCGATGACAATCGGGGTGCCGCAGGCCCATGGGCCGTCACAACCGACCCGATCACTCCTTTGGGCAGGGCGCGATTGTCGCGGTCCAGCTTGAAACTGCCGATACGCTAATTGTTGTGGAAATCCCAGAGAATTTGGGCTATGGCTGGTGTCAGACCCGAAAAATCGGGCGATTTGAGGCAGTATTGGCGGTATATCCATGACGGAAATGGTCTATGGCACGGTCCCAGTTTACACTGGTGAACCTATTCTTCCACGTTGGTGGCGCACGATTGATAAATGGACGATGTCTTGCATCCTGATCCTGTTCGGGATCGGCCTGCTGCTTGGACTGGCGTCTTCTCCTCCCTTGGCCAGCAAGAACGGCCTAGAGCCGTTTCACTATGTCACGCGTCAGGCGATCTTTGGCGGTGTGGCGATGATCGTCATGTTTGGTGTCTCGATGATGCCGCCGCAAATGATCCGCCGTATGGCTGTTGTGGGGTTTCTGGTCTCGTTTGTCGCCCTGATGGGATTGCCTTTTTTCGGCACGGATTTCGGCAAAGGTGCGATGCGCTGGTACTCATTGGGGTTCGCCTCGTTCCAGCCCTCCGAGTTTCTCAAGCCCGGATTTGTGGTTGTCGCCGCGTGGTTGATGGCCGCCAGCTTTGAGGTTGGTGCCCCTCCGGGCCGGATGTATTCTTTTGTCCTGACGGCGGTGATTTGCTTGTTGCTCGCGTTGCAGCCCGACTTTGGTCAGGCTTGTCTGGTGCTTTTCTCTTGGGGTGTGATGTATTTCGTCGCGGGCGCGCCGATGTTTTTGCTCTTTGGTATTGCAGGGCTTGTTGTGATGGCGGGGACATTTGCCTATTCCAACTCCGAGCACTTTGCGCGCCGTATCGACGGCTTTTTGAACCCCGAAGTCGATCCGACCACCCAGCTTGGCTATGCCACAAACGCAATCCGCGAGGGTGGTTTCTTTGGCGTGGGTGTGGGCGAGGGGCAAGTGAAGTGGTCGCTGCCTGATGCGCATACCGACTTTATCATTGCGGTTGCAGCGGAAGAATACGGACTGATTTGCGTCATGATGATCATCATTCTTTACGGCGTGATTGTTGTGCGCTCTTTGCTGCGCCTGCTCAACGAGCGCGATCCGTTTATCCGGCTTGCGGGCACGGGGCTGGCTTGTGCCTTTGGTGTGCAGGCGATGATCAATATGGGTGTGGCGGTGCGTTTGCTGCCAGCAAAGGGCATGACGCTGCCGTTTGTGTCTTATGGCGGCTCGTCCTTGATTGCGGGTGGCATTGCGATGGGCATTTTGCTTGCGCTGACGCGGACCCGTCCGCAGGGCAAGATCGGCGATATTCTGATGCGGAGAACACGGTGAGCAGGCTCCTTGTCATCGCAGCAGGCGGCACGGGCGGGCATATGTTTCCCGCCCAAGCACTTGCGGAGGCGATGCTGGCCAAAGGCTGGCGCGTTAAACTGTCGACCGATGAGCGCGGGGCCCGTTATGCGGGTGGTTTTCCTGACGCGGTCGAGATTGCCATTGTAAAGTCTGCGACCTTTGCCCGTGGGGGCATTGTGCCCAAACTCGCCGTCCCGTTTCGGATCGTGGCAGGGATTGCTGGCGCGACGTGGCGCATGTTTCGCGAAAAGCCTGACGTTGTTATTGGCTTTGGTGGCTACCCTGCGATCCCTGCGATGGCGGCGGCTTGGGTCTTGCGCATCCCGCGGATGATACACGAGCAAAACGGCGTTTTGGGTCGCACCAATCGCGTGTTTGCCAAGCGCGTCGATAAGGTCGCTTGCGGAATTTGGCCGACGGCCTTGCCCGAGGGCGTAAAAGGTGTGCATGTGGGCAATCCTGTCCGTGCGGCGGTGTTGGAGCGTGCCGGCGCGGGCTATATCCCGCCGGGTGATTATCCGATGTCGATACTTGTGATGGGCGGCTCTCAGGGCGCGCGCATTCTGTCCGATATCGTGCCGCCCGCGATTGATGCGCTGCCCGAAGAACTTCGCCGTAATGTGCGCGTGGCCCATCAGGCCCGCGAAGAGGATATGCAGCGCGTTGCGACCTATTATGCCGATGCGTTGATTTCTGCCGATGTGCAGCCGTTCTTTGACGATGTGCCCAACCGCATGTCGGAGGCGCAATTGGTCATCACCCGCTCTGGCGCCTCGACGATTGCCGATGTGAGCGTCATTGGCCGCCCTGCGATTTTTGTCCCTTTCGCTGCGGCGACGGGAGACCACCAGACCGCTAATGCGCGGCAATTGGTGAATGCGGGGGCGGCGATCCTGATCCCTGAGGATGTGTTCACGGTCAAAACACTGACCGAGCAAATCGCGACGGTTTTGTCTCATGAAGCGGGGGCTTTGAAGATGTCCCAAGCGGCGTTGGCCTGCGGAATTCCAGATGCGACGACCCGCCTTGTGGTCTTGGTCGATGAGCTGGCAAAAAAATAACAAGTTGTGAAAGAATAAGAAAATGAATGCTGCGGCGACGAAACTCCCCCTTGATGTTGGTGCGATCCATTTCGTTGGGATCGGGGGCATTGGTATGTCTGGTATCGCCGAGGTGCTGATCAACCACGGCTATCAGGTGCAGGGCTCTGATCTGAAGGCTTCGCCGATCACCGATCGTTTGGCCAAGCTGGGGGCTACGATTTTTGTGGGTCAAAACGCAGAGAACTTGGCGAATGCCGAGGTGGTTGTGATCTCATCCGCCATAAAACCGGGAAACCCTGAATTGGACGAGGCCCGCGCCCGTGGCCTGCCAATCGTGCGTCGCGCCGAGATGCTGGCCGAGTTGATGCGCCTGAAATCTAACGTCGCGATTGCGGGCACCCATGGCAAGACCACGACGACCACGATGGTTGCCGCTCTTTTGGATGAAGGCGGGCTTGATCCGACTGTCATCAATGGCGGCATCATTCATGCTTACGGATCAAACGCCCGTATGGGGCAGGGCGAGTGGATGGTCGTAGAGGCCGACGAAAGCGACGGCACCTTCAACCGTTTGCCTGCCACGATTGCCATCGTGACCAATATCGACCCCGAGCATATGGAGCACTGGCACACGATCGAGAACCTGCGTCAGGGGTTTTACGAGTTTGTGTCGGGGATTCCGTTTTACGGGATTGCGGTGTGCTGCACCGATAATGCCGAAGTGCAGGCACTTGTCGGTCGTTTGACCGACCGCCGCGTTGTGACCTACGGCTTTAACGCCCAAGCTGACGTGCGGGCGATCAACCTGACCTATAAAGCAGGTGTCGCCCATTTTGATGTGGCGTTGCAGGCCGAAGGTTTGCTGATCGAGGATTGTGAACTGCCGATGCCTGGCGATCATAACGTGTCCAACGCGCTCTCCGCTGTGGCTGTGGCCCGTCATTTGGGCATGAAAAAGGACGAAATCCGCGCCGCACTCAAGAAATTCGGTGGCGTGAACCGCCGCTTTACCCGCGTGGGCGAGGTGAATGGCGTCACGATTATCGACGACTACGGGCACCACCCTGTCGAGATCACTGCCGTTTTGAAGGCCGCGCGTCAGGCGACCGAGGGCCGTGTGATCGCGGTGCACCAGCCGCACCGCTATACGCGATTGAGCCACCACTTCGACGAATTCTGTGCCTGCTTTAATGATGCCGATGTGGTGGGCATTGCCGATGTTTATGCCGCGGGCGAAGAGCCGATTTCGGGCGCGTCGCGCGATGATCTGGTTGCAGGTCTGATCCGGCACGGCCACCGCCACGCCCGCGCTGTGGCCAGTGAGGACGATCTGGAACGCCTCGTGCGCGAACAGGCCAAACCAGGTGATATGGTTGTTTGCCTTGGGGCAGGGACGATCTCGGCTTGGGCCAATGCCTTGCCCGCGCGTTTGGAAAAGTGACAGGGTCGCTCGTCATAGGATGCCTGTGGGTCCTCGTTGCGACGGGGACCGCGTTTTTGCCGATGCGCAGGCAGTATCCGCTTGGTATTATGTTGTTGATCGCGGCACCGTTTTTGATCGTCTGGATCGGCTATGACTTTGGCTGGTTTGTGGCGGTTCTGGCGTTTGCGGCCTCTGTGTCTATGTTCCGTAGGCCGTTCATGTATTTCTATGCCCGTGCGCGCGGTCAAAAGCCGGAGCTGCCCCGATGATCTCTCTGGCCGCAGCGGCGCTCTGGTTGATCGTGGCCAATGTGGTCGCGATGTTTCCGTCCAAAGACCAGCATTGGCGCTTTGCCTATGCGATGATCGCAGTCGGCGTGCCGGTTTTGGGCTGGGTGACATATGACAACGGGCCGTGGATCGGTTTGTTTGTGCTTGCAGCGGGTGGATCGGTGCTGCGCTGGCCGTTGATCTATTTGACCCGCTAGGTGCGTCGCGTTATGGGCCGTTCATGAAGATGCAATTACCCCCAGTGCGCGGCACTTTGACCCTTGATCGCCCGCTTGCTGACCTGACGTGGATGCGCGTGGGCGGGCCTGCGGATGTTTTGTTCCAGCCTGCGGATGTCGATGATCTAGCGCAGTTTTTGGCCGCCCTTGACCCCAGCGTGCCTGTCTTTTCGATGGGTGTCGGATCAAATCTGATCGTCCGCGACGGCGGGATCACAGGCGTTGTGATCCGCTTGGGACGCGGATTTAATAGCATTTCCTTTGACGGGCAGGCTGTAAAGGCGGGGGCTGCGGCGCTGGATGCGCATATCGCGCGCAAGGCGGCGGTCGAGGGGCTCGATCTTACATTTTTGCGCACCATTCCGGGCACGATTGGCGGGGCTGTTCGCATGAACGCGGGTTGTTATGGCAGCTATACGGCCGATGTATTGCAAAGCGTCACGGTTGTGATGCGCGACGGGACCGTGGTGGAGGTGCCTGCGGGTGATCTGCAATTGGCCTATCGGTCGTCGGTCTTGCCCGAGGGTGCGGTAATTGTGAGCGCTGTCCTGCATGCGGCCGAAGGTGACCCTGCCGCGTTGGAGACCCGGATGGCCGAGCAATTGACCAAACGCGACGAAAGCCAGCCGACAAAAGACCGCACGGCGGGCTCCACGTTCCGTAATCCGGCGGGGTTTTCTTCGACGGGCCGTGCCGACGACGTGCATGATTTGAAAGCTTGGAAGGTCATCGACGACGCGGGTATGCGTGGTGCGACCCTTGGCGGTGCGGTGATGAACATCAAGCATTCGAACTTCCTGACCAATGCGGGGGATGCAACGGCGGCGGATCTTGAAGATTTGGGCGAGCTGGTGCGGAAAAAGGTTTACGATTCCAGTGCGATCACGTTAGAGTGGGAAATTATGCGAATAGGCAACCGATAGGGTCGTCGATCCGCGAAGGCTACAAGATATTGCCCCAAGGCAGGGGTGGCGCAAAGAACTGACAGGCCAATAAAGGTCTGCGTAATAAGGTGGTGGGTATGTCGAGCAGGGCAAACCCGAAAGTTGTTGTTTTGATGGGCGGCCCATCAGCGGAGCGTGAAGTTTCGTTGAGTTCTGGGGCCGAATGCGCGGCGGCTTTGCGGGTATCAGGATGTGACGTGATCGAGGTCGATGCTGGCCGCGATCTCGCTTTGCGTTTGACCGAGATTGCTCCTGATGTTGTTTTCAACGCGCTCCACGGTCGCTGGGGTGAGGATGGCTGCGTTCAGGGTCTGCTCGAATGGATGCAAATCCCCTACACACATTCTGGCGTTTTGGCGTCGTCACTGGCGCTTGATAAGCAGCGCACGAAGGCGGCTTACCGCTCTGTCGGCTTGCCTGTTGTCGAAAGCGTGATTGTCCCGAAAGGGGAGGTCGCGAAAGCCCATGTCATGCCGCCCCCTTATGTGGTCAAGCCCAACAACGAAGGGTCAAGCGTCGGCATTTATCTTGTTGCCGCTGATGCTACTCATCCGCCCGTGCTCGCAGACACCATGCCCGAGACGGTGATGGTCGAGGCCTATGCTGCGGGTCGGGAACTCACGACGACGGTGATGGGCGATCGGGCCTTGGGCGTGACCGATATTATTGTCGATGGCTGGTATGATTATGATGCCAAATACAAGGCAGGCGGTTCGCGACATGTTGTGCCTGCCGATATTCCGCAAGAGATCACCGATGCCTGTCTTGACTATGCCCTGCGCGCCCACCGCGCTTTGGGCTGCCGTGGTGTCAGTCGCACAGATTTCCGTTGGGATGAAAGCAAGGGCCTTGACGGTCTGATTTTGTTAGAGACCAACACACAGCCGGGGATGACGCCCACGTCGCTGGCCCCCGAGCAAGCCGCACATGCAGGGATATCCTTCCCCGAGTTGTGCCGCTGGATGGTGGAGGATGCGTCATGCAACCGCTAACCGCCATGCGCCCCCGCGCCAGCCTGCCGCGCGATCCGGCCCCGTCAAAGTGGAAGTATCGCTATCAGCGCTGGATGCTCACGCCCGGAGTGCGCGGTCTGATCCGGTTCGGTGGCCCGCTTGCGATCATCGGGATCGTGGCCGTGAGCTGGTATAGCCACGACGAAAACCGTGCATTGGTTGCCGCCACGGTTGCGCAGGCCAAAGCAACGATCCAGCAGCGCCCCGAATTTATGATTTCCGCGATGCAGGTCGAGGGTGCGACCGAGGATCTGGCCGCCAGCGTCGCGTTGGTGTTGCCGATGAGCTTTCCTGTGTCCTCTTTCGAGCTTGACCTTGAAACAATGCGCAAGCGCGTCGAGGCGCTGGACGGTATACGCTCGGCCCGCGTCAGGTTGGGGGATGCGGGCAAGCTTATGGTGGATATTACGCCGCGTGTGCCTGTTGCCGTGTGGCGCGACGGCGATTTGCTGCGGCTGATTGATGAAGAGGGCGTTTACGCTGGTTTTGTCGAAAGCCGCACGGATCGTCTTGATTTACCGCTGATTGCAGGGGACGGCGCGCAGGATCACATTGCCGAGGCGCTCGACCTGTTCAAAGACGCCAAACCCTTGCAAGAGCGGATGCGCGGCCTTGTCCGTATGGGCGAGCGGCGCTGGGATATCGTGCTGGACCGCGATCAACGGATCTTGCTGCCCGCCGACGGGGCCGTGGGGGCGCTTGACCGCGTGATCGTTTTGCAGCAGGCCCGCGACCTGCTCGACAGGGACGTGGCGGTCGTCGATATGCGCAATCCGAACAGACCAACAATTCGCGTTAATAAAGAAGCCGCCGGTGCCCTGCACCGCGCCGGACAAACAGAGGCAGACAACTAAATGGGTGATCTATACGATAGCCAACGCGCCATGCGGAACATGCGCAAAGCGGCGATGCAGCGCGGTGTGATTGCGATTTTGGACATTGGGACAAGCAAGATTGCTTGTCTTGTCTTGCGCTTTGATGGCCCCGAGACGTTTCGCGGCGCGGATGGCGTCGGGTCTTTGGCGGGGCAATCATCGTTCCGCGTGATCGGGGCTGCAACAACCCGCTCTCGCGGTGTGAAGTTCGGCGAAGTTGACGCCATGCAAGAGACCGAGCGCGCGATCCGCACGGCGGTACAAGCGGCCCAGAAGATGGCCAATGTCCGCGTGGATCATGTGATTGCCTGTCTGGCTGGCGGTCGCCCAAAGTCTTATGGCCTTGATGGATCTGTCGATATTGCCAACGGCTTGGTCACGGACGGCGATATTGGCCGCGTGATGGCCGCTTGCGACTTGCCAGATTACGGCGCAGAGCGTGATGTGCTTCACGCCCAGCCTGTGAATTTCGCGCTCGATCATCGCTCTGGCATGGCCGACCCGCGCGGGCAGATCGGCAACCAGCTTAACTGCGATATGCATATGCTGACGGTCGATAGCGTCGCTTTGCAGAACATATTCTTCTGTATCAAGCGCTGTGATCTGGAACTGGCAGGGATCGCTTCAAGCGCCTATGCCTCGGGGATTTCCTCGCTGGTCGAGGACGAGCAAGAGCTGGGCGCGGCCTGTATTGATCTTGGCGGCGGGTCCACGGGCATTTCGGTCTTTATGAAAAAACACATGATCTACGCCGATGCGGTGCGCATGGGCGGCGATCACGTCACCTCTGATATTTCCATGGGGCTGTCGGTGCCGATGGCCACCGCAGAGCGGATCAAGACCTTCTATGGCGGCATTGTCGCCACGGGCATGGATGACCGCGAGATGATCGAGATCGGCGGCGATACGGGCGACTATGAGCACGACCGCCGCACCGTTTCGCGCGCCGAGCTGATCGGAATCATGCGCCCGCGTGTTGAAGAGATTCTGGAAGAGGTCCGCGTCCGACTGGATGCCGCAGGATTCGAACATCTGCCGTCGCACCAAATCGTGCTGACCGGCGGTGGTAGCCAGATTCCAGGGCTTGATGGATTGGCCAGCAAGATTTTGGGTCAGCAGGTCCGTTTGGGCCGCCCGTTGCGTGTTCAGGGCCTCCCTCAGGCTGCGATTGGTCCGGCTTTTTCATCCGCAGTGGGACTCACTTTATTTGCCGCTCACCCGCAAGATGAGTGGTGGGACTTCGAGATTCCCGTCGATAATTACTCGGGGCGCTCTCTTAAGCGGGCCGTGAAATGGTTTAAGGACAACTGGTAATACGCGATATCTTGCCTAGTCGTCCAAATACGGCGGAAAATCACGAAAAAAGCCCCACATTTGGTGGCTATTTTGTGATTTATGCGTGACCTGCGGGGCTGATGTGTCTAATGTCGGTCCAAAGTATAGACGAATGCCCGGTGGGACGGGCCCCAAAAAGCATAGGCGGACAGAGCAATGACATTGAACCTCTCCATTCCCGGTCAGGACGAACTGAAGCCCCGGATCACCGTTTTTGGTGTTGGTGGTGCTGGCGGTAACGCGGTCAATAACATGATCGACAAGGAACTGGATGGGGTCGAGTTCGTTGTTGCGAACACCGACGCGCAGGCCTTGCAACATGCCAAAGCCGCGTCGCGCATTCAGATGGGGATCAAGGTTACCGAAGGTCTTGGTGCTGGTGCCCGCGCAACCGTTGGCGCTGCCGCTGCCGAAGAAAGCATCGAGCAAATCGTTGACCACCTTGCTGGTGCGCACATGTGCTTCATCACCGCCGGTATGGGCGGTGGCACGGGCACAGGCGCTGCCCCGATCATCGCACAGGCGGCGCGCGAGCTTGGCGTTCTGACTGTCGGCGTTGTGACCAAGCCGTTCCAGTTTGAGGGCGGCAAGCGCATGAAGCAGGCTGAAGAGGGCATCGAGGCCCTGCAAAAGGTTGTTGATACGCTGATCATCATTCCAAACCAGAACCTGTTCCGTCTGGCCAATGAAAAAACCACATTCACCGAAGCCTTCCAGCTTGCTGACGATGTGCTGTACCAGGGTGTGAAGGGCGTGACCGACCTGATGGTCCGTCCCGGCCTGATCAACCTCGACTTTGCCGACGTGCGCGCCGTGATGGACGAAATGGGCAAGGCGATGATGGGCACAGGCGAGGCCGAAGGCGAGAACCGTGCCATCGAGGCTGCCGAGAAGGCGATTGCAAACCCGCTGCTCGACGAGATTTCACTCGAAGGCGCGCGTGGCGTTCTGATCAACATCACTGGCGGTTACGACCTCACATTGTTCGAACTTGACGAAGCAGCCAACAAGATCCGCGAAAAGGTTGACCCAGAGGCCAACATCATCGTCGGCTCCACGCTGGACACCTCCATGGAAGGCAAGATGCGTGTTTCCGTTGTGGCCACAGGGATTGACGCGGCAGTCAAGTCGAACGATATGCCTTTGCCCCGTCGGTCCATGGCCGCTCCACTCAAGCCACAAGCCCAAGCTGGAGAAGTCCGTGAAGTTGCAGCACCTGTTGTGGCCCGCGCCGCTGCACCTGCACCACGTCCAGCGCCGCAGCCAGCGCCGCGTGCTGAGGCAGCCCCTGTTGCCGCAGCGGCACCTGCGCGCACGTTGTTCGAGGACATGGACGACGACATGCAGGTCGAAAACAACGCGCATGACTACGACGATTTGCGCGAAGCCTTCGCTGACGAGACCGACGATCTGCCACCGCCAGCCTACAAGCCACGCACAGAGCCAATGATGGATGCGCCTGAAACCTTCGTAGCACCACGCGCGCCAGCAGCAGGCACACCGTCTCCAGAGGCCTTGGCCCGCTTGCAGGCCGCTGTTTCTAAGGCACCACAGCAGCAATATCGTGCACCAGCGGCCCCGACGACACATGAAGGCGAGCGTCCACGCTTTGGTATCAACTCTTTGATCAATCGCATGACAGGGGCGGGTGCACATGATGCACAGCAGCCAAGCCGCGCACAGCCCCAGGTCACAGCCCTGCGCGAAGAGCCATCCCATGATGCCGATCCTGAGCAAGAGCGTATCGAGATCCCTGCGTTCCTGCGTCGTCAGGCAAATTAAGCCTGCGCACGTCGCTTTGTGACGCTAGGTAAAATCGAGATGAGCCGCCCCCCTAGGGCGGCTTTTTCCGTTTTAAAACAAGACTTTGACTAATTTATTACTAAGGTGTTTCAGACCGTTACAAAGCGTGAATTGTGAAATGCCGCCCGCCGCAGTACCTGATGGTCAACGAGAAATGAATCAACCCGAGGCCAACATCGTGCAAACCACATTGAAATCAGTTGTGACCTTTGAAGGCACCGGTTTGCATACTGGTCGCCCTGCGACAATCGTGCTGCGCCCTGCAGCGGCACAGACCGGCATTGTCTTTCGCCGCGTCGATGTCGTGGACGTGGATAACGTGCTTGCGGCAAAGTGGAATCAGGTCATCGTCTCTCCGTTGAACACTCGTCTGGAAAACGAGGCCGGCCTCACTGTTTCGACCATCGAACATTTGATGGCCGCGTTTTCGGGTACGGGCGTGCACAATGTGATCGTCGACATTGATGGCCCCGAAGTGCCGATTATGGATGGGTCTGCGGCCGCTTTCGTGCGTGGCATTGTCGATGCTGGTTTGACCCGTCTTGATGCGCCACTTTTTGCGATCGAAATTCTGCGCGATGTGGAAGTGGTGGACGGCGACGTGATAGCGCGTCTGTCACCTGCCACGGGCTTGCAGATCGAATTTGGCATCACCTTTGCCGATGCTGCGATTGGTCATCAGGAAAAAACCTTGAATATGGCCAATGGTGCCTTTGTCCGCGAGCTTTGCGATAGCCGGACATTCTGCCGCAATTCCGACGTGGAAGCGATGCGTGCCAAGGGTCTGGCCTTGGGCGGAACGCTTGAGAACGCTGTTGTTGTCGAAGGCGACCGCGTCCTGAGCCCCGGTGGTTTGCGCCATGCGGACGAGGCTGTGCGCCATAAGATGCTGGACGCCTTGGGCGATCTTTATACGGCTGGAGCGCCGATCTTGGGGCGCTACACTGGGGTTCGTGCGGGGCACGCCATGACGAACCTGTTGTTGCAGGCCTTATTTGCAGATCATTCGGCGTGGCGCTGGGTGCGCTGTGATGCAAAAATTGCGGCCCGTTTGCCTGGTGTAGGTGTGAGCAAGGCCGATCTTTTCGCCGTCGCATAGGCTCCAAAACGCAGAGTTGTTCAACAAGGTGTCAAAAGGCATTTTGCCCCCGATTTTTCTATGCTAGACCGTAATCCAATACGCCGGAGCACGTCGCTCTGATGCGACGTTTGAGGTGCGAGGGCCGTTGATGTCAGAAGCCAAGTCTCAGTTTGGATCCAAAGCAACCCTTATGGGGACTGTTTTGGCCCTTGGACTGCTTGTTGGATGCAGCAACGAGATCGATCCTGCCGCAAACCCCGCCATTTTGGAGCAATATACCGCTGCGGAGATTTTCCAGCGTGGCGAATATGAGCTCGAGCGCGGCAAGCCGCAGGATGCCGCGACCTATTTTGGTGAGATCGAACGGCTTTATCCCTATTCCGATTTTGCCAAACGCGCATTGATCATGCAGGTCTATTCTTTCCATAAGGATCGCGACTATCCCAATAGCCGTGCCGCAGCCCAGCGTTATATCGACTTTTATCCCGCCTCCGAGGATGCGGCTTATGCGCAATATCTGCTCGCCTTGTCCTACTACGACCAGATCGACGAGATTGGCCGTGATCAGGGGCTGACGTTCCAAGCCTTGCAGGCCTTGCGTGCTGTGATCGAGCAGTATCCTGATACCGAATATGCCCGTTCGTCGATTTTGAAGTTTGATTTGGCCTTTGACCATTTGGCAGCCAAAGAAATGGAAATCGGCCGCTATTACCTCAAGCGCAAGCATTATGCGGCAGCCGTTAACAGGTTCCGCATTGTGGTTGAGGATTTCCAGACCACGTCGCATACTGCCGAGGCCCTGCACCGTTTGGTTGAAGGCTATCTGGCGCTTGGCTTGACGGATGAAGCCCAGACCGCGGGTGCGATTTTGGGCCATAACTATCCATCGACCCTTTGGTATCAGGATAGTTACGCGTTGTTGACGGGGCAGGGTCTTGCCGCCCAGTCGTCGGGCGACAATTGGTTGTCGTCGATTTATCGCCAAGTCTTGCGCGGTGAATGGTTGTGATCGGGAGATGGGTTAAAACCCATCCTACGCAGATATGCTACGCCACATAGATATTCGTGACATGCTCATTATTGATCGGTTGGAACTTTCGTTTCAGCCGGGCCTTAATGTGCTGACTGGTGAAACGGGTGCGGGCAAGTCGATTTTGCTTGATAGTCTTGGGTTCGTACTTGGGTGGCGCGGCCGCGCTGAACTGGTCCGTGCAGGGGCCGAGCAGGGAGAAGTCACTGCGGCGTTTGATTTGCCTGCGGGTCATGCGGGACGTTTGGTCTTGGATGACGCAGGGATTGAGGTTGAGGACGGCGAGGTCATCTTGCGCCGGATCAACACCCGCGATGGCCGCAAAACAGCGTGGATCAACGACCGGCGCGTCAGTGGCGAAGTGCTTCGCAACTTGTCGGATACTTTGGTGGAACTTCACGGCCAGCATGATGATCGCGGGCTACTGAACCCGCGCGGTCACCGTTTGATGCTTGATACATTTGCGGGGCTTGATGCGGATATCGAGAAATGCCGCGCCGCTTGGCGGTCTTTGTCTGTCGCGCAAAAAGCATTGAAGGCGGCAGAGGCGCGCGTGGCCGAGGCCCGCGCCGAAGAAGAATATTTGCGCCATGCTGTGGCCGAGTTGGATGCGCTGATGCCACTTGCGGGCGAAGAAGCGGCGTTAGACACCCAGCGCCGTTTGATGCAGGCTGCCGAGAAGATCCGCGAAGATATTGTGAAGGCCCGCGAGGCGATAGGTTTGCAGGGGGCCGAAGGATCTGTTTCTGACGCTGTGCGCTGGTTGAACGGTATTGCGGGCAAGGCCGAGGGCGGTTTGGATGGTGCTTTGGAGGCGCTTGAACGGGCGGCCATGGCATTGGATGAGGCGCAGGATGGCGTTGAGGATTGTCTTGCGCAACTGTCGTTTAACCCCTCCGAATTGGAAGAGGTTGAGGAGCGGTTATTCGCGATCCGTGGCTTGGCCCGCAAGCACGATGTGCTGGCAGACGACCTCGGCCCCTTTGCCGATGCGTTGCGTTCGCGCTTGGAGCTGTTGGATGGAAGTGCCAAGGAACTGAAGCACTTACAAGGTGACGTTATGACGGCGCAGGCCGTCTATGATGCAGGTTCAGAACGTTTGACCGCAGCGCGTCAGATTGCCGCCAAGAAGCTGGACAAAGCGATGGCAGCGGAACTCGCACCGCTCAAGATGGAACGGGCCGTCTTTCTGACCGAGGTCGTGACAGCCGAGGCCGGACCCGAGGGGCGCGACGCGGTGGCCTTTACCGTGGCGACCAACCCCGGCGCACCTGCGGGACCGATCAACAAGATCGTGTCAGGCGGGGAGTTGTCGCGGTTCTTGCTGGCGTTGAAGGTCTGCCTGACGGCGACGGATGCGGGCCTCACGATGATTTTCGACGAAATCGACCGTGGTGTGGGCGGAGCGACTGCCGACGCGGTGGGCCGTCGTTTGGCCGATCTGGCCAAGGGCGGTCAGGTTTTGGTTGTGACGCACTCACCGCAGGTCGCGGCCCTTGGCGGTCACCACTGGCGGGTTGAGAAGCGGCAAACGGCGACCGAGACGCTCTCGACGGTATTGCCTTTGGATGCGGACGCACGCATCGACGAAATCGCACGGATGCTATCTGGCGATACGATCACCGAAGCTGCACGGGCTGCGGCGCGGGCGTTGATGCCCATCTAGTTCCTCGGCGGCACCAGCTTATCCGGATTCATGATGTTCTGTGGATCAAGGGCGGTTTTGATGGCGCCCATGACGGCCCAAGCGGGCCCGTGTTCGGCCTCCATATAGCCAAGCTTGCCCATACCGACGCCGTGTTCGCCCGTGATGGTGCCGCCCAATGCGAGGGCCCGTTTGGCCATGCGGGCGGCGAGGGCCACGGCGATGTCGCGCTCTTCGGGGATATTCGGGTCGATCAGAAGGGCTGCGTGAAAGTTACCGTCGCCGACATGGCCGACAATCGGGCCGGGAATGCCGGAGGCGGCGATATCGGCTTTGGTTTCTAGCAGTGCCTCGGCCAGCCGCGAGATTGGCACGCAAACGTCGGTGACGACCGCAACGGCCCCCTTGCGCGAGGCGAGCATGGCGTAATAGGCCTCGTGGCGCATTTTCCACAGGCGGTTGCGGTCCTTTGATTTCGCGGACCATTCAAAGCCTTGGGAGCCGTGTTCGGCGGCGATCTCGCCAAATGTCGCGGCGTCTTCGGCGACAGAGGTATCGGTGCCGTGAAATTCCAAGAGCAGGTGTGGCGCGTCGCGGAAGCTGGCCCCAGAATAAGCATTTACGGCCAAGGCAGCGTCGCTATCGACAAGCTCGATGCGCGCGACTTGGATCCCCATTTGAATGGTCTCAATGACCGCATTCACGGCACCTTCGATAGTGTCAAACGCGCAGATGGCCGAAGAGCTTGCCTGCGGTTGCCCGTGCAGTTGCAGCGTGATTTCGGTGATGATGCCAAGCGTGCCCTCAGAGCCGACCATCAGGCCAGTCAGGTCATAGCCCGCCGAGGATTTGCGCGCGCGTGTCCCTGTGTAGATGATCTCGCCCGAGGCCAGAACCACGGTCAGCCCCATGACATTGTCGCGCATCGTGCCATAACGGACGGAAGTGGTGCCAGAGGCACGGGTCGCGGTCATACCACCCAGCGAGGCATTGGCTCCGGGATCGACGGGAAAGAAAAGGCCCGTTTCGCGCAGATGTGTATTGAGCGCTTCGCGGGTGACACCGGGTTGGACTTGGGCGTCCATATCGGCGGGATTGACGGCAAGGATCTTGTCCATCCGCGACAGGTCAATCGTGAGGCCGCCGCGTGGCGCAAGGCTATGGCCTTCCAGCGAGGTGCCTGTACCCCACGGGATAATCGGACATTCGTGTGCGGCACAGATCTTGACGATCTCGCTCACCTCTTCGGTCGAGACAGCGTAGGCCACCGCATCGGGGGGCATAGGCGTAAAATGCGACTCCGATTGGCCATGCAAGGCCAGATCAGACTTGGTCACAGAGAGACGATCCCCTAGAAGGGAGCTGAGAGCGGTGATGGCGGATGAAATAGTCATAGCGCACAGTAGCGCGGCTTTGAGCGCGGCACCAGAGGTGGAGACCAAATGGCGGGGCCAGTTTTAACGTGGATCGGCGAGGGCGTCTCGGGCGTCAAACAGTCATGTCGGAACGGGTTTCATCTGGTCAAAACGCGTGGTCCGTCGCAGTTGCAGTTTTGGTTTATTGCGCTCGCGATTGGGATCGCTTCAGGCTTCGCCGCCGTCCTTTTCCGCTTGGGCATCAACTGGTTGCAAGGCGCGCTTTACGGGACGGGCGATGCGTCCCAATTTGAAACGGCCGTAGCGCAGTTGGCGTGGTATCAGGTTTTGATCATCCCGATTTTGGGCGGCTTGGCAGTGGGGGTGATCCTGGACCGGTTCACTAATGACGGGCGGGCCCGCTCGGTCAGCGACGTGATTGAGGGAGCGGCGCTGAACGAGGGGCGCGTCGCGGTGCGCCGTGGATTTGCCTCGGCACTGGCCAGCCTGATCACGCTCTCGACGGGCGGATCATCGGGCCGGGAAGGCCCTGTCGTGCATTTGGCCGCCGTGCTGTCGACACTGGTCAGCCGCGCCATTCGCGCCAACGGGATCACAGGGCGCGATTTGCTCGGCTGTGCCGTGGCCGCCGCCGTATCGGCCAGCTTTAACTCGCCGCTGGCGGGGGCATTATTCGCGCTTGAGGTGATTTTGCGTCACTTCGCGGTTCATGCCTTTGCGCCCATTGTGATCGCGAGCGTGGCGGGCACCGTGATCAACCGTTTGTCCTTTGGTGACGTGACAGAATTCGTGCTGCCCGTCCAAAACGCGCTTGGGTTTTATGTCGAACTACCCGCCTTTTTGCTGTTGGGGCTGGTCTGCGGTTTGGTCGCATTTGTGCTGATGCGCGCGCTTTTCTGGGCCGATGATCTGGGGACAACTGTGCAGAATGCGCTCGGTTTCCCCCGCTATTTACGCCCCGCACTGGCTGGCGCAATGCTTGGTGGATTGGCGATTTTCTGGCCGCATATCATCGGCGTGGGCTACGAGACCACCACGGCCGCGCTGACTGGCAAGTTGGTCTTGCTCGAGGCGATTGTCTTTGCTGTGCTCAAAGTTATCGCCGTCGCGATTACTTTGGGCGGGCGCATGGGGGGCGGCATATTCTCACCCTCTTTGATGATTGGGGCATTGACGGGGCTTGCCTTTGGCGCGATCGCAACGGGGATTTTCCCGACCCTCTCGGATGGCGTCACGATCTACGCTTTGGCCGGAATGGGGGCTGTGGCGGCGGCCGTGTTGGGCGCGCCGATTTCAACGACCCTGATCGTGTTTGAATTGACCGGAGACTGGCAAACGGCCATGGCGGTGATGGTCTCGGTGTCCATGTCAACGGCGCTCGCCTCACGGCTTGTTGACCGGTCGTTCTTTCTCACCCAACTGGAGCGGCGCAATGTGCATCTGGCGGCTGGCCCGCAGGCCTATCTTTTGGCGACATTCCGCGTGAGCACGATCATGCGCGAGAGCGGCGCAAAGCGGGCAGCGCCAGAGGATGCCTGCTGGGAATTGGTCGGAGAAGGGGTTTACATCGACGGAAACGCGACCTTGGAACAGGCCATGCCAATGTTTGAGCAGGGCAACCACGCCTATATTCCAGTGGTTACGCTGGGCGGGGATGACAGCCCGCCCGAGCTATGCGGTGCGTTATTTCAGGTCGACGCATTGCGCGCGATGAACAAGGCCTTGGCTGCAACGGCCAAGGAGGAACACTCTTAAACCTGTTCGACGGTCACTTTTTCATTAGTGTAAAACGCGATGTGATCCTTGATCGCGGCAACGTCAGGCTTTGGCGCTTCATAAGACCAGCCCGCGTTTTTGATCGGTCCGCTTTTCGCAACAATCGTGAAATAGGAGGCTGTCCCCTTGAACGGGCAGCTGGATGTCTGGTCTGTCGGATCAAGAAACGCCATCGCGATATCGCCTCGCGGGAAATAGATAACAGGCGGGTAATCGCTTTCGGTCAATTCCAATGCGTCATTGCTTTCGCCGATTACGGCACCAGCCGCGCGGATGACCCAAGTGCCGGTCGCGGGACGAATGGTGATTTTTTGCGCCATGTTATAGTCCTTAAAATGTGAGGGTCACAGCGGTGCGCAGGCCTGTTGTATCCAAGCCAATGCGTCGTCGCGTAAGTCTGCCACCAAGACGTCCAACGTAGCCAAATGATACTGATCAATCCAGTCCCGTTCGTCGTTTGACAAAAGATTTGTGTCGATCAGGCGCCTGTCGAGCGGAACAAGCGTGAGGGTATCAAAAGCGAGCATATCGCGATCATCGCCGCCTGCGATGGCAGGGGCAGGGATCACCGTGATCAGGTTTTCGATGCGAATTCCAAAGGCTCCTTCACGGTAATAGCCCGGCTCGTTTGACAAGATCATGCCCGCCTCAAGCGCGACAGTGGAGCGGCGCGAGATGCCTTGCGGGCCTTCGTGCACGCTCAGATAACTTCCGATGCCGTGGCCTGTGCCGTGGTCGTAATCCATGCCTGCCGTCCAAAGCGGGAAGCGGGCCAGCGCGTCGAGGTGTTGGCCACCAACACCCTTGGGAAAGCGGGCGCGGCTGACTGCAATCATGCCCTGCAAAACGCGCGTATAGCATGTGCGGTGCGTGTCAGAGGGGGTGCCCACAATGATGGTGCGCGTGATGTCGGTGGTGCCATCCACATATTGGCCGCCACTGTCGACAAGCAGCAACTCGCCGGTTTTTACGGGGCGGTTCGTGGACTCGGTGACGCGGTAATGCACGATGGCCCCATGCGCGCCTGCGCCGCAAATCGTCTCAAAGCTGATGTCGCGCAGCGCGTTGGTCTCTCGGCGGAAGCCTTCGAGCTTTTTGACGACGTCGATCTCGGTCAAGGTCCCTTTGTGCGCTTCTTGGTCGAGCCATGCAAGAAAGCGAACCATCGCCACGCCGTCACGTTTGGCCGCAGCCTTCGCGCCCGCGATTTCAGTCGGGTTTTTGAGGGCCTTGGGCAGCAAGCACGGGTCGGGCGCATGGGTGACAGTCGCGTTAGCGAGGGCCAAGCGGAGCGCTTCTGGCGCCGTTTTGGGATCGATTTGGACCGTGCAAGTTGAGGTTTTGACGTGCTCGGCAAAGGCGCTGATGTTATATGTGGTGACCTCGGCTCCGAGGTGATCTGCAATGTCGTGCGCCTTATTCGGCCCGGCAAAAAGATCAACCGCACCAGATTTGTGAAATATCGCAAAGGCTTGCGGGACAGGATTGCGCTCGATATCGGCGCCGCGAATGTTGAGCAGCCACGCGATACTATCGGGCAGGGTGACGACAGCGCAATCCGCTTTGAGCAAGGGCGCAAGCCGCGCGCGTTTATCGGCACTGCTTTCGCCCGCAAGCGAAATATCCTGCGCAAAGAAGGGGGCGGTAGGGGCTGCGGGTTGATCGGCCCAAATCGCATCGACGAGGTTTTCGGTCGCTTTCAGCGTCATTTCCGGCAGGGCGTCACGCAGGGTGTTGATCTCATCCACGGTATGCAGCCAAGGATCAAACCCGATGACGCTGCCTGTCGGGAGGGCATCCTTGAGCCAATCCGCGGCGCCGATTTCGGGCCAGTGAACTGGGCTGAAAACATCCGCAATCTGGTCGCGGACCTGCACGCGGTAGCGGCCATCGATGAAAACGCCCGCCTTATCCGCCGTCGCGATACAAAAGCCCGCAGAGCCTGTGAACCCTGTAAGCCATGCAAGGCGCGCGTCACGCGGGGCCACATATTCGCCCTGATGCGCATCGGCACGGGGGATGAAGAAGGCGTCGACATGGTGCGCCACCATTTGGGTGCGCAGGGCCGCTAATCGCGCGGGCCCTTGGCTTGGATCGGAACTGTTCTCAAACGTCTGAAACATGAAAAGACCCCATCTTCTTTTGGCCAAAAATACCTCCGCCGGAGGTTTGGCGCCCCAAGGGGGCGTCAAATTTAACTGACTTTGCGCATCCCCAAGACGCGGGCGCGTTTGCGCGGATCTGTGTCAAACAGGCTGGCAAGCTGCTCGGTCATCGCACCCGCAAGCTGCTCGACGTCCGTGATCGTCACTGCGCGCTCGTAATAGCGTGTCACGTCATGGCCGATCCCGATGGCGACGAGCTCCACCGCTTTGCGTTTCTCAACCATCGCGATCACGTCGCGCAGGTGCTTTTCAAGGTAATTGGCAGGGTTCACCGACAGGGTGCTATCGTCAACCGGCGCACCGTCAGAGATCACCATCAAAACCTTGCGCTGCTCTGGGCGGTTCACGACACGGCGGTGCGCCCATTCGAGCGCCTCACCGTCGATGTTTTCCTTCAAGAGGCCTTCTTTCATCATCAGCCCCAGATTGGGCCGCGTTCTGCGCCAAGGCGCGTCGGCGGATTTATAGACAATGTGGCGCAAGTCGTTGAGGCGGCCGGGCGTGACGGGGCGACCTTCGGCCAGCCACTTTTCCCGGGATTGCCCGCCTTTCCATGCCTTGGTGGTAAAGCCCAGGATTTCGACTTTCACGGCGCAACGCTCAAGCGTGCGCGCCATCACGTCCGCACAAATCGCAGCAATAGAGATTGGGCGGCCACGCATGGAGCCCGAGTTATCAAGCAGAAGTGTGACGACCGTATCGCGGAAGTCGGTGTCTTTCTCGCGCTTGAACGAAAGTGGCGTTGTGGGCGAGGCGACGACGCGCGCGAGGCGGCCCGCGTCCAAGATACCTTCCTCAAGGTCGAATTCCCAAGAGCGGTTTTGCTGGGCTTGCAAGCGGCGTTGCAGCTTGTTGGCGAGGCGCGACACGGCGCCTTTGAGCGGCTCAAGCTGCTGGTCGAGATAGGCGCGCAGGCGCTCAAGCTCGGCAGCTTCGGCAAGATCCTCAGCAGAGATTTCCTCATCAAAATCGCTTGTAAAGACCTTATAATTCGGGTCCGCATCCGAGATCGGCAGAGGCGCGGGGGGCTCTAACGGTGCCTCGCCTTCGTTCACATCTGATTCGTCGCCCATCTCGGCGTCGGCCTGATCATCCATTGAGACCTGCGCTTCGGATTGATCCTGCTGGTCCTCTTGGGTCTCTTCGGGCGAGGCTTCGGCCTCTTCGCCTTCGCTCTCGTCGTTGCCGTTACTGTCGGGCTGCTCTTCCTCGTCTGCGCCGTCTTGCGCCGCGTCGTCTTGGTCTTCGTCCGACGTGTCAGGGTCATCGCCCAACTGGTCGGCATAGCCAAGGTCGGCGATCATTTGGCGCGCAAATTTTGCGAAAGCCTGTTGGTCGGCGATCATATCGGAGAGGTTTGTCAGGGTGTTCCCCGCGTGATCCTCGATAAAGCCGCGCCAAAGCTCCATGACGTTTTCCGCCCCCTTCGGGAGCGGGCGGCCTGTGGCGAGGTGGCGGATCAGATAGCCAGCCGCCACCGCGAGCGGCGCATCCGAGGCGTTCGTGATCTGGTCATAGCCCTTGCGCCGTGCTTCATCGCCGATTTTCGCGTCGATGTTGCTCGCCGTGCCAGGCATGTGGCGGGCGCCAATCGCCTCAACCCGTGCGGACTCCATGGCCTCATAGAGGTCTTTGGCCATCTGGCCCTGCGGCATGTAACGCGCAGCGGTTTTGGCATCGTGGTATTTGTGGCGCAAGGCAAAGGCGTCTGCGGTGCCGCGTGCCAGTAGCACCTCTTCGCGTGTCATGCGGCGGGTAACTTGCGGCAGGCGCATGGTGTCGGCAGTTTGGCCCGCAGGATCAACTGAGTAGCTGACCGTCAGTTCGGGGTCATTGGCCATGACCTTCGTTGCCTCGGCGAGGGCCTTTTTAAACGGATCGGCTGGGTTGTCTGATGGTTTGGTCATCTAGCTGTGCCTCTTGTCGTCAAATTTTCGCCGAAAATTTGGAGTTTTCGAATTTTCGGCGAAAATTCGGTTACCCCAAGCTCAGGCTTGCAGCGCTTTCAGGCAGTTCTTCGTCAAAGCAGCGCTGGTAGAATTCGGCAACAGTCTGACGCTCCAACTCGTCGCATTTGTTCAGGAACGACAGGCGGAAGGCGTAGCCTACGTCTTGGAAGATGCGCGCGTTTTCGGCCCATGCCAGAACGGTGCGTGGCGACATCACGGTAGAAAGATCGCCGTTCATGAATGCCGTGCGCGTCAGGTCGGCAACGGTGACCATCTGGCTGACGATCCTGCGTCCCTTGTCGTTGTTATAGTGTGGCGACTTGGACAGCACGATGGCTGCCTCGGCGTCGTGGCTGAGGTAATTCAGCGTGGCGACAAGCGACCAGCGGTCCATCTGCGCTTGGTTGATCTGCTGTGTGCCGTGGTAGAGGCCCGTTGTGTCGCCAAGGCCAACGGTGTTGGCTGTCGCAAACAGACGGAAGAATTTATGCGGCGTGATGATCTCGTTCTGGTCGAGCAGCGTGAGTTTGCCGTCGGCCTCCAACACGCGCTGGATCACGAACATCACGTCGGCGCGGCCTGCGTCATATTCATCAAACACGATCGCAACAGGGTTGCGCAGCGCCCACGGCAGGATGCCTTCGTGGAATTCGGTCACTTGCACGCCGTCGCGCAGCTTGATCGCGTCTTTGCCGATCAGGTCGATACGGGAAATGTGGCTGTCGAGGTTGACGCGCACGCAGGGCCAGTTGATGCGGGCCGCGACTTGTTCGATATGCGTCGATTTGCCCGTGCCGTGGTAGCCTTGGATCATGACGCGGCGGTTGTATCCAAAGCCTGCAAGGATCGCCAAAGTCGTGTCGGGATCAAACTTATAGGTCGGGTCAATCTCTGGCACGCGGTCAGAGCGTTCTGCAAACCCTTTGATTTTCATGTCGCTGTCGATGCCAAACACCTCGCGAACAGAGATATCTTCGGTCGGTTTTGCGTTCATGTCTGTCATACCGTCGGCCATTGGGGCTGCCTTCCTGTGTGGTGCTTTTGCGCGTCTAATGTGATGGTCTTGGAATGCAACATATTCCAATGCACTGCAAGGGGAAGGGGGCTTGCACTTTAGCCTTATCATTTTGCGGTACTGGCTTCAGTTAGCCGCACCATCTGCCTGCCCAGCAATATGTTGCCTTTTGCGCAGATCGTGTCACATTGGGGAAAAACGACAGGTAAAAGGGCGCGATGGCAGAGCTTTCCGACATTGAGACGTATCTCTCCAAATGCGCGATTGGCGACAGAGACGCCTTTGCAGCGCTTTATTCTGCGACATCGGCGAAACTATTTGGCATCTGCCTGCGTGTTTTAGGTAATCGGGCAGAAGCCGAGGATGCCTTGCAGGATGTCTTTGTCAAAATCTGGCACAATGCGGATCGCTATCAGGTGAATGGGCTGAGCCCGATGACGTGGCTCATCACGGTTGCGCGCAACCTTGCGATCGACAAATTGCGTGCGCGCAAAACGGCACGCGGTGCAGGGTTGGACGAGGCCGAAGAGCTGCCAAGTGCAGCGCCCGGCCCAGAGGCGCTTGCGGTTGCGGCGTCGGATCGGGTGCAAATCGTGGCCTGTATGGCCGAGCTGGAGCCGGACAAATCAGACGCGGTCCGCCGCGCCTATTTGGAAGGGGAAACATATCAAGAGCTGGCGGAGCGCTACGGCGTCCCGCTGAACACTGTCCGGACATGGCTGCGCCGCAGTCTGATCAAATTGAAAGAGTGTTTGTCGCGATGACCGATGACGATGACACAGAAGACGAGATCACTCTCGCCGCCGAATATGCCTTGGGCCTGCTGACCTCAGGAGAGGCTGTCGCGTTTGAAGATGTGCTGTCCGTTGATCCCGAAATGCGTGATCATTATGCGCAATGGGCGGCCAGCTTGACGACATTGACCGATGAGATCGATCCTGTGGAGCCACCCGCGCACCTTCAGGCACAAATCACCGAAACGCTGTTCGGCCCTGTTGAGGCGAAGCCGTCGTTGCTGGCGCGCTTGGGCATTTTTGGGCCCGTCTTGGGTGGACTTGTCGCGGCTGTCTTGGTGCTGGTGGTCTTGAGCCAGACCAATTTCCTCAAAGACGGAGGCCCGACTTACGTCGCGGAAATCGCGGCAGAAGATGCGAGCCTTTTGGTCACCGCGCGTTTTGACCCTACAGAGGGGACGCTGCAGATGTCGCGCGAGGCTGGCACGCCATTGGCTGGCCGTTCGCAAGAGCTATGGCTGATTGTTGGGGAAAACCCGCCGATATCGCTCGGTGTCTGGCCTGACGGGCAAGCGCAGGCGGCACTTGCGATCTCTGCGGATGTCGCGGCACTGTTGCCCGATGGCGTGCTTGCAATCTCGGACGAGCCGCTTGGTGGATCACCGACGGGTCAACCGACGGGCGCCATTCTCGGGGCGGGCGCCGTCACACTGCTTTAAGATCGGTTGAAACTCTTTGGCTCCCGCTGGCGTGTCTTAAACATTGCGCCAGTGGACCAGAGAGACCACCGCTTGCGCAGACCTTGAGAGGTTAGAATGTGCCAGCGTCCCGCGATCACAGCCCCCTCACATCATCGTGCTTTGCCCTGAAACATGTATTTTCGGGGCGGCGCATCGCATAGATATGCGGCAACACCAGATGGAGATGACCAATGATGAACCGTCGCCGATTTACCCTGACCGCCTTGATGGCAGCAGCGGCCCCAGCGGCCTTGCGTGCCGAATCCTTTGAAGTGACCCGAACGGATGCGCAGTGGCGCGCCATGTTGACGGATCTGCAATATCAGGTGATGCGCCATGAGGCGACCGAGCGGGCAGGGACAAGCCCGCTGGATAAGACCTACGCGGCGGGGACATACCTGTGCCGCGGTTGCGATTTGCCGCTCTATGACAGTACGGCCAAATTCGACAGCGGCACGGGCTGGCCAAGCTTTTATCAAAGCCTGCCGAATGCCATTGGCACGAAAGAAGACAACACGCTGTTCAGCACCCGCACAGAGGCACATTGTCGCCGCTGCGGTAGCCATTTGGGCCATATTTTTGACGACGGCCCCGCGCCCACTGGCAAACGGCATTGCCTGAACGGGGCTAGCCTCGTGTTTGTCGCAGCCTAAACCGCAGTCTGCGAATCTTCTGCACAAGCCCTTGCGATCCTTTGCGATTGCGAGGGCTTAGCTTTGTCCAAAGCAGGGAAACGTAAGGAGACGACGCCATGTTCAAGAAACAAGCCCTTATTCCAGGTAGCCTTTTGATCGGAGTGGCAGGCGGGGTCACGGCAAGCTACATCATCGACGACCTTTGGTTCGCCAGTGTCATCTTTTTCCTTGCCTCCTGCGCAGGGGCCTGCACGATCGTCTTTTTCGGACGCCATGGCAGGGATGGCTGGGGGTGGGCGCTGTGGGGAGCGTGCCTTGCGACCTTCGGGTCCAGCGCGGCAGCAGGGCTGATCCTTGTGCTAGACAGGTTTTACGAGGTCCCGATGCTTGTGGGCGCAACCCTTTGGGAGCATCCGGTAAACCTCCTTTTATGGGTCGTTTTTATGAGCTTGGCACATGTGGTGACGCGGACTTTGCGCGAAATATAGAAACAGTCATTTTCCCAATGACTGCGCCCTTTGTGCGGCGGATTATGTTAGAAAAGATGCAACATGTTACGCCTGATCACACCCTTATTGCGCCCGATGCGCCAATTTGACCTGACCCAAGGGGAGAGGTCGATTGTGCTCGCCTACTTTGGCGTTGCGGTCTTGGGGGCGGCATTAGGGGTTAATGTCGTGCTCACTTTGGGCGGCGTGGCGGCATGGATCACACCGTTTGCAGCCTACGATTATTGGGTCATCTTCTCTGCGGCAGTTGGTGGTTGCATCGGTCTATATCTTGGTCATGACCGCTTGGGTCATGCCGGCGCGCGCGGCTTTGGGCGCGCAGTTTTGGGCATGATTTGGATCAGCTTTGTCGGCGCTTTGTTCGGGGGCACACTCGCCTTGCCATTCTACGGCACAATGTTTGGCCCGTTCACTTTGGTCGTTACCCTGATTAAAGCGCCAATTCTGGCACTGCTGTGGACGAGTTCACTGCTCTCCGCCCATTTCATGATTAAAGTGCGCCGCGACGAGCGGGACAGCGTGCTTTACGCAGCACTGCCCGATAGCGGCGACAGCTAGTCTTTGAAGCTGCGGCTGTTCTTGATCTGATCCCAAGCCCACACGACTTCGTTCAATTGATCTTCCTGGCTGCGGTCGCCGCCGTTCATATCGGGGTGCAAGACCTTGATCAGTGACTTATAAGCCTTGCGGATTTCGGGCTTTGTCCAGTTATCTTTGGCGTCCAGAATCTCGATTGCGCGGCGTTCTGTGGCAGGCAGGCGGCGGCCAGCGGCAGGCCCTTTACCCGGATTGCGGGTCGCATTTTCACCAAGCACCTGATGCGGATCGTCAACGCCGAGGCGGGCCCAAGCGCGCTGCTCTTCGGACCGTTTGCCAAACGGCTTGGTGGGGCGTTCCCAGACGCGGTCCTGATCCATCTGCGCCGCAATCTCGGCCTCTGATGTCGTATCAAAGAAGTTCCACTTGAGGTTATATTCGCGGACGTGCTGCTGGCAGAACCAGATATAATCGTCCAGCACATCGGGCGAACGAGGGGCGCGGTACAGACCTGCTTCTTCGCAGCCCTCATGGTCGCAAACGCGTTGCGATGTCTCGGATGCACCAGACATACCCCGACGCCCGCGCGGATTTTTCTTCTTGGACGACGACACGGAC
This sequence comes from Yoonia sp., assembly GCA_029252195.1. Lineage (GTDB taxonomy): Bacteria > Pseudomonadota > Alphaproteobacteria > Rhodobacterales > Rhodobacteraceae > Yoonia. The sequence continues at coordinate 39,566 of JAQXBV010000021.1, forward strand.
ATGTCAAAACCAAAGGGGTCATTCTTCTTCATTGTGCACTCAAACCTTTCCGACTCGGCCAATAGACTTTAAGCTTCTCACTGTCAGATAGAAGGGGGCTAAGTGAAAATAATGGGGCTGGACATTGAGATAAAAGGCGCGTTGGAAAATGCGTTTGCTGCGAATATCCTTGAGGTCATCAACGAAAGCCATATGCACAGTGGTCATGCGGGCGACGATGGCACTGGCGAAAGCCATTGGCGGATTGTCATAGCGGCACCCGAATTTGCGCCGATGACGCGGATTGCACGTCATCGGGCTATTCACGCGGCCCTTGGTCCCAAGATTATCGGGCGCATCCACGCCCTTGCGATTGATATTCAGTAGTTACTCGGCGGCGACCTTTGGCTCTGGGCGGGCCGGATCGGCCGTGAGCGGCTTTGCCGCGACCTGTGGTGTGCTCACGACTGGTGCAATTGCCTGAAGCGCGGGCTCTGCGGGTTTATCAACGGACGTCGCTACTGCGATTGTGCGGCGGAAAACCAACATGTTTTGGAATGTTGTCACGCGTTTGGTGAAGCCTGACCGCTCTTCGCAAGGCAGGGTATCAGCCCCCTGATATTCCCAGCCCTCTGCACCCAATGCGTTCATGGCGGTCTCTAAGGCATTGGCAAAACGCTCTTCGGAGGATTTCACTCCTTTTGCCTTCAGGCCCGTTTTCGGAGCAGGAACAACTTTATATTCGTATTGAGACATCTGGGCACCCTTTACTTCGACCTTGTTCATTGTATCGAGATCACCCCGCAAAACCAAGTATTCGCAAGATAAAATCGGCAGCGCTAAGTGTTGTGGTCGGACAGAGTGCCGTCCGCTAGGTTTTGGCTAAAGCCAGCGCAAGACTCGAAACAGCACAAGCACCAGTGCCCCAATCGCCACACATCCCATGGCGACAATGGCAAATCCGGCCTGCGAGTCGACCAATGGCATCCCGCCAACATTGATCCCAAACAGACCTGTCAGAAATCCTAGCGGCAAGAACACGCCCGCAACGATCGAGAGCACATAGGTGTTGCGCCCCAGCGCCAGAGCGGCTTTTGCGTCCTCCTGGTCTTGGATCGCGGCTAGCCTGTCGTTGGTCGCGTCCAATTCCTCAATCGTGCGCTTGTTGCGGTTCATGGTTTCTTGCAAGTGGCGCTTGGCCGTCTCATCAAGCGGCCAGACGGTGCCGCTGCCCAATGCATGCAAAGCCTCCGCTTGCGGACGCACGAAGCGGCGTAATTTGATTGTCGTTTGCCGCAGGGTCGGAATATTCTCAGGCGGTGCCGTCTGCTCGTCAAAGGCGCGGTCTTCGGCCTCGTCGGTGTCCTCGGCAAGGGCCAAAGAGACCGCTTCGATCCGCTTGGTCAGGCCAAAAGCGAGGGCGGCCAGAAAGGCTGCGATGTCGCGCGGCGCCTTGCCCGCGACAATCTCGTCGCGGATCGCATCAAGGGCGAAAATCTTGTGGCGGCGGGCAGAAACAATAAGCCCCCCGGAGACCCAGAGGCGGATCGACACCATGTCCTCGGCGTCCGCGCCAGCGTTCAGGTTCACACCGCGTAAGTTCAGGATCATGCCGCCCTGCACAGTGTCACAATGGGGGCGGGTTTCGGCCTGCAACAGCGCTTTGGCAGCGGAACGGGGCAAATGTTCGGTCGCCCAACCCTCGAAGGCAGGCTCTGTCCGGTCAAAGTGAAGCCAGCGGTAGGCCATGGGGGATTTGGCGCTTGGCCAGCCATCCGAAATCACATGGGCATGGCCATGTTCGTCGATGTCAAAGGCGTAAACGGGGGCGATGTTATGAGCCGTCAATTCCTGTCGCCTCCCGTTGTGATTGCCTGACTGCGTAGGATGGGTTTTAACCCATCATCCCTTTAAAGGCCAAGCTTGGCCGCGACCAATTGATTGACCATGGCCGGATTGGCCTTGCCGCCCGTCGATTTCATCACCTGACCCACAAACCAGCCCGCAAGCTTTGGATTGGCTTTCGCCTTTTCCACTTGGTCGGGGTTGGCGGCGATGATCTCGTCAACGGCGGCCTCAATCGCGCCTGTATCCGTAACCTGCTTC
>JAQXBV010000022.1 GCA_029252195.1 Yoonia sp.
ATGCATAGAAGTGGACTTCTCGTTGCCTGCTGAACGTGTCGTGCGAAGTTTGAACCAGGTAATTGAATGGCGGGGCCAGCCGCAAGCAATTCGCGTCGATAATGCGCCCGAGTATATCAGTGGCAAGCTGTTGGCATGGGCCGAAAAACGCAACATTAGGCTTGACCACATCCAGCCAGGCAAGCCGCAGCAGAACGCCTATATCGCGCGCTATAATCGCACAGTTCGCGGTGAATGGTTGGGCGCCTATGACCAGCTTGGTTTGCGGACGTGGGCCATCATGCACGAGATCTTGGCCACGGCGCATCTCGATCATCGCGGCACCAATATGTTGCTGATAGATTTTACCCGCAGGCCACAGCGAAAGCCTGCGCGATGTGCGATCAAACAAGGACTGCCCAAGGATTGCCTCTAACTCGCGGATAGATTTCGACGCGGCGGGCTGCGAGATGTTTAACGCATTAGCGGCGGCAGACAAGGAGCCGCGCTGCGCCGTTTCCAAAAAACAGCGCAAGTGGCGCAAACGGATGCGATGATCAATCATTCTTAACCTATGGGTTAACTCAATTGCACAACAATAGTCTGTTTTCGAAAGAAAAAGAATGCCAAAATGACCGCAAGAGAGAAGGAGAACCAATGTCAGATCGATTTGAACAAGGGATGAAAACCCGCCGCGCCGTTTTGGGAGACGCCCACGTGGACCGCGCCGAGGCGGCAAAAACAGATCTCGACCTGCCGTTCCAAACCCTCATAACAGAGGGTGCTTGGGGGACGGTTTGGGCCTCTGATGCGATTAGCCTCCGCGACCGGTCAATGCTCACGCTTGCGCTTTTGGCCGCAACAGGCAATTTTGAAGAAATCCCGATGCATATCCGAGCGACTGCGCGCACAGGGGCCAGCAAATCGGACGTGATGGAAGCTTTCCAACATGTTGCGATTTATGCGGGCGTCCCACGCGCAAACCACGCAATTAAGCTCGCCAAACTGACCTACGCCGAGATGGAGATTGAAAATGACTGATACCAAAGTTTTGATGCCACGCCGCAGGGAGGTCCACCCCGTACCGCACGATCCAGACTATAAAACCTCTGTGCCGCGCTCGCCGTCTTTGCCGCTTTTGTCGATGGAATCCACGCCCTCCGAGGAGACAGGGCCACGCTTTGGCCACGGACTTCTCGGCGCCCTCGACAATAATTTGATCTCTAATTTCACCCAAGGTAAGGCCCTCGCCATCGGCGAACGTATCCGCGTTCATGGCCGTGTGCTTGACGAGACAGGGCGCGCTGTGCCGCATACTTTGGTCGAGATTTGGCAGGCCAACGCAGGTGGCCGCTATCGTCATATCAAGGACAGCTATTTCGCGCCGCTTGACCCTAATTTTGGCGGCTGTGGACGCACGATCACCGATGAAAACGGATACTACGAATTCATGACCATCCGCCCGGGTGCCTATCCATGGCCGAACCGTGCAAACGACTGGCGGCCGATGCATATCCACTTTTCGATCTTCGGTCACGCTTTCGGACAACGCCTGATTAGCCAGATGTATTTTGAGGGCGACCCGCTCATCAATCACTGCCCGATTGCCGCAACAATCAAGGATCGCTCTCAGCTCGACACTCTCGTTGCACCGCTTGATTTGCAAAGCTCGCGTCCGATGGATTACCTCGCGTATAAATTCGACATTGTACTGCGGGGGCACCGCCAGACAATGTTCGAAAACAAAATGGAAGGGATGTAATCATGGTCCAGACCCTGAACACATTGATTGAAACGCCAAGCCAGACCTCAGGCCCCTACGTCCACATCGGCTGCATCCCCAGCTTTGCAGGTATCGAAGGGATATATCCTGAAGACTTGGGGAAAAGCCCGATTGCACATGGCGCAAAGGGTGAGATCATCACAATCAGCGGCTCGATTTTTGACGGCACGGGCTGGACGATGCGCGACGCGATGTTCGAGAGCTGGCAGGCAGACGCGACAGGCCGTTTTGCAGGTCAAGAGGGAGCGGACCCGCAGGTCAGCGGATTTTGCCGTTTTGCTGCCGGCAAGGACACTGGCCAATTCACCCTGCGCACGATAAAGCCTGGTGCCGTTAAGATGCGCGGAGGCAGTGTAATGGCCCCTCATATCAGTCTCTGGATCGTCGCCCGTGGCATCAACATTGGCCTAAACACGCGCATCTATTTCGACGATGAAGACAATAGCGCCGACCCGCTTTTGGCCCGCATCGAGCAACGCCAGCGTGTTGATACGCTCATCGCCAAGAAAGTCGCGGACGGACAATATCGTTTTGATGTGCGGCTTCAGGGCGCGGGCGAAACCGTCTTTCTGGACCTGTGATGGACGTCTTTTCTCACCCTTGGCTCTCGGGCCTTTTTGTGGATGCCGAGATTGAAACCCTTTGGTCGGCGCAGACACAACTCGAACATATGCTTGCTTTTGAGACCGCTTGGTCGCGGGCAGGGCATCTGGCCGGGTTCTGGCCTGAGAGCGAGGGGGAGGCTGCCGCTAAGGCTATCGCGGCTAGTCAAATCACACCCGCGGCCCTTGCCGCTGGCACTGCGCGTGACGGTGTTTGCGTCCCCGATCTTGTAAGGATTCTGAAGGCTGAAACAGGTCTATCGGCACTCCACAAAGGGGCGACATCCCAAGACGTCATCGACACGGCCACGGCGTTGAGCATGGCTGCAACCGTCGATTTGTTGAGTGCGCGGCTTGAGGCGCTCGATGTCGCTCTCTCGCAGCTTATCGCCAGCCATGGTCATGCCGCCTTGATGGGGCGCACCCGTATGCAGGCGGCCTTGACGATTACGGTCCGTGACCGTCTTGAGACTTGGCGCAAACCGCTTGCCACCCACCAGACGCGACTCGCGCAATTGCGTCCGCGCATTGCCATAGTGCAAATCGGTGGGGCGGCAGGTGACCGCGCGGCAATGGGTGACGGCGCAGACACTATGGTGGCCAGTATCGCGGCCGCATTGGGGCTCGCAGCCTCCGATCACTCGTGGCACGCCATGCGCGACGGTGTCGGAGAATTCGCCTCTTGTCTATCGCTGATCACGGGCACGCTGGGGAAGATGGGGCAAGACATCTGTCTCATGGCGCAGCAGGGCATCGACGAAATCACACTTTCGGGCGGCGGCGGATCCTCTGCAATGCCGCACAAACAAAACCCTGTCCTGGCCGAACTTCTGGTCACACTGGCCCGCTTCAACGCTGTGCAGCTTTCGGGAATGCATCAGGCCCTAATCCATGAGCAAGAGCGATCTGGAGCTGCTTGGGCGCTTGAGTGGATGATCCTGCCACAGATGGCGCAGGCCACTGGACGCGGGTTGAACGCAGCCGTCGGCTTGACGGCCTCTGTGATTGGCATGGGGGATGCGGCGAAAGAGCCCTAGAAAGCAGAGTGTCGGGGTTAATTGAGGCCTATGACGTTTGAGTGACCTGTGTAGAGTTGATCAATGATCCCCGTGTGGTTGGCCCGCATCGCACGCTGATTGAGCGACCCTTTCATGCCCACAACCAGATTGCGTGGTGACTGAACCATTGAAACTTTTCAAACATAAACGCCGAAATTGGAGATCACCATGAAAACTCAGGTTGCCATCATTGGTGGAGGGCCGTCAGGACTTTTGTTGTCGCAACTCCTTAATAAAGCTGGCATCGCCACGGTCATTCTTGAGCGGTCAAGTCGCACCCATGTGCTTTCACGAATCCGGGCTGGCGTGCTTGAGTCCGGGTCGGTGGGTATGCTGCAAGAAGCTGGTGTTGGCGATCGTATGCAGCGCGAGGGCATCCCACATGATGGCTGTTACCTGACCGATGATAACCTGATGGTGCGTATCAACTTCCGTGAACTCACAGGCAAACAGGTGATGGTTTACGGCCAAACCGAAGTCACAACGGATCTCTATAACGCCCAAGATGCGATGGGCACGTCCATTCTGCACGATGTTTCCGACGTGGTGATTGAGGGGGCCGATAGCTCGACACCCTATGTCGAGTTTACACGCGATGGCGCGCGCCAGCGTCTCGATTGCGCCTATGTCGCGGGCTGTGACGGGTTTCACGGTGTGAGCCGTACAACCATTCCCGCAGAAAAGCGTCGGGCCTTTGAGCGCGTCTATCCGTTTGGCTGGCTTGGCGTGTTGTCGAAAACACCGCCTGCGAGCCATGAACTCATTTACGCGAACTCCAAAAACGGCTTTGCGCTAGCCTCTATGCGCAACGAAAATCTAAGCCGCTATTACGTGCAGGTCCCGCTCAGCGACAAAGTCGAGGAATGGAGCGACGACCGCTTTTGGGCCAAGCTAAAAGACTGTTTGCCTGCCGAGGTTGCGCAGACCATGACAACAGGGCCATCGATAGAAAAATCCATCGCGCCACTGCGATCCTTTGTCAGTGAACCCTTGCGGTGGGGGCGCCTGTTCCTTGTCGGCGACGCCGCACATATAGTGCCGCCAACGGGGGCAAAGGGCCTAAACCTCGCTGTATCGGATGTGTTTTACCTCTATCAAGCGCTCATCGCGGCATTGACCAAAGGCGACACCACTCAAATTGATGCCTACTCGGAACGTGCACTTGCCCGCATCTGGAAGGCGATGCGATTTAGCTGGCAGATGACGACGATGCTGCACCAGTTTGAGGGCGAGGATAGTTTTGCAGCACAGATGCGAAAGGCGACCCTCGCACATCTAGCGGATTCCGAAACCGCTCGCCGCGAACTTGCCGAGAATTACGTGGGCTTGCCGTATTAGAAACTTTGACGCGGCCGCAATCGTTCAAACATTGCGTCAACCGCTGTCTGTCCCCAGCGAATTGAGAAAGACAGCGCCCGCTCTGTATCAAACGATCGTCGCGTCTGTTGCGTTGCGCAGCTCTTCTTCGGTGACGCCGTCGGCGCATTCGACGATCCGCAGGCCGCCCTCGACGACATCGAGCACGCCGAG
>JAQXBV010000023.1 GCA_029252195.1 Yoonia sp.
GCCCTGCCCTCCTCAACCAGTTTTACTCTGACATTACCTCTGCGTGGGTCTTCAAACATCGCTGCCTCTCAGAATATCTCGTGCTATAGCCGTGCCACTTTCCCACGCGGCTTCTACGCACCAAAAGAATTAACAACCACCTTGGCGTCTTCGTACCAGCGGTGTTTCTCGAGGCCATTTGCAACAATATCGATCTTTTCTTGGAATCTATACTTCTGGAAGTCACCTCGTGTTTCAGGGCCCACAACTTTGAAGCCACGATCATGGATGCCTCTACCAAGACCAGTATGGAGCCGCCCGCCCATGCCTGGAAGGTAATAAACGGTATTATTCATGGTGTCGTCTCTGCCTGCAGCTAGGCGCTGAAGTCAGACACATTCGTATGATTGAAAAAGTTAGGCTTATAAAGCTATAACAAACTGCGCTTTTTGAGCCAGTCCAACGATATATCTGTTGCCCCTTGCGGTTTGTATTCTGCTCCTAGTGGCATTGAATATCCAAGCCCTTTGATCGTGCCAAAGATGTGGTCGTAGTTTACTTCGCCATGATCTGGCGCACCCCTATCTGGAACGCTTGCGAATTGAATGTGGCCAATGTGATCTTGCAAATTTTTCAACTTATGGGTCAGGTCGCCTTCCATAAGCTGTACATGGTAGCAGTCGAACATCAGCTTTAAGTTCGGAGCGCCCACTTCAGAAATTATAGTAATGGCTTGCTGTGTTGTTTCCAGAAAGTATCCTGGCGCATCATAGCGGTTTAGTGGTTCAATCAAGATAGAAATTCCCTTGACTGCAGCGGCTCCACAGGCATAGCGAAGATTGTCCACAAAAGTTTGATGAGCTTTGTCCCCTTGCGAAAATCCTGCCATGACATGGATGTTACGCGTACCGATGGCTTCGCCATAAGCTACCGCTTGATCAATTGCTGCGCGGGCCTCGCTGGTACGGTCGGGCAACGCAGAAAGACCGTTATCGCCTGCTGTGACATTACCCCGCGATGTGTTCAGCCCAATCATAGGTAGTCCGGTTTCTGTCAAGGCCGCTTTGACCTGTACGAGATCAAAATCATAGGGCCAATGGCACTCGACTGCATCAAATCCGGCCGCTTTTGCAGCACGGATAGCGTCGGGGAGCGCCAGCTCCTTCCATAGAAAGCCCAAGTTTGCGGAAAACAGCATCAGTCGTCCCATTCAACATCAAAATATGTCACCAGTTCGCTTACTTGCGCGGGGCTCAGCATGCGTGTGGGGATACCCCGCATCAGCATGGCAAGGCGGGCGGTATACTCAAGCTCTTCAATGGCATTGCACGCGGCTTCGACGTCCTTGCCTGCGACAACCGGTCCGTGATTGGCCAGCATCACCGCTGATCGCTTACCTGCCAGCCCGCGCACAGCGTCACCCATTGCGGGATCGCCGGGACGGTAAAACGGTAGCAGCTTCACGCGGCCCAGCTTCATAATGGAATAGGGCGTCAGTGGCGGCAGGAAGTTATCCGTATCCACATCTGGCATCATCGACCACGCAACTGAATGGCACGAATGCAGATGTACAACGGCCCCTGCAGTGCTGCGCGTGTCATAAAATGCAACATGTAGTGGCATTTCCTTGGTGGGCGGGTCGCCTCCGATTAATGTGCCCTTAGCGTCGAAGTGCGAAAGGCGCGCGGGATCCAGCCTGCCAAAACTGGTACCTGTGGGTGAGACCAGAAGCCCGCCATCTTCGGTGCGCGCAGAAATGTTGCCAGTGGTGCCACCTGTGAGCCCACGATCAAAAATGGACTTTGCAAGCAGGCATATTTGTTCGCGCAAGGCAGTGGTCATGTGGTTGTTCCATCCAGAATAGCTGCGGCCTTTTCAAAGTAATCCACGCTGCCAAAGTTGCCTGATTTCAGCGCCAGCACAAGTCCTGCTCGCGCGCGCAGGGCAGGTACGCCCGGATCAATTTCAGGGCCAATTTCAAGCTGGGTCAGCGACAAGCCCTCGACCACTGCCCCTGAAGTTTCCCCACCAGCCGTGAGCAATTTGCGCGCGCCGCCCTGGATGCAAAGACGCGCCACATCTGCGAAGAATTGCTCAAATTTTTTGGCACTCGCGTCGCGTCCGTATTTATCTTGCGCAACGCCAACTTCAGCGGGCTCGGAGGAGCTATAGACCAGCGGCAAGCCGTCTTCGCTCAGCGCCCAATCGGCGGCGGCTTGTGCCGTGATCTCTCCACCAAAGAGCATATCTGCGCTCACTTCCATTGCGGGATGTAAGGTCTTGTGATGCGCTATTTGGCCGCGTGTCGCGATAGAGCATGATCCAGAGAGGATGATGCATTTGCCCTGCTCACCCGTCCAAGCAGCGCCGTCTTGGGACGCAATGCCGAAATTCGCAGGCAGCCCCAATGCCGCTCCTGAGCCGCCGGTCACCAGTTTCAGCCCTTTGGCCGCAGCGCCAATCTGCATCAAGTCCGCATCTTGTAGCGCATCAACCACGATGAGCCGTTTGCCTGCTGCTGCCTCACTTTCGAGAAGTGCGCGAATGGCATGCGCGCCCATCAATACTGTGGCCGCATCCACATGCCCTATCGGACTGCTTGATTGCGCGGCTAGAACGCGGCGAATGTCAGGGTCCGTCATGGGCGTGAGAGGGTGGTTCTGCATTCCGCTCTCATTGAGTAATACGTCTTTTACAAACAAATGGCCTTGATAGATCGAGCGCCCTGTGCCCGGGAAGGCAGGGCATACGATGACGGAATGAGCGTCCAGCGCGTCGGCCAGAGCCTCGGCAACGGGGCCGATATTGCCCTCTGCCGTGCTGTCGAAGGTCGAGCAATACTTTAAATAAATCTGCTCGCAGCCCTGCGCCAGCAACCATTCAAGTGCTTTGAGCGATTGGGCGACAGCATCCGCCACAGGGATGGAGCGCGTTTTGAGGGAAACCACACCAGCCTGTAATTTTGCATCCGCAGGACCCACCGGCACACCGCTATATTGCACCGTCCGCATGCCCGCCTTGGCCAGCGTATTGGCGAGATCGCTTGAGCCTGTGAAATCGTCGCCGATACAGCCCAGCAGCATCAGTGATCTCCCGGTAGAGTCACGCCGCCTGCGCGGGCGAAGTATTTGGCGATTGCCGCGTCATCCTCGTCGCCAAGCCCCGCCTCGGATGCTGCGCGAAACTGCGCCAGCGCGTTGGAAGATATTGGGACAGGCAACTTTGAAGAGGCCGCAATTTCGGTCACGATGCCGAGGTCTTTGAGCCAGATGTCGACCTTAGATTTGGGCGTATAATCGGCGTCCACCACATGGGGTCCACGGTTCTCGAACATCCACGACGTGCCAGCGGAAACTGATACGACAGAGAGCACTTGCGCAGGGGTCAAACCTTGGGACGCGCCGAAGGCCATCGCTTCGCCCATGGCGGCGATATGCACTCCAGCGAGAAGCTGGTTCACGGCCTTCATGGCGGAGCCTGGACCGGCGTGATCACCCAACCGGTGTACGGTTTCGGCCATTGCGTTCAGTGTGGGATCAGCGGCGGCAAATGCCTCTGCCCTGCCTGCTGCCATAATCGAGAGCTGGCCTGCGGCCGCTTTGATCGCGCCACCCGAGATTGGAGCATCGAGGTAGAGCAGGCCCATCTCGGACGCCTGTGCTTCCATCTCTGCTGCAAAAGCGGGTGAGACTGTTGCGCAGGAGATGATTACACCACCCGTACACAGACGTTTGGCTACGCCTTGCTCCCCGAACAGGACCGCGCGGGTCTGATCGGCATTAAGCACTGCGCTGACAACTGCATCCGCCTGTGGCGTGGCGTCGCCAAACGCAGCACCGCCTGCCTCTAACAGCATTTCAACCCGCGCCGTCGTAGGGTCAAACCCGCGCACGGTATGGCCCGCCTTCACAAGGCTCACCGCCATGCCAAGGCCCATTGAGCCGAGGCCAACAAAATCAATCAACATAGTCTATTCTCCAAATACCTATTCAACCGGCGACAGCATGATAGCAGGAACATATGTAATACCCATCAGCGCCGCAAATACGATCAACACGAACCACACCAGCTGTGGAATGATCTTCTCGACGAGCAGATTTGCCACGGCGCAGGCGGCAAACAGGTTTACCACCAACGGCGGTGTGATCATCCTAAGTGCGAGGCTCGTAACTATAATCAGGCCGAAGTATACCTGATCAACACCATAGCTCATCGCGATTGGTGTGAGGATCGGCGCCAGCACAAGGATCGCGCCGGAGGTCTGGATAAACATGCCGACAATCAACAGCAGGATAATTCATTTTGGTTCCTCCCCAGGATGATGTAACGTCTTCTCTTGCCCCGTTCTTTCGCGAGGGATTTGTCCCTACTGTCAGGCAGTAGTCAGGGCTTTTGGCGCATCTCATCCTCCAGATAGACCGCGATGATCTCTCCGAATGTACTCTCGGCACGGAAGCCCAACGACAGGGCGCGTGCAGTGTCAAAATCACGCGGCCATCCCGAAATGATATTTAGCACTGCGGGGTCAGGTACGCGGCAGATCAGCGCAACTGCCGCGTCACCGGCAACGGCGCGCAACGCCTCGATCTGTTCGCCCACGGTGGCACTCACGCCTGGCATCGTCATGCAGCGTTGCGCACCCATCGCGGCGGTATCAAGGGTTGCCGCGTGATTGATATACTCCACGGCAGAGCGCGGACTGGCAAACCAGTGACGCACATCGTCGCCCACCGGCAGAATCGCCTCTTGTCCGTTCAGTGGCTCGCGCAGGATGCCGGAATAAAAGCTTGAGGCGGCCTTGTTCGGTTTGCCCGGTCGGATGCAAATGGTCGGAAAGCGGATACCGATCCCGTCGATAAAACCACGGCGGGAATAGTCGTTAAGCAGCAACTCTCCCATAGCCTTCTGCGAGCCATAGCTGGTAAGCGGTGTCAGGTAGTAGTCATCTGGAATTTTTGCGGGAAAGGGCGCGCCGAACACGGCGAGCGAGGAGGCATAGATCAAGCGAGGGCAATAGCCCTCAACCTCTGCAATCGCCTCCAGCAGCGCACGGGTGCCATCAAGATTGACGCGGTAGCCTTTTGCCATATCCGCCTCTGCCTCCCCTGAGACAATGGCGGCGAGATGCACAATCACATCGGGGCGGTCTGCGACTACACGGGAAGCCACGTCTGGCGCGGACAGATCCGCTGCGAAGGCATCGCGCGTGCCTGCAAAACCCTCGGCCACTTGTGGGATGGCCAAATCCACAAGCGTCATTGCATCAACAGACTTACCGCCAAGAAGGCCAGTAGCAGCGATGCGTTCTGCCAGTTTGCGGCCAATCATGCCCGCCGCGCCAAGGATCGCAACTCTCATATGGATTCCTTGTTTTTGGAGTTTGCCAGCACGGCGCGGGTGCTGTCGTAAATACGTTGCTCATGCACACCCATCGCGTGGGCGAGCGCATCTGGATTGCGCGCAACGAGTGCCGCCAGAATCTCGCGGTGATCGGCAATGCTTTGTGTTATGGTACCTGTCTTGCTGACCGCGCGGCGACGGTCGTGAAGCTGGTAGGAGTAAAGTGTGGCGGCCAGATCAGACAGAACTGCATTGCCGCAAGACTGGTAGACAATCGTGTGAAACGCTCGGTCCGCGATCAAAAAGCAGACAGGATCATCAATGTTCTTTTCCTGCACCTTGATCAGGGCGGCAAGGGACTCGAGGGCCTTATCATCAATGTGGGCAGCGGCCAGTTGAGAAACATGCGCTTCGACCATCAACCGTCCCTCGTGCACATCCTCCAGCGCATAGTCGGTTACACGCCCATTAGATAGCGCGGACATGCCCAGATCGCCGACATCCGCAGAGGCGACTTTTGTACGCGAGCCCTGCACGATTGAGACGATCCCCTTTGCCGACAGGATCAGAAGTGCGCCGCGCACCGTCTCGCGACTCACGCCCATGGAGGCGGCCAGATCACGCTCACTGGGCAGGTTGTCGCCAACATTCAGCACGCCAGAGGCGATATGGGTCGCAAAACGCTCGGCGACCTCATCCCTGACAGAGCGGTGCGCCACTTTTGCCATAGAGGCGCCGTAGACATCAAGATGCGCCGTGTCGCCCATGTGCTCCCCATAAAAACGGTCATCTCCTAAATTGGGTGACAACACTCATATAAACTGGTCTTCTTATCATACCAGTATACCAATTTTTGTCAACAAATAAAATGCACAGGCTCAGGTGCGCACCATCTCCATCGCCCAACATCTAGGCTCAGGACTCATAACCAGAATAGAACGGTTGCAGCGAGAGCGATGGGCGGGAAGGGGCAGAGAATTGTGCCAGCCTTTACCTCAACGCCTTCATTGATCGGCATGGGTTGGGCGTTCACTTCAGTAGACTGAGCGACAGCATCGATGAAATCGAACGAGGGTGCGTCGCGTGGGTAACCGTGCGTCACAGAATGGTGCTGGTGTGTTTGTCACGGTAAATGAAACCGACGGCGCTGGGCTACACGCAGCAGGCGCTGGCCAATGAGTTTGACATGGGCATAAACGGCGGCCGCACGAACCGCAGGTGGGCGAGCGGCCAGTGTCCAGTCAACCCAATCGTGGCCTACACGGTCAGGCTAATGCTGAAGGGCATGGAAATTGAGGCCAAATCAGAAGCGTCCTAAAACCAAGTTGCGCCGCTGCCAAAACAGGCAAAATCCAGCGGCGCGGATTAGGCATAAAAAACACCCTCAAACTGAGAGTGTGACATATTTGCGCGCCGCTAATTCTTCTGAAATCTCTAATGAGATTTAGACCAGCAGCGGCGCAGTTGTCAATACCCCTGTCTAAACAGAGTCCGCCTAAAGGCGTACACTCTTTTGTTTTGTTCGACATGGGGCAGGCGCCAGTGGCTTTTTCGCTGAAGCGAAAGCCACAGTCGCAAGCCCCTTTCGAACGGCTTCGGCATCGGTTAGATTTTATTTAAGCAGAATGAGAGTTGGTGGATACGATGGCTGAAGAAAAGATGGCGCAGCGCGAGCATGATTAAGTGACTAGTGAGCAAGGCGGCGGACGCTGTTAAGAAGAAGGCACTCGAAGGCCGTGACAAGTACGACGCCAGAGCGAACTCCGGCCGTACCCTCACCCGACGCTGGTCGCCTGCAAGCCGTTGCTGCCGTTTGTTGGAGAAGGCCAGCGGTGGTGTTCTGATACCAGACAGAAAGCTGGCAGGTTCCGCGCAGCTGGTCATCCACCCCAACCGTGGTGACTTCTATCAGACTAAAGCTGACAAGGCAGACGCGCTAGTCCCTGATAGCCAACGACCTGCGCGATGGCTTTACTTTACCCGCGTCCAGTGAGTCAGCAAAACAAGAGTGGCGACTAGAGGCCGATCAGGTGGCGCAGTCTGTCGATGATGTCTGCACGCGCAATGCGGAGGCCAGATCAAAAGCCGCTGATGTATTTGCCGCTTATCGGGATTGGGCGTTGGACAACGGCATCAAGCAAACCATGAGCCAGAAGGGCTTACGGGATCGCCTGACCCGTCTGGGCTTTGGTGCCGACAAAGATCGGGCGGCGCGATACGTGACTGGCCTGAGTGTGCACGGGCGTGGGGTCGTCTTTCTGTGACGCATGTGACGCGTTTTTCCACATTCCCTGACTGTGACAGAAAACATAGTTTATTGAATCGTGAAGAATTTTTGTTCTTTGGCAAACAGAGTAATGTTTTTCCTGACACTCAATACATGTGGGAAAACGCGTCACATGCGTCACACCCGTCACACGCTGGCAGGTGTTCAAATAAAAGCCCGTCGGCACCTCGCATGACGGGCAAAACGAGGGCATCTCCGCAGGACACCCCGCTCGCGCATCTATCAACTCACGGCGCGAAACTTTGACAAGCACCCCTGACACAAACGTGCAGCCCCGACCACCCTGCTGACCAGCACTCACTGCATCGCAAAGTCTTACGCGCCTACACAGCGACGCGCACGCGCGGGGGGGCAATGCGTCAGCCCACCCAGCGGACATGTCCGACCCTTGTCCGCGCCCCATCCAGACGGACAGACACGGACATCCCCCTAAAGGGGTGTCCAGTTGTCCGGTGGGGAGATTAGGCGGTGGGGTGGGCTTGCTGCGCACTGCCCTTGCGCAAAGCTTGAGCGGTTGCTGTTGCTAACGCGGTCCATCTTAGTTTAGGCCGCATTTGCACCCAAAAACTCTGTCGACGGACAGTCATATCTTTGACGAGACGCCACGTCTATACTAGTGAATTTCACTTATCTGATATATCGATTTAGCCAACCATTCGGGATTGATTTCGACACCCCAGCCAGGGGCTTCAGTCACGCGCGCTTGACCGTTTTCGATATCGTATGGAAAGTTGATATAAAGGTCTTGTTGCCAAGGGTAGTAATCTGCGCCCTCTATCGAAAATTCGAGGTACTTTCCTGCGTTTGGAATGGCCCTCAGCAGGTGCATGGTGAACAGGGTCACCAAGGACCAGTTGGCGCAATGGGGGGTGACTGGTAAGTTTGCTTTCATTGCCATTTCGACAACACGCAAAGTGCGGGAAATGCCACCGATGTAAAGAATGTCAGGTTGGACGATGTCCACAGCGCGCATGTCGATCATACGTTTCCATGTGGGCAGATCGCAGTCCTGTTCGCCACCTGTCACGTCGATGTCGAGCCTGTCGGTTACTTGTTTGGTTTGCTCCAATTCCCAGTATGGGCAGGGTTCTTCGTAATGGCAAAAGCCATTGTCTTGCAGGATGTGGCCGACTTCGATAGCGCGTTCGGGCGTGAAGCAACTGTTGGCGTCGATGAGTAGATCTACGTCGTCGCCCAATTCGCGCCGCATGGTTGGGATGATCTCTTCTGTGCGGCCAGCCCATTCGTCTTGGTTGCGGCCAACTTCGGCACCTGCGCGCATTTTAAAGGCGTCGAACCCTTGGGTGTCGCGCAGATGTTTGAAGCGGTTAGCCTCCTCTGCTGGGGTGATGTCGCGTTTCATCGAGGACGCATAAGCGCGGATCGGTCCGGCTGACCCACCAAGCAATTCAGCGACGGGTTTGCCCTGT
>JAQXBV010000024.1 GCA_029252195.1 Yoonia sp.
GCATTCATGCGCGAAACCATCCCGCATGAATGGACGAAATTCCGCGAAAAGGTGTCAGACAACTTCCGCGTCATAACCCACGAGAACTTTCGGATTTTGGAGTAGCAGCGGTATAAAAAAATAATTGAGGAGCTTAGCATATTCCTTACACACCAAAGATTGGGTAGGATTGGCGATACAACTGCACTAACAACGTCCTCTGATACCGATTGGAAAACGTCACAGCGGGCGACGCGATCAAAGCCTGTGAAGATAACAAACGGGTTGGCCTTATCGAGCGACCTAAGCCTTTGAAACAAAGTCCTTGATTCAATGAATTTGGTTGCAATCTGGGTCTGTTTGTCACGATCGAAATTTAGCCCATCTTTTTCTTTAAACTCATCGGCCTCTGGAGCAGTTCTGAATATTACCGTTAACCGTTGTTTATTGTCAGGTCGGATACGATCTACATAGATATTTACGGGCGTGCGCGCGAAGGTGTCTTCGATCCAGGTAATTAGCGGGACGTAGATTGGTTTAATATTTTTCGTGCCGAGAACAATTTTTTTCGTCTCGATATAGTCTGGGTCGCTGGGAGCTATCATTGCAGAACTTTCATAAAAAGAGGTCCAAATGTGATCCAGCACATTCATCCTTTGGGACAGAAACTGTCCATCCATTTCTAGCCTATTCTAACGTATACAATATCAAAATAGCGCTCCCAAAACATGCCGGTCGGTCGGTAATTCTAGGCTCTGAGCAGCCATTCACCCTGTTCCAAAAACGACCATTTTTGGAGCGGCTTTCATAAATGCGACATCTGTACAGTTAGCGCGGACGATGTCTTGTGCGGCGTCGGCCGTTCTGCCTTTTGCGGTGATAAACACTGGTTATCCACATGTTAATTTGCCCAAAGCGGACTTATCCCCAAGAAATTGCTTTACAGCAGGGGGGTGAGACGGGCACCATATGGAGTAGGAACAAGACGTGAACTATACCGTTCCTAGAGCAGCCAACTAGTCTTAGTGCCGATCTGCCCGGTAGTTTGACGTAAAATAAAGAGGCCGAGCCATGTCGCTAGCTGAACATTTTGACGCCGCAGATGACCTGCATCCCATTGATTTGGTTGAGCATATTGCCGAGCATCACGCTTGGGAATTTGATCGTATTCACGATGATCAGATTGCGATGGCTGTTGTCGGCCAGTGGCGCACCTATGCGATTACATTGGCTTGGTCGGCCTATGATCAGACATTGCGCCTAATTTGCACATTCGAGATGGAGCCGCCTGCGGCCCGTATGCCCGCCCTATTTGAGACTTTGAATGTCATTAATGATCGCCTTTGGGCTGGATCGTTCACATGGTGGGACGAGCAAAAGATGATGGTCTACCGCTATGGCTTGGTTCTGGCGGGGGATCAGGTGGCTGGCCCCGATCAGGTGGACACGATGATCAATGCAGCTGTGGGGGCCTGCGAGCAATATTACCCTGCGATCCAGTTGGTAACTTGGGCCGACCGGACGCCTGCCGATGCGGTGCAAGTGGCTATCGGTGGCGCTTACGGTCGCGCCTGATTTGCGCTGAGGGCTTTACCCTCATCGCCGCGCTGGGGGGTAGCCCCCCAAAACCCCAGCATATTTTACTTCGGAAAAGGGCTTATGCGATGAATTTGGATGTTTTGGCGCGGCGCGGTCTGGTGCTTTTGGGCTGCGGCAAGATGGGCGGCGCTATGTTGAAGGGCTGGCTTGAGGGCGGTTTGCCTGCCAAATCTGTTTGGGTGTTAGATCCGTTTCCCTCTGAGTGGCTGAAATCGACGGGCGTGCATGTGAATGCGGGTGTACCTGATGATCCGGCGATTGCGTTGATTGCGGTCAAGCCGCAGATGATGGGTGAGGCGCTTCCTGTGATGCAGGCGCTGGGCAATGGGGCGACGTTATTCGTGTCCGTGGCTGCGGGCACGCCCATTTCGAAGTTTGAAGAGGTGTTGGGCGCGCAGACCCCGATCGTGCGGGCAATGCCCAACACGCCTGCTGCGATTGGCCGTGGGATTTCGGCGATTGTTGGCAATGCACATACGACGGCAGCGCATCTGGCGCTTGCTGACACCTTGCTGTCGGCTGTTGGCCAAGTCGTGCATCTGGAGAATGAAGGCCAGATTGATGCCGTCACGGGCGTCTCTGGCTCTGGTCCCGCCTATGTCTTCCATCTGATCGAGACATTGGCTGCGGCGGGCGTTGCGCAGGGCTTGCCCGCCGCGATGGCGCTGCAATTGGCGAAAGCCACGGTCGCCGGGGCTGGGGCCTTGGCGGAGGCGGCGGATGAAGATCCGGGCCAGTTGCGTGTCAATGTCACCTCGCCCAATGGCACCACGCAGGCCGCGCTTGAAGTGTTGATGGATGAGACGCAGGGCTTTCCCACACTTTTGAACCGTGCGGTCAAGGCCGCGACGGATCGCTCAAAGGAGTTGGGTCGTGGGTGAGATTAGCTTTGATGATTTCGTAAAGGTTGACGTGCGCGTGGGCACTGTGATCCGCGCCGAGCATTACCCTGAGGCCCGCAACCCGTCGATTAAGATGTGGGTCGATTTTGGCGATGAGATTGGCGAGAAAAGGACCTCTGCCCAAGTGACGGTGCATTACTCGCCCGAGAGCCTTGTCGGGCGGCAGGTGATGGCGGTTGTGAACTTTCCGCCGCGCCAGATTGGCAAGTTTATGTCCGAAGTCCTCGTGCTCGGATTTCCAGATGAAAACGGGGCCGTCGTCTTGGCGCAACCTGATTTTGACGTGCCCAAAGGAGGGCGGATGCATTGAAAAAGTTATTGATTACCCGTGCCATGCCAGATGCAACCGTTGCGGCTGCGCGTCTGCGATTTGAGGTCGATCTGCGCGAAAGCGTCGACGGCATGATGCCCGATGAGGCGGCGGCGGCCTTGGCGACTTATGATGTGATCTTGCCGACTTTGGGTGACCAGTTTACGGCTGCGGCATTTGCTGGCGATATCCGGTGCAAGGTGCTCGCGAATTTTGGCGTCGGCTGTAACCATATCGACGTGAAAGCGGCCCGCGCGGCTGGGGTCGCGGTGACCAACACGCCTGACGCTGTGACCGATGCCACAGCCGACATCGCATTGACGTTGATCTTGTCCGCCTGTCGTCGGGCGGGCGAGGGTGAGCGGCTGGTGCGCTCCGGGCTCTGGCTGGGCTGGCAACCGACGCAAATGCTGGGCACTCATGTGACGGGCAAGCGGCTTGGGATCGTGGGCATGGGGCGGATTGGGCAAGCCGTGGCCAAGCGCTGTCACTACGGGTTTGATATGTCTGTGATCTATTACAACCGCTCCGAGAAAGAGGTGGATGTGCCCTCGCGGCAGGTCGAGAGCCTCAATGCGTTGATGAGCCAAGCCGACATCATCGTCATTACTGTTCCGGAGGGCGGATCAAATACAAATTTGATTAGCGCCGAAATGATTGCCGAAATGCAAAAAACCGCAGTCCTTGTGAATGTGGCGCGCGGCGATGTCGTCGACGAGCCTGCCTTGATTGCGGCTTTGCAAGAGGGGCGGATTGCGGCCGCTGGCTTGGATGTTTACGCCCGTGAACCGCTGGTGCCGCAAGAGCTGCGCGAGCTTGAGAATGTTGTTCTGCTGCCGCATTTGGGCACGGCAGCACTTGAGGTGCGCGAAGCGATGGGGCAAATGGCCGTCGATAACCTGATCGCTTGGGCCGACGGTGTGCCGCTGCCGCAATTGGTCAATTAGGCGGTATCGCCCACGGCCTCGCGCCAGTGACGGCGGCAGAGCGACACATAGCGCTCGTTGCCACCAACAGCGATCTGGTCGCCTGTGGTCAGGACCGTGCCATCGGCGTCCTTTCGCACGACCATCGTCGCCTTTTTCCCGCAGTGGCAAATCGTGCGGATTTCGCGCATCTCGTCCGAGAGGGCGAGGAGCGCGGCAGAACCCGGAAAGAGTTTGCCTTGAAAATCGACCCGCAAGCCAAAGCACATGATCGGCACGCCAAGATCGTCGACGGCACGGGCCAGCTGCCACACTTGATCCTCTGACAAGAACTGCGCTTCGTCGATAAAAATGCAGGCGCAGGGACCCGCCGCGAGACGGGTTTCAATCTTGGCATAAAGGTCTTCGGTCAGGCCAAAGGTATCGGCATCCGCGCCGATCCCGATGCGGCTGCCGATCCGGCCTTCGCCCGCACGCTTGTCGAACTGGGCGATGATCAGATAGGTCTGCATCCCGCGTTCAATGTAGTTGTGCGACGCCTGCAAAAGCACGGTCGATTTGCCAGCGTTCATGGTGGAGTAATTGAAATAAAGCTTTGCCATGGCGCCTGAATATCGCTGTGGGGTGATCTTTGGCAAGACCACCCCACAGGAATAAAGGCCAACTACTTCTGTGAACATTCAGTCCCGCTAGAAACTTGTTACACATACACATGGCGCTGCACTGTGGTCTAGCTCGAGGGAACGAGACACACGAAACTGTTCAGCCTCTCAACTTGGGTCTGCGATGTAAGTTGGCATCTACTGGTTACTGTCCCGAAACATGAGACTGTTTTATCAATGACAAACTAAACCCCAGCGATTAATGGGAACTGCATAAGAGTTTTCCCCGAATGGGCGCGGAATTAGTTGAGGAATGAATATGGCAGGCTACGGTAGCTATTTGAAAAAGCACACAGAGGCACTTGTAAAGGACGTCGGCATTGAGGCGGCTTGCGAGTTGACTGGAAAGTCGAAGGCCACTTTGGGGCGCTATTATTCGGACGCTGATGAACATGCCGACCGCTTTATGCCAGTCGACGCGGTGGCCGCACTTGAGGCCGCAGCCTCTTACCCCCATGTGACCTCTGCCTTGGCGGAAATGCGTGGGATCACCTTATCCTATGACGATTCCAGAAACAATTCCGAGGGCGGTATCAACTCTGACGTCATCAAGTTGAGCCAGCGCTTCGCGATGTTGATGGGCGAGTATAATATCTCGATCGAAGATGGCGTTATCTCGATGAATGAGGCCAAGCGTTTGCTGCGCGAAACGACGGCGCTGCAGAAAGTTTTGCTCGATATGAAGCTGCATCTGGAAGAGGGCAATCCCTTCTAAGATGGACCTCTCAGATCTACCCAATATAGTTCCTGGTGCGCTGTCGCCGATCGATTTTAATGCGTTGAAGGCAGCCGGTGACCCTGGCCATCCGCCGCGCATCTTGCTGCTCTATGGCTCATTGCGCGATGTCAGCTATTCGCGGTTGGCCGCCATGGAAGCGGCGCGGATTTTGCGCGCTTTGGGCTGCGAGACGCGGATGTTTGACCCATCTGGTCTGCCACTGCCCGACGATGCGGCGGAGACCCATGACAAGGTTGTGGAGCTGCGCGAGCTTGTTTTGTGGTCCGAAGGTATGGTGTGGTCCAGCCCCGAGCGCCACGGCGCGATGACCGCAATCATGAAAGCCCAGATCGACTGGATCCCGCTGTCGCCGATTGGCGGGGTGCGCCCGACGCAAGGCAAGACCTTGGCAGTCATGCAGGTGAGCGGTGGGTCGCAATCGTTTAACACGGTCAACCAGCTGCGCATCTTGGGCCGCTGGATGCGCTTGCTCACCATTCCCAATCAGTCATCCGTGCCAAAAGCGTGGTCCGAATTCGAGAATGGCCGCATGAAAGCCGGCCCGCTCTACAACCGGATCGTCGATGTGATGGAAGAGCTGGTGCGCTTTACACTACTCACCCGTGGGCGCCCAGAGCTGACCGATCGCTACTCGGAGCGCGTTGAAAGCCTTGAAGAAACCCATGTGCGGGTCACAACAACGTAGGATGCGTTTCAACGCATCTACCCTCTTTTGACAATCACGGAGCCGACCGAATAGCCTGCTCCGAATGAGCAAATCAGACCCGTGTCGCCTTTGTCCAAATCTGCTGAATGCTGCGCAAAAGCGATGATGCTCCCCGCCGAGGATGTATTGGCGTAGTCTTGCAAAATATTGGGCTGCTCTCCTGCCGCAGGATCGCGCCCCAGCACCCGCTTGCCAATGTAGTCGTTCATCGATTTGTTCGCCTGATGTAGCCAGAGCCGCTTTAATTCAGAGGCTTGCACGCCTTCTGCCGCCATGTGGTCCGCAATATGTTTGCTCACCAGCGGCAAAACCTCCTTAAAAACTTTGCGTCCGTTTTGCATGAATTGCATGTCGCGGCGATCATCGGTGGCGTCATGTGTCCGGCGCAGATAGCCGTTGTTATTACGGATATTGTTCGAAAATTGTGTCGCGCAACGTGTCGACTTGATTTTGAAATGCGGGACGCACAGGTCTTCGTCCCGCTCCAAAACGGTCGCCGTGGCGACGTCGCCAAAGATGAAGTGGCAATCGCGGTCGCGCCATTCGAGGTGCGCCGAACAAATCTCTGGGTTGACGACGATGGCGCGGCGGATCGAGCCTGATTTGATCATGTCGGAAGCGGTCTGAATGCCGAAGGTTGCTGACGAGCAGGCGACGTTCATATCAAAAGCAAAACCGCCAGCCCCTAAGAGCGCTTGAATCTCAACAGCTATGGCGGGGTAGGCGCGTTCCATATTTGACGCCGCGCAGATCACGAGGTCAATTTGCGATGCTTCTAAACTTGCAGAATTCAGGGCTTTTTTGCAGGCATCCACGCCGATTTCGGCCATGTAGCCCGGGGCTTCGTCGGCCCGTTGCGGCAACTTGGGGAACATGCGTGTGCTGTCGAGCACGCCCGATTTGTTGAGGACATGGCGCCGCTCGATCCCTGAGGCCGCAAAGATGAAATCGGCGGAGGATTGCGGTTTCGCTTCCAGCTCACCCGCCGAAATCCTATGGGCGTTTTGGGCGTTGTAGTGGTCAGCGTATGCGTTAAAGCTGGCAACCAATTCATCGTTGCTGATGACCTCGGAGGGGGTGAATACCCCTGTGCCTGTGATTGCGACGTTATGCAAAAAACCCTCTCAAGTGTTTCGGGGAAGGTAGGGGCGGGCGGCTTTTCTGCCAAGCGTGACGGAACGTCAGATGCTGTTTGACCATCCCGCATCAGACATCTAACCATACCTCCGCCAGATTTGTTTACATGTGAATAAGTGTAACCTATATTACACAAGTGTAGATGAGGAGCTGCCAGATGACCCAGCCAGCACATGCCCTTGATGTTGCGCGCCAAGAGACGATTTTGACGAAGGCTGCGTTGCGTGCCGCTGAACTTTTGGATGTGAACAACCGCGAGTTTGCGGCGATTGTGGGCGTCTCGCCTTCGTTCGTGACCAAGCTCAAAGCGGGAACGTCCGTGCTCGCCGATCAAAGCAAGCCGATGGAACTTGCGGTGCAATTCGTCCGGGCCTTTCGTTCGCTGGACGCAGTTGTGGGCGGTGATGCCAAGACCGCGCGGGCGTGGCTGCGCAATCACAACGCGGCGCTGGATGCGGTGCCTGTGGAGTATATGAAGTCGGTCGTCGGCCTCGTAGATATTGTGAATTACCTTGACCAACGCCGCGCCCCGCTGTGATCTGATACCTTACCGCGCCGCCGTTTGGCGGTTCGTGGAGGATCAAAATATCTCGTCCACGATGAAGCTTGTGGATGGATTGGACGAGCAGCGGATTTTGGAAGAATTACTGGACGCCTCCAAGCCGCCTGTGCTTGCCCCCTGCCAGCATTTGCACTATTTGCAGTTCACGCCGTTCCGCTATGCGGCCCGATATGACACGCGGTTTCGGCCCCGAGGCGAGCGGCGCGGCGTGTTTTATGCGGCTGAAACTGTGCAGACAGCGGCGACGGAAGTGGCGTTCTATCGCGCCTTGTTTTTCGTTGAGAGCCCAGAGACCAAAGCCCCTGATGCGCCGTTTGAAATGACAGCGTTTCGGACGCGGGTGCGGACGGAACTGGCCGTAGATATTACGGAATTTGGGGCGGAGGCGCGGAAGCTTTACGCTGACCCCGTCGATTATGCGCCCTGTCACAAGCTGGCGGAGGCTGCACGCAAGGCGGGGGCTCAGGCGATCCGCTTTGCGTCCGTGCGCGATCATGCGGGGGTGAATGTGGCGCTTTTGTCTTGCGCGACTTTTGCCGACAGTCAACCGCGCGATATGCAGGGCTGGTGGTTTCGGTTCACCGAAAACGGGCTATTCGCGACCCAAAGATTTGGGAAGGGTCGCTTGGAATTTCCCTATGAGATGTTCGCAAACGACCCGCGCCTTGCTGGCGGGTCGCCTAAATAATTAACCCTGAAGCGAGCGGACGTCGACGCCGCCATCAACACGGGCTGCCATGGCCATTGCGGCGGCTTGAGCGCCTGCGGCGGTCGTGAAGTAGGGGATTTTGTCGTAGAGGGCGACGGCGCGGATGTCGCGGCTGTCCTCGACGGCCTGAGAGCCTTCGGTTGTGTTAAACACCAGCGCGATGTGCCCGTCCTTAAGGCGGTCAACGATAGTCAAGCCGCCCTCATAGACCTTGTTCACGGTCTCGCAAGTCAGCCCTGCATCGGTAAAGAACTGCGCTGTGCCGCGTGTTGCGGTCAATCTAAAGCCCAGATCCAAAAGGGTTTTTGCGGCCTCAAGCATGGCACGCGTTTTGTCGGCGTCGCGGATTGAGACAAAGATGGTGCCTTCGGTTGGAAGGTCAACGCCTGCGCCCATTTGTGCCTTCAAGAACGCCTTGGCGAAGGACCGATCCCAGCCCATGACCTCGCCTGTGGACCGCATTTCGGGCCCGAGGATGGTGTCAACGCCAGGGAAGCGGGCGAAGGGCAGCACGGCCTCTTTGACCGAGAACCACGGTGTCTTCGGGTCGGCCAGCATGAACGGATCACGCAGCGGCAGGGGGGCCATTGGGTCCGCGCCGATAACGTAGGCGGGGGCCGCAGGGAAGTTCGAGAGCGGCTCGCCAGCCATGAGGCGGGCGGCGATGGACGCGATGGCGCTGTCGGTTGCTTTGGCGACAAAGGGCACGGTGCGCGAGGCGCGTGGGTTAACCTCGATCAGATAGATTTCGTCGTCTTTGACAGCGAATTGCACGTTCATCAGGCCGACTACGTTGATGGCGAGGGCGAGCGCCTCGGTCTGGACGCGGATGCGCGCAATCACGTCGTCGGAGAGCGAGTAGGGCGGGAGCGAGCAGGCGCTGTCGCCAGAGTGCACGCCTGCCTCTTCGATGTGCTGCATAATGCCGGCAACATGCACGTGTTTGCCGTCGCAAAGCGCGTCAACGTCAAGCTCGACCGCGCCGTCGAGGTAGCTGTCGAGAAGCACTGGGCTGTCGCCCGAGACCACGACGGCCTCAGCGATATAGCGCTCTAGCTGGGCCTGATCCCGCACGATTTCCATGGCACGGCCACCCAAGACATAAGAGGGGCGGATCACCAACGGGAAGCCGATTTCGCTTGCAATTTTAAAGGCTTGCGCGTCTGTGGAGGCGATGCCGTTAATCGGTTGCTTGAGGCCCAATCTGGTCACGAGATCAGCGAAACGCTCGCGGTCTTCGGCCAAGTCAATCGCGTCGGGCGATGTGCCAAGGATCGGGATACCAGCCTCTTGCAGCGCGTTTGCGAGCTTGAGCGGGGTCTGGCCGCCGAACTGCACGATGACGCCGTGAAGGACGCCGTTTTCTTGCTCGACGCGCAGGATTTCCATGACGTGCTCGAATGTGAGTGGCTCGAAATAGAGGCGGTCGGAGGTGTCATAGTCGGTAGACACTGTTTCGGGGTTACAGTTGATCATGATCGTCTCGTACCCCTGATCGGTGAGCGCGAAACAGGCGTGGCAGCAGCAATAATCGAACTCGATGCCTTGGCCGATGCGGTTTGGACCGCCGCCCAAGATGACCACTTTTTTGCGGTCGGAGGGGCGTGCCTCGCATTCCACGTCGCCCATGACTGGGCTCTCGTAGGTGGAGTACATATAGGGGGTCTGAGCCTCGAACTCGGCGGCGCAAGTGTCGATGCGCTTGAAGACCGCGTTGACGCCCAAGGAGCGGCGGATGGCGCGAACTTCGGTTTCGGAATGCTCGACCAATTTGGCAAGGCGGGCGTCGGAGAAGCCCATCATCTTGAGGTCGCGCATGCCTTTCTCGGTGGCAGGCAAGCCCTCGGCGATGACGACGGCCTCGGCCTCAATGATCTCGCGGATACGGGCAAGGAACCACGGGTCGAATTTCGTCACTGCGTTGATGTCGATGTCAGACATGCCGTGGCGCATGGCCTGCGCGATTGTGCGGATCCGGTCTGGGTTTTGTTTGGCCAGCGCCTTGGTGATCGCAGCCGTGTCGGGGGCACCCGGAATTTCGATCTCGTCAAAGCCGGTGAGGCCCGTTTCCATGGACGCGAGCGCCTTTTGCATGGATTCGTGGAAGGTACGGCCAATGGCCATCGCCTCGCCCACAGATTTCATAGCCGTTGTGAGGTGCGGCTCGGAGCCTGCGAATTTCTCAAAGGCGAAGCGCGGGATTTTGGTGACGACATAGTCGATTGTTGGCTCGAACGATGCAGGGGTCACGCCTGTGATGTCGTTGTCGAGCTCGTCTAGCGTGTAGCCCACGGCCAGTTTGGCCGCGATTTTGGCAATCGGGAAACCTGTGGCCTTGGAGGCCAGCGCGGAGGAGCGCGATACGCGCGGGTTCATCTCGATGACGACCATACGGCCGTCGGAAGGGTTTACGGCCCATTGCACGTTGGAACCGCCAGTCTCGACGCCGATTTCGCGCAGCACGTTGATCGAGTGGGTGCGCATGATCTGGTATTCTTTGTCGGTTAGCGTCAGGGCAGGGGCGACGGTGATCGAATCGCCTGTGTGCACGCCCATCGGATCGACGTTCTCGATCGCACAGACGATGATGGCGTTGTCGGCCTTGTCGCGCACAACTTCCATCTCGAATTCTTTCCAGCCCAAAAGCGACTCGTCCACGAGAATCTGCGCCATTGGCGAGGCTTCCATGCCTGTGCGGCAGTAGTATTCGTATTGGTCGCGGTTGTAGGCCACGCCGCCGCCTGTGCCGCCCAGGGTAAAGGCGGGGCGGATGATGGCGGGCAGACCGACATATTCGATAGCGTCGATGGCGAGCTGGAGGCCCGCCTTAATGTCGTATTTGCCGTTCTCTTTTTTGGGCGCGGTGATGATTGTGGCCTTAGGGTTTTCAATGCCCAGACGGTCCATCGCCTCGCGGAAAAGCTTGCGATCTTCTGCCATTTCAATGGCTTCGCGCTTGGCGCCGATCATCTCGACGCCGAATTTCTCAAGCACTCCCATGTCTGCGAGAGCCAATGATGTGTTCAGACCCGTCTGACCACCCATTGTGGGCAAAAGCGCATCGGGGCGCTCTTTCTCGATGATCTTGGCGACAACTTCGGGGGTGATGGGCTCGATGTAGGTCGCATCCGCGAGGCCCGGGTCGGTCATGATCGTCGCAGGGTTCGAGTTGACGAGGATGACGCGGTATCCTTCTTCGCGCAGCGCCTTGCAGGCTTGTGCGCCTGAGTAGTCGAATTCGCAGGCCTGTCCGATAATAATGGGGCCCGCACCGATAATCATGATCGATTTGATATCATCACGTTTTGGCATTTGGCAGCGCCCCCATAATTATTTGCAAATTGACCTGCGTTATAGGGATGGGGCGGGTGGGCGCAAGCGGCGGTTTCGATTTTTCGGCGAAAAATCACTACGTCCGGCGGGCATATTAGTACTTGGAAAACAGTTACGCGTCAGATTGCTTGACTTCACCGCGTCAAAGGGGTGTATCGGGTCGACCGTTTTATCCTTTGAGGACTGCTAAAATGCACGCTTATCGCTCCCATTCCTGTGCCGACCTGACTGCTGCCAATGTTGGGGAGACCGTTCGCCTATCAGGCTGGGTCAACCGCGTGCGCGACCACGGCGGTATTTTGTTCATCGATTTACGCGATCACTACGGGATTACCCAAGTGCTGTGCGACCCTGACTCGGCGGCGTTCGCCGACATTGAGAAGGTCCGCTCCGAGTGGTGTATCCGCATTGATGGCGAGGTGAAGGCCCGTGCACCCGAATTGGTGAACAGCAAAATCCCGACGGGCGAAGTCGAGGTGTTTATCCGCGCCATTGAAGTGCTCGGTGCAGCCAAGGAACTGCCGCTGCAGGTGTTTGGTGATCAGGAATATCCTGAGGAAACCCGCCTGAAGTATCGCTATTTGGACCTGCGCCGCGAGGCGATGCAGGACAATATGAAGCTGCGCTCTGATGTTGTGTCGTCGATGCGCAAGCGGATGTGGGACAAGGGTTTCCGCGAGTTTCAGACGCCGATTATCACGGCGTCCAGCCCTGAGGGTGCGCGCGATTTCTTGGTGCCGTCGCGTTTGCATCCGGGCAAGTTCTACGCGCTCCCGCAAGCCCCCCAGCAATTCAAGCAGCTGTTGATGGTGTCTGGCTTTGACAAGTATTTCCAGATCGCGCCGTGTTTCCGCGATGAAGACCCGCGTGCGGACCGCTCACCGACCGATTTCTACCAGCTTGATTTGGAGATGTCCTTTGTCGAGCAGCAGGACGTGTTTGACACGATCCAGCCTGTGATCACGGGGATTTTCGAGGAATTCGGCAAAGGCCGCAAGGTTGACCAGACATGGGAGCAGATCAGCTACCGCGATGCCGCCGCTTGGTATGGCTCTGATAAGCCCGACCTGCGCAATCCGATCAAGATGCAAGTTGTGAGTGAGCATTTTGCAGGCTCCGGCTTTGCGATTTTCGCGAAGCTCTTGGAGCAAGAGGGCACCGAGGTGCGTGCGATCCCTGCGCCCACGGGCGGCAGCCGCAAGTTCTGTGACCGGATGAATGCCTTCGCGCAAAAGGAAGGATTGCCCGGCATGGGCTACATCTTCTGGCGCGAAAAGACCGCCGATTCTGTGGCTCAAGAGATGGGGATCACGGTAAAAGAGGCGCAGGCCCTGATGAAATCGGGCGAAGTGGCAGGCGGCATGGAAGCTGCCGGACCGCTGGCCAAGAACATCGGTCCAGAGCGCACAGAGGCTATTCGTCAACAGTTGGGCCTTGGCCTTGGCGATGCGGCGTTCTTCCTTGGCGGCAAGCCGAAGGCTTTTGAATCGGTTGCGGGCCGTGCACGCAATGTGATCGGCGAAGAGCTTGGCTTGACGGATATGAATCGTTTTGCTTTCGCTTGGATCGTCGATTTCCCGATTTACGAGCGCGACGCCGAGACAGGTGAAGTTGACTTTGAGCACAACCCGTTCTCGATGCCGCAAGGTGGCATGGAGGCGCTTAATGGTGCCCCTGAGGATGTGTTGGGCTACCAATATGACCTTGCGTGCAACGGCTATGAGCTGGTGTCTGGCGCCATTCGGAACCACAAGCCGGACATCATGTTCAAGGCGTTTGAAATCGCGGGTTACGGCAAAGAAGAGGTCGAAAGCCGCTTTGGTGGTATGGTGAACGCGTTTCAATATGGCGCACCTCCCCACGGTGGTTGTGCGGCTGGGATCGACCGGATTGTCATGCTGCTCGCTGACGCGACGAACCTGCGCGACGTGATCCTGTTCCCGATGAACCAGCGCGCCGAAGACGTGATGATGGGGGCTCCTAGCCTGCCCACAAACGAGCAGATGCGCGAATTGCACCTGCGGGCGATCCCACCGACCAAAGGCTGATGGATTTGGGCAGAGTGTTGCCCAATCCGCCACTTTCCCCGCGCAATTCTCATGCCCTCTCCTATATTGAGGGCATGAGCGACGCAGGACAAAACCACCATGCCATTTGACCCGACCATTGCCGCCATCCGCTTTGGCAGCGGGCTATCGCCGCATTTCGCAAAGGCGGTGGACCCGGACGCAATTTTGGCTGAGCTTTCGCGTAAACCTCATTTCGATATTCCAGCGTTCAAAGCGGCGAGACCCTCCTTGACGCAGCTTAGTGACACAGCAGCCGCGCGGCGCGAAGCGGTTGGTACAGATCAATTCGCGGCGAAAGAGGCGGCGGCGAAGGCGATGCGGCAGGCGGCCGCGGTGACCTACGATCAAACGATGCGGGTCACCATTGCGCGGTTTTTGGATGCGCCGCATGGCTTTGCAGAGTGCCTCACTGACTTTTGGGCGGACCATTTTACGGTGATCGCCCGCAATGCAGCGCAACAGCACCTGATTTCGCCCTATATTGAAGAATCGGTGTGCCCCTACATTTGGCGGCTCTTTTGTTGAGATGCTCGACGCTGTTATGACTGATTCGTTGATGCTGATGTATTTACAGCAAATTCAGTCAACTGGCCCTGACAGCCCACGCGGCCAGCGGCTTGGGCGGGGGCTCAATGAAAACCTTGCCCGCGAATTGCTGGAATTGCACACATTGGGCGTTGACGGGCACTATACGCAGGCAGATGTCCGCGCGCTGGCTGAGCTGTTGACGGGGCTAACTTATAACGGCAAGCAGGGGTTCTTCTATAACGATAGCATGGCTGAACCGGGGGCAGAGACGGTACTGGGCGTGACATATGATGCCGCGGATGGGCTGTCCAATATTCGTGCCGCTATCGCGGATATCGCGCTGCACCCTGACACGGCGCGTCATCTTTGCCTGAAAATTGCGACCTATTTTATCGGTTCTGCGCCTGATGCCGAGATGGTTGCGGCGATGGCGGGTCGTTATTTGGAGACGCGCGGCCAGTTGCAGCCAGTCTATGCGGCGATGTTTGCGCATGCGGCTGCATGGTCGCGCGATCTGCGTCAGATCAAATCGCCGCTGCTGTTTGTGACATCTGGTCTGCGCGCCTTGGGCGTGTCGGGGGCGCAAATGATGCTGAGTGACCGGCGCGCGTTTCGCCGCGTTGTGATCGAGCCGCTGCGTGTGATGGGGCAACCATGGCAGCTACCACTGGGGCCAGATGGCTGGCCCGACGACGGGGCTGCTTGGGTCACCCCGCAGGGGGTTGCCGGGCGGATCAATTGGGCGATGACGGCGCCGCAGATCATGGTCGCGCGCGAGCTGCCTGATCCGCGGGTCTTTGTGCAAACCGCCTTGGGCAATCTGGCCACGCAAGAGGTCATATTTGCGGCGAGTGCCGCGGAATCGAAATTCGAGGGCGTGGGTGTGGTGCTTGCGGCCCCCGCGTTCCAAAGGAGCTAGCGGATGGATCGCAGAACGTTTTTGGCCCGCGCAATGGCCTTGGGGTGCTCGGCCGCGGCCAGCCCGTTGATCACGCCCGTCGCCTTTGCATCGGCCCCATGGGACACCCGATTGGTCGTCATCATTTTGCGCGGCGGCATGGATGGACTGGATGTTTTCCGCCCCGTCGGCGATACTGATTTCGCGGGATTGCGTCCGACGTTGCAGCACAACGCCGTTGATTTAAATGGTTTTTTTGGAATGAACGATGTTCTGATGCCACTTTTGCCACTTTGGGAGGCGGGCGAGTTTGGGGCGGCGCATGCGGTGTCCACGCCCTACCGCGACAAGCGCAGCCACTTTGATGGGCAAGATATTCTGGAGGCGGGTCTGGCCGATTTCGGCGGCGGCTCGCAGGATGGGTGGCTCAACCGCATGCTGCAAGTGGTCCCTGATGTGACGGGGGAGACGGCCTTTGCAATTGGTCGCGAGCAGCAATTGATTATGGCCGGCGCTGCACCAGCCGCACGGTTGTCGCCAGAAGCGCACCTTTCGTTGTCGCCGCAAGCGCAGCTTTTGTTGAAAATGGTGCACTCTTCCGATCCGCTTTTTGCGCGGGCTTCGACGCAGGCGATCGAGATTGCGCAGTCCATCGCAGCCTCTGCCATCGCCGACGCGGCGGAAGCCGACATGATGATGGCGGACCCAATGATGGCCGCGGTCAATGGCAATCGCGAGCATGTGCAACTTGCCGAATTCGCGGCGGCACGGTTGCGCGATGAAACCCGTATTGCGAGTTTTTCCATCTTGGGATGGGATACCCATTTGAACCAGCATTTGAGCCTCAGAAACGCCCTGACCCAATTGAGCGACACGATCCTCACATTGCGCGCGGGACTGGGCCCCGTTTGGGACAAGACGGCGGTCTTATGTCTGACCGAGTTCGGCCGCACGGAACGCGAGAACGGCACCAAGGGCACGGATCACGGCACAGGCGGCGCGATGGTATTTGCCGGCGGCGCGCTGAATGGCGGGCGCATTCTTGGCGATTGGCCTGGGCTGTCGGAGGCTGATCTTTATAACCGTCGCGATCTGATGCCGACACGCGATATCCGCGCCTATCCAGCATGGGTGATGCACGCCCTGATGGGTATTGATCGCCGGACGATCGAAGGGTCTATCTTTCCGGGGCTTGATATGGGGCGTGATCCGGGAATTGTCGCTTAAAGCGATCCTGATGCCTCTAGCCGGAGTTGGACCATTGCGCCAAGTGCGACGAGGTCTGCCTCGGTGGAGGTGCCTTTCGCAAGCTTGTCAGCCAGTTGGCTCGCCGCAGTGTCGAGATCATCGTCATGGACCGAGCGTGCTACTCCCTTAAGAAACTGCGCCACATAGCCGATGTGGTCTGTTCCACCATCAATGACAGATACCACATGGTTCAGATCGTCACGATAGGCGAGCAAATCAGGGGCCACGATCTCGTCAGAGATCAGCCGCGGTCCCAGAGGTTGCCTGTCGTCCGGCAAATGCCGCAAAATCGCGCCCTGAAACTCCGCGAGTGAAGAGATCGGTTTTGCGATAAACCCATCCGCCCCTGTGAGCATAACGGCCGTTTGCGCATCGGCATCGCCGCTGGTGCCAAGGATCACGTCGATTTTCGGGGTCGCGCGAGCGCAGGCTGCGATCAGGTCGATCCCCGACCCGTCAGGCAGCCCGACATCGACGATCAGCACAGTGGGCCGATATGTATTGAGGTGTTTATGCGCATGGGCCAAACTGTCGGCCCGCCTGATCCGCGCGCCAGAGCGCAGGCATAAGAGCCGCAAAGCCTCGCAAGCGAAGCGGCTGTCTTCGACCACGAGCACGGTCAATCCCAAGAGTGGACGGCGGGCCGTCGGTGGTCGGGTGGTTAAAAAGTCGTCGAGCGAATCCATTGTCCCTACCTCTGATATCGTTGCGTTGCGTCCATTCAACGCAGCCATTCCCTAAGGTTCGGTTAAGCCTGACATTGCACCTGCCAACTTTGCGCGACATAAACGGGTAACTCAAATTTGACGGAGCAATTCTATGATCGGACGCCTTAACCATGTGGCAATCGCGGTGCCTGATTTGGAAGCCGCAGCTGCCCAATACCGCAACACGCTGGGCGCCGACGTCGGTCCGGCACAAGACGAGCCTGATCATGGGGTCACGGTTGTCTTCATCACCTTGCCCAATACCAAGATCGAGTTGCTCTACCCGCTGGGCGAGAATTCTCCGATCAACGGCTTTTTGGAAAAGAACCCTTCGGGCGGCATCCACCACATCTGCTATGAAGTGGATGACATTCTGGCGGCGCGTGACCATTTGCTAAATGAGGGCGCACGGGTCTTGGGGACGGGTGAGCCAAAGATTGGCGCCCATGGCAAGCCGGTTTTGTTTTTGCACCCCAAGGACTTTAACGGCTGCTTGGTCGAGCTAGAACAGGTATAAGCGAAAGGGCTTCACATTATGGGTATTACATCTGCAATCGTTTTGTTTGCCGTGATTTGGTTCATGGTGTTTTTTGTCGTGTTGCCGCTTGGGCTCAAGACCCAATCGGAGATGGGGGAGGTCGTGCCGGGCACCCATGGATCGGCGCCGGGCAATCTGGACATCAAGCACAAGGCGAAGATCACATCGTTCTGGGCGATTGGCATTTGGATTATCATCGCAGGCACGATTTTGTCGGGACTGATTACGGTGCGCGATCTGGATTGGTTTCACCGCATGGCGACGCCAGAGGTTAGTTTAGCCGATGAAACAAATGGGTAAAGGTCGCCGCACCTAAGATCGGAATGATCAGGTTCACGAGCGGAATAGTGAGCGGCATTGCCATCAGACAGCCTGCAACCCAGATCTTGCCGCCATGTTTCTTGCGCAGGATTTTGGCTTCAGCTCTCCCGATACGCCGCATCGCCGCGAGTTGAAAATACTCCCGCCCGAGCAGGTATCCGTTGAGCGCAAAGAAGATCGGTAGCGCAAAGATCGGCAGCAGCGCATAAAGCGCAAAGGCCAGAATATTCGCCCCAATCAACACGCCCAAGAAGTTCACCGTATCGCGCAGGCCCTCCCAGAAGTTGGCACGCGGCACGGAGGGCAATGATGGGTAATGTTCGTCCTCGACGGCTTGGGCGACATCGTCGAGAAACAGCGAGGTCATGGCCGAGGCCACCGGGACCATCAGAAAAACCGAGAGCAGGATCATCAACCCAAACGACCCCCAGCTTAAGAGATCGCCCAGCCAAGAGACCTCACCCATAAAGGGGAGCGAAAGCCCGCCTGCGGCAAAGGATTGGATCACCCAAAGCAAGGCCGCGTAGGTCCCCGCTAGCAGGGCGACCGTTAACCCGATCCCAAGCAGTAATACACGTCTGAAGCGCGGATCGGGAAGCTGCGCCAGCGCCTTGAAAAACGAAGTCAGGATCATGTGCGCATCCACGTTGTGATCGCAACAAGATCGGGGCGCGGGCGCTCTGGCGGGGCGCTGGTTTCCGTGCCGATGTGGATGAAACCTGCGACCGTTTCCTCTGGCGTCAGCGCAAAGGCTTGCGCGATGAATGTGCGGTCGTGGCTCATCCAGCCGGAGAGCCAGTTTGCGCCCCAGCCTGCCGCCAAGGCCGCGTTGACCATCGCGTTACAGACGGCCCCAGCGGAGTATATTTGCTCGATTGTGGGGACTTTATCAGAGGGTTTCGGGCTGCTGATGACCGCCACTGCAAGGTCCGCTGTTGCAAATTGCGCAACCGCTTTTTCGATTTTGTCCGGCGCAACATCGAGGGCAGCACCGCGCACAGCTACATCTTGCGCGAGCCGCGTAAGCGCAGCTTTCTCTAGTATAATAAACCGCCAAGGCTCCAGCTTGCCATGATCGGGCGTTCGGGCCGCCGCCGTCAGGATCACATGCAACTCATCCGCGTTAGGCACAGGCCCCGTCAGCGTCTTCGCTGGGCGCGAGCGGCGGGTAAGCAGGAAATCGAGAGCGGCTTGGTTTTTGGCGGGCATGATCTGTCCTTCAATTGTTAGCTCACAGATATGGAGCAAGACTGCGCAGGGCAAGGTTTATGGCATGGTTATTGTGGGCGCAGGGCGGTAGGTTGGCTGCAAAGGAGCCCGTCCCATGAAACATGTGCCAAAAGAGACGACCGATGACGAGTTGATCAAGCAGTTCCTCAACAAGGGCGGCAAAGTGACGAAGGGCAAGACGAAGCCTTTGGCACCAGAGCTGGGCCTGAGTAACAATTCTTGGAACAACAAATACACCAAAGAAGAAAAAGCAGCGATGAAGAAGCCCTAAGAATTGAGGGGGGGGGCGTTTCTATGCGCGTTTGTTCTCAGGGCTTGCTTCCGATCCATTTGGAGAGAGGCGCGGCCGTGATCCCGTGCAGGATGATCGACAGGAACACCGTCATCGAGACGCAAGCAAGCAGTTCTTCTTCGCCCGGAAACTCGAACTCGTCGATCATAATGAGCGTGAACAGGATCGAGGCGATCCCGCGCGGCCCGAACCAGCCGAGGAAGAGTTTGTCGCGCAGGGCAAGGTCAGTCCCCACCAGTGACAGCCAGATCGGCAGCATCCGCACCACGGTCAGGAACAGGATAGCGAGCACGACGGTTTCCCATGTCATATACGCCAGCCCGTCGGGCAGTATAAGTGCGCCAAATACAAAGAAGGCCCCCATTGTTAGCAGTTGCCCGACCCCTTCCATAAACTCGCTGATGAAATGGATGTCGTGCCGATAGGTGTTGCCAAAGACCATGCCCCCGATGAAGGCGGCGATAAACCCGTTGCCGCCGATGATCTCGGCGCCAAGGAAAGCCGCAAAAGCGACCGCAAGAAAGGCCACACCGCCAGACGGTTCCGCCATATGGGGTTGTGCTGCGTCCATGGCCTTGGCGAACCCCCAGCCGACAGCGATGCCGACGAGAGGTCCCAGTGCCAGTTGCTGAATAGCGTTCGTCGCAAGCCCGTCAGGTGTGTCCGCCAAACCCTTTGATGCAAGGATCGCGCCGAGCAGGACGAAGGGTAACACAAGTCCGTCATTCAATCCGCTTTCCACGTTGATTGTCTGGCTTAGTCGCACCGGCATATCTGGGCTTGTCACAACCGTTTGCCCCAAGGCCGCATCCGTTGGCGTCAGTACCGCCGCAGTGAGCAGCGCCATGGCCAAGCCACTCTCGGGGCTTAGAAAATAGGCGACAGCCGTGCCGAGCCCGATCGTGAGTGGCAGCCCGATCAGGAGCATTCTGAGCGGGACCTGAAAGCTTTCACGCAGCCGTCTGAAGCGCACATGAGACGCATCCGAGAACAGAACCAAGACCAGTGTCACCTCGGCCAACAGCCGTCTTGAGTGGTCTAGGGATTCCGGCGACGCGGCCGTTTCAACCGCATGTGAGGTCACGAAACCGATGCCCATAAAGATGATCGGCAAGGTTAAAATCGATTTGGCGATTGATTTGCTCAACAGGGCGTAAGCAATCACGCACAGCAGGATTCCAAAGGCCACGATTTGCGGATGTGCGCCCATCTATGTGCCGCAGAAGGTCTTGAACGGGCCAAAGCTTGCGGGTGCGGGCAGGGCGTATTTGTCGAGGCCATCCCGTTTGGTGAAAGGGTCCGCGAGAACATCAAGAAGGGCGTGAAACGGGGCCATGTCGTCTGTTTCGGCGGCGGCTAACGCCTCTTCGACAAGATGGTTGCGCGGGATATAGATCGGATTGACCTTGTCCATCGCCGCGGCCCGCTCGGTGGGGTCTTGCGGATCGCGCATTAACCGTTCTGCCCATGTCGCAAGCCAGACAGCGATCGCAGCTTTATCCTTGAACATGTCCGTTACAGGGGTCGGGTTGGCCAATGCCGCTTGTGCCAATGCGCGGAAAAATCGCGTGTAGTCAAGCTCTTGGCTCTCCATGGCGGTGAAGAGATCGTTCACCAGATCGGCGTCTTCCACCTCAACTGATGCAAGCCCGATTTTGGCCCTCATCCCTTGCAACCAGATGTCCGTATAGCGCCCGATGAAGCCCTCGATCACGTTGGTGGCCAAGCGCACGGCGTTGTCGTCATCGTCTGGGTCGATCAGGGGGAGCAGGGCTTCGGCCAGTCGTGCGAGGTTCCATTGCGCGATGGTGGGTTGGTTGCCAAAGGCGTAGCGGCCGTTCCGGTCGATCGAGCTAAACACGGCTTGTGCATCGTAGGTGTCTATGAAGGCGCAGGGGCCGAAATCAATGGTTTCGCCTGAGATTGTGACGTTGTCGGTATTCATCACCCCATGCACAAATCCAACATGCAGCCAGCTTGCCACCAAGGCCGCTTGGCGGTCGGCGACGCGTGTGAGGAAGGTCAGGTATTTGTTTTCAGCGTTCACAAGATCGGGATCGTGGCGCGCGATAGCATAGTTAGCCAGTTGGCGAACCTTTTCCCATTCCTGACGGGCGGCGAAGAATTGGAAAGTGCCGACGCGCAAATGCGAGGCGGCGACGCGGGCGAGCACCGCGCCCTTCTTGCCCCCTTCGCGGTAGACGGTTTCGCCCGTGGTCACGGCGGCAAGCGCGCGGGTGGTCGGGATGCCAAGTGCGTGCATGGCCTCGCCCATCAGATATTCCCGCAACACGGGGCCGAGCACCGCTTTTCCGTCGCCGCCGCGCGAGAATGGCGTGCGGCCAGAGCCTTTGAGGTGCAGGTCAAAGCGGTTGCCGTCTTTGTCGAGGATTTCACCCAAAAGCAGGGCACGTCCGTCGCCCAACTGTGGGGAGAAGCCGCCGAACTGGTGGCCAGCGTAGGCCATAGCAAGCGGCGTGGCACCCTCGGGGGCCTTGGAGCCAGAGAGCGCCTCGGCGGAGGATTTGAGGGCGTCTGGGTCGAAGCCAAGGGCGTTTGAGAGGTTGGCGTTGACGAGGAGGATTTCGGGCGCGGGGGCCACGGCACCTTGCGATTCCGCGTAGAAACCCGCGAGGTCGCGGGCGTAGGAATTGTCAAAATCGAACTTTTGCGCAGATGCGGTCATGGGGTGGTCCTTTGGGATTTCGGGGCGCAATTGACCTCGACGGTTCCGTCCGAGTGCGAAGCGGTCATATTGAAAACACAGTACTTTGTATTCAAACTCGTGAGGGTAGCCGCCGCAAACGTGAAAGCGAAAGATCCAATCGCACCTATCAAGTTTTTGAAAAGTGTTTTGGTCGCAAATGGGTTTCCGCTGTGCCTCAACACTTACCACATTTGAACGAACCCACCAGTCAAAACCCAGACCCACGGCCGCTCACGCCCGGTTTCATTTGTTGTGCTGATGGGGCTTGCAAAAGAGGCCATCAGCTTCAAGAGGCGGAACATCGAATAGAAAACACCAAGAACCGACGACAACATTAGAAGATAGAGGACAACATTATAAGATAAATCAATGCAGTCATTTTACGGGTGCCTTCTGGTTTTTGGCGTCGGGTTTATGGCAGCGACCATTTTGGCGGGATAGGGGGCCGCCCCCTTGGGAATTGGGGGCGGCGTGTGTTATTCCGCCACCTGCCGCTTTGGCAGCACCCAGTCGGGGCGGATGAAGTGGCAGGTGTAGCCGTTTGGCAGGCGTTCGAGATAGTCTTGGTGCTCTGGCTCGGCCTCCCAGAAATCGCGGGCCGCTTCGACTTCGGTCACGACCTTTCCGGGCCAGAGGCCAGAGGCGTTGACGTCGGCGATTGTGTTCAGCGCTTCCGCCTTTTGGTCTTCGTCGAGGTAATAGATCGCGGAGCGGTAGGACATGCCGCGATCATTGCCTTGGCGGTTGGGTGTGGTCGGGTCGTGGATTTGGAAGAAGAATTCCAACAGCTTGCGATAGCTTGTTTTGGCAGGATCAAAGACGATCTCGATCCCTTCCGCGTGGGTGCCATGGTCGCGGTAGGTCGCGTTGGGCACGTCGCCACCTGTGTAGCCGACGCGTGTGGAGACCACGCCGTCAAGCTTGCGGATCAGGTCTTGCATGCCCCAAAAGCAGCCGCCTGCGAAAATTGCGCGCTCATTCATTTAGATGTCCTCCACTTGGGTGATGAATTCGCCGTAGCCTTCGGCCTCCATGTCAGCCAAGTCGATGAACCGCAGGCTGGCGGAGTTGATGCAGTAGCGCAGGCCGCCCTTTTCGCGGGGGCCGTCGTTGAAGACGTGGCCAAGGTGGCTGTCGCCGTATTTGGAGCGGACCTCGACGCGGACCATCCCATAGGTGGTGTCGGTCAATTCGGTCACATGCTCGTCGATAATGGGCTTGGTGAAGCTGGGCCAGCCGCAGCCGCTTTCGAATCTATCCGAGGAGGCAAACAGCGGTTCGCCCGAGACGATATCCACATAAATGCCCGGTTTCTTATTGCCGTTAAGCGGGCCAGTGCCCGCGCGTTCGGTGCCGTTTTGTTGAGTGACGCGGTATTGCTCTGGGGTCAGTTTGGCGATGGCTTCGGGTGTTTTTTCATATTTCAACTGGGCGTCCTCCAATGTCGCGGGTGGTGCAGGTCAGATAGGCTTTGGCGCGCCGATTACAAACTATGTTTCAGGATGATCGCAGCTGCGTCAACTTTTACCCTCTGCCTGTAACACGGCTTGCATCTCGCCGATCCAGTTTTCGACAAAGGCGTCAAAACGTGCCTCGGGCTGGCGCAGCGGGAAGACTTCGGCGAAGGGGTCGGGGGCGCAGATTTGACTGCCCGACATTTCTTGGAGCACCGCATGGCCGCAAAACGGCACATAGGTTTCCGAATAGCCGCCCTCATGCACCATCACCAGCTTGCCGCCGCAGACCTCATCGGCCAGCGCCAGCACCTGACGGGTCATCATTTGGAATGTCTCTGCTGTTGCCAGCATCCGTCCCAGCGGGTCATTCGCCGCGGCGTCATAACCGCAAGCGATGATCAGCACATCGGGCGCAAAGTCGCGGATCGCGGGCAGGGCGAGGCGCTCCATCGCGGCAAGATAGCCCTTATGCCCCATCCCCGGTGGCAGCGGGATATTGAGGTTATAGCCTAGTCCCTCGCCCCGCCCGCGGTCGGCAAAATCGCCCGTGTCCATCGGGTAATTGCGGTCTTGGTGCAAAGATACGGTGAGCACGTCGGCGCGGTTGTAGAAGACGGCCTCGGTCCCGTTGCCGTGGTGCACATCCCAATCGAGCACCGCGAAACGTGTGGCAAGGCCCGCGTCGCGCGCCGCTTCAATCGCGATGCCGATGTTGTTGAGCAGGCAAAAGCCGTTGGGAAAATCGGGCAAGCAGTGGTGACCGGGGGGGCGCGACAGGGCGTAGGCGTTTTTAAGATCGCCGCGCAGGACAGAGATCAGTGCCGCTTTTACGAGCCCTGCGGACAGGCTGGCAAGTTCGAACCCGCCGGGGCCAAAGGGCGTCCGCCTGCCCATCTCGCCACCACCAGCGTCCGAACGCTTTTTAAACTCATCAAGGTAGCTGGCAGGATGCACCCGCAACAGGTCTTCAAAGCTGGCATTGGCGGCCGATTGCATGGCGAGCTCACCCGAGAGGCCTGTGACATCCATCAGGTTCTTCAGACGGCGCTTGGTTTCGGGGCTTTCGGGCAACCCGCCGTTCATCGGTTGCACAAGTCCGCCCACGGGCAGCATCCCCGCGTAATTCCCGCCGCCGTGCCAAAAGCACTTC
Source organism: Yoonia sp. (assembly GCA_029252195.1). GTDB lineage: Bacteria > Pseudomonadota > Alphaproteobacteria > Rhodobacterales > Rhodobacteraceae > Yoonia. Next base: position 24,710 of record JAQXBV010000024.1, read on the forward strand.
TCGTCCCAGAAAAACCCTGTGGTCATGGCGCGCTCCCTATGTTGCGTCGAAAAATGTACGCAACTTTACCAGATTGGCCAGATGTAAATACGCCCGACATTGACTTGGGTGCCCAAAGTGCCCGCCCGACCGGTCGCAACCTCATGACAAGCAGCTGTCTCCGCCGCTTTGATTTGAGCCATGTCAATGCGCTGCCCCAAAGCCTCACTACAAACAGAAGGGGATAAACAGAGCCTTATCGCTCATGACAGGCTCGCCATCAGAGGAGTAGAGGTTATGAAAAGACGATTGGGCCAGTGGTTCGCTAGCAGCCTTGCGGCAGTTTTTGTGTCGTTCAGTCTCGGTCCCGTTCATGCAGAAACCGCTGTGGGGTCGACCGTAGAGAGTCGGATTTTGCTTGGGTTCAAGGCGAATGATACGGCGGTTGGCGACATGCTTCCCCAAGGATGGAATCCGGTAACGCTGTCGCAGGGTCCGGTCGGCGGGGCGAATCTCATCGTTGCATTGATAGACCGACAGGTGATTCTTGATCCCGAAGGCAAGCCCGCAGCGCCGTCTTCGGGTCCGACCGTTGCCTTGCTTGCCTATGGACGTAAAGACGGCGTTGACGGCGTCCGTGCCTTTGTAACACGGGTCTACGAAGAACCGCCTGTCGTCGATCCTTATGGCAATTCGGTCCCCGCAGATATCAACAGAGTTGCCGGTTTTGTGGATGCAGGGGACGGCCAACGCACACAAACCGAAATCTGGACGGTCCAGCCGGAGAGCGGTAGAGTCCTCTCATTTGATCTCGACTACAAGGTTGGCGGGTTCATGTGGTCAACCGGCGGCGAAAGCCGGCCCTATTCATCCGTGACGCCGGAATTCTTCCGGATTTACCGATATGACCAGCTGGCAAATCTGGCAATGAACCTTGCGATGGGACGTCCGTTGAATGGAAATGTCAGTTTTTCTTCCACAGACCCCGACTTGGCCGGACTGTTCGACGGCAGTGAAGCTTTGGTGGCCATCGTGTCGATACCTGTCTTTGTGCGCAAAATTACTTTGCCATAAACGCGCGGCAGTGCCGTCCGCACGGGTGGGCCAGAAAAGATCCATCCGTGCGGGGATCATTCAGGTTGCGGCAGGGCGCAGACGGTAAACCCCTTCGGGCAAATCAAGTGCCGCTTCAAGATCGCGGGCTTGCGACAAGGAGAGGGTGATCCGCACCATTTCGCCCTTTTGTGTATCCCATTGGGAGAGGGTGACGCAGTCCTCAAAGACATTGATCACCGCATCCTCAAGGAGTGGTGTTTTGTCTTCATCGACAAGCGTGATGACGGTCGAGTCGAATTCGTGTTCTATTGTAAACATTTCCATAGCTTAACTTAGGAGCGCTCAACTGCCAATCGCGAGATTGTGCGCGCGAAAGGATTGGCGGTGTTGGGGGGGGCTGATATGATCGGTTTGAAATCTAGAGGCGAGTAAACCAAAAAATGCGCATCCCATTGCTCTTGTCGCTTGCCATTTTGGCAGGGTGTAGTGCGCCGCCGCCTCAAACTGCGCCAGCGTCGGTTACGTCAGAGCCTGTGCGCACGATAACGATTGGTCGGACGGCCGTCGGAAATGTGGTCGACGTCGTCAATACCGTGGAGCCGGTCGCCGAGGCGGTTTGCCGCGAACGCGCGCCGTTGCTGAATTGCGATTTCCAAATGGTGATCGACGAAACACCGGGCGCGCCGCCAAATGCGTTCCAGACCCAAGACGAGGACGGCCGCCCGATCATCGCTTTTACACTCGCGCTGATCGGTGAGGCCCGCAACCGCGACGAGTTGGCGTTTATCATGTCCCATGAGGCGGCCCATCATATTTTGGGGCACATCACCCGCCAAAAGCAAAACGCGATGGCAGGCGCACAGATTTTGGGTGGGTTGGCCTATGTTTTGACAGGTGGCAGCGAAGAATCGACCCGCGCAGGCGTGGAGTTGGGCGCAGAGATCGGGGCACGGACCTATTCCAAGGATTTCGAGCTGGAATCCGACGCGCTGGGCACCGTGATTGCGGCGCGCGCGGGCTTTGATCCCTTGCGTGGCGCTGAATTCTTTTTCCGTATCCCCGATCCAGGAAACAAGTTTTTGGGCACCCATCCGGCCAACGCGGCAAGGCTTGCGACGGTGCAGCGGGTGGCCAGTCAGCTTTGATTTGCCGTGCCGTCATGTCGGGTTTGACCGCCTGACCTTCGGAAACGCGCTTGAAATTACGGCCCGCGATGTGCAAATATAAAAGTGTTCTCAGGGCGGGGTGTAATTCCCCACCGGCGGTGAAAGCCCGCGAGCGCTTGGAGAGGTCTCCAAGGTCAGCAGATCAGGTGTAATTCCTGAGCCGACGGTTATAGTCCGGATGAGAGAGAACGCGTGTGGTCCTTTAATGGAGGGGGCCCGCGTGTGATCGCGCTTTGAGTGACGTGTCGTTGCAAAAAGGAGATTACAAATGACAGTCACTAGATACGCTTTCATTAAGGCCAACTGGCATTCACATATCGTGGATAAGGCCTTGGAAGGTTTTTGCGAATTGATCCCGGCGTCCCACGTGGACGTGTTCGACGTGCCTGGTGCGTTCGAGATGCCGCTTCTGGCGCGGGATTTGGCCGAGACGGGGCGCTATGGCGCCGTGGCTTGTGCGGCCTTTGTTGTGGATGGCGGGATTTACCGTCACGACTTTGTAGCATCGGCCGTTGTTGACGGGTTGATGCGCGCTGGCATGGACAGTGGCGTGCCTGTTTTGTCGGTGTCTTTGACGCCACATCACTATCAGGAAACCGCCCACCACAATGCGATCTATGAGGCGCATTTTGTGGAAAAGGGCCGCGAGGCCGCGCATGCGGCGTTGATGATCGGCAAGGCGCGCGCGGCAGTTGCTGCCTAAGCGCTGATGCGCATCATTGAAAATGTCGTCAAGGACCGCGGATCAAAATACGCGGTCTCGGGCGGGGCCTGTGGCTCCGCCGACGACGCGGCTGATTTCATTAAGCGTTTGTGTAAAATCAAGAAATTTGCAAAAGCGACCCATAATACTTGGGGCGTGATCCTGCCAGACGGCACGCCGCTCAAGGCTGACGACGGCGAAAGCGGGGCGGGGATGGTGATCTTGCGGATGCTGGAACGCGAGGGGATCACGGGCGAGATCGTTGTCGTGACGCGGTGGTACGGCGGCAAGCATCTGGGCGGCGACCGGTTCCGGCATGTGCAGGAGTGCGTGCGGGTTTGGGTGGAAAGTCGGGTGTGATTTGCGTGCACAGGGCGTGCACTGCACGTGCACTGAAGTGTTTGGATTTGATTTTGCGTCGGGGTTGCTGCACGGTTGGGGAATTGCGTTTATTTTTTGGAGATGTCCCATGGCAGATCGTGCGAAATTTGAAGCCCAATCCCAAATCCGGTCATTGATCGATTCCCCCGAAACCCCGCCGCAGACAAAGCGGGAGCTGGAAGTTGTTGAGCGGAACCTCATTGCGCAGGTGCCTGATACTTGGATTTACCGCGCGGTTGTGGTGACGCTTGGGTCAGTTGTTTTGCTGACAGTCGTGGGAGGTATCATGTTGGAGTTTATTTCAACCATCGCCGCGCCACGGACGTTGCCACAAGCGATTGTGTCGATTGGATCGGCGGCGATTGGGGCGTTGGCAGGCTTGTTGGCGCCGTCACCTGCGAGTGGGAAGTAGCGCGTGGACCGAGAGCCGAGTAAGTGAAATTTTCGCAGTGGTATGCCGGCAAGCATCTGGACGGCGACAGGTTTCGGCATGTGCAGGAGTGCGTGCGGGTTTGGGTAGAGAGTAGGGTGTGATTTGTGTGCACTGGGTGTGCACTGGGCGTGCACCGATATGTTAGCGTTTGAGCGTCGGTTTTGAGTTTATTTCTTGCGATCAGTGTGAAACTGATAGTTGAGATTGATTTGGTTTTATTGGGGCTGCGAATTGCTGGATATTGATTTTAAAAAACATGCTATTTGGACTTCGATTGAAGGTCTCGAAACGACCCTAGATACTTTTGCGTCAGAAAAGAAAACTGATCCCAAATTTACAGAATATGTTGAAAATTTGGGGTATTTGCGTTGGGTGCTAGAGAGCAGCAATTCGAGCTTCTTTAGTCCTAGCGAACTAACGCAACTCAATACTGAATTACAGCAAATAAAGAATCATACTGCTGATAACTTTGGCCATTATCCATCCATTGAAACTTGGTATTCGCAGATTTTCACGAGATTGCCGTATCCACGTTTGAAGAAAATATTTCGCTCTGACGCGAACGATGCGATCGAGAGTTTTACGGCAACGGTAGCAGCAATCAGGGCTGAACTGGACGAAGCCCTCAAATCATCTAATTCTGGGCTGGAAGCAAATCGAGCCGATCTATTGCAGGTGAATGAACAGACAAAATCCGTTCAAAAGGACGTTGCCACACTTGAGGCGACGTTAGCTACGCGTGTTTCAAGACTAGAAGCGGAAGTTGATGCGGCCGCAACTGCGAAAATTTCGGAGATAGCGTCAACGTTCTCAACTGATCAAGACACTAGAAGGTCCGAATTTCAAATACTATACTCTGAGTCCTTCGGAAGCCGA
>JAQXBV010000025.1 GCA_029252195.1 Yoonia sp.
TTAATTGTAGCACAAAATCGGACTTTTGTTACGAGCCTTCAAAATCAATCTGCAAAAAAGGTGGGGCGGCGTCATACCCGCGGACTTGCAGATGTCGGGCGCATCGCAGGTCGTCAGTCGAGCCCCCCGCGATGAATGTTCTCATAGCGATCCGACTGCCAAAGGGGATGAAGTCTTTTCGTTAACCCGACCTTGATGCGTACTCGCGGCGTGGCAGGGTTTTACGAGCGCCAACGATCAAACCTGTTGATATCTGGCGCTCGCCTTCTGGGCCGGTCCAGTTAGTCGGACAGGCGCACATTCTCATGTGAGGTGCCTGCGTCTGCGCTCGCAAATCCGCTATTCATCAGGATTTTGTTTGCACCGACGGAAATGACGACAAGCGCCAAAATTGCGAGAAGAAACGATTTCATTTTAAGACTTATCCTTTTCCGCTGCATTCGCTCCTAGCACGTCTTGCGCCCAAAGGCTGTGATGCTCGCGCGCCCATTGCTCTTCCACTTCGCCTTTGCCCATCGCATCAAAGGCACCTTCCATCCCGACAGAGCCGAGATAGATGTGTGCAAAGATAATCGCCGTCAGGATCAAACTGACAAGTGCGTGCCAAAGCTGTGCATATTGCATCTCTTCATGCGGAAGCAGCGGAGCTGGCAAATCACCCAAGCCGATCCAACTGGGCACGCCCCAGCTGTTCAGCGTCGAGAAGGTGTGACCAAAGAGGTTGAATTCGAATGGAAACAGCAACGACAGGCCTGTGACCGAGATCGAGCCGCCAAGGACAATCACCGCCCAAAAGATCATCTTTTGGCCCGCGTTAAACTTTTTGGCAGGCGGGTGATCGCCCCCCAATAGGCCGCCCGCTTTGGCGAGCCATTGCAGATCTGTCCGGTTGGGAATGTTTTCCAAAAACCACGCGACAAAGATGATGACCAGCGCGATCATGAAGGCCCAAGAAATGTTATTGTGCACCCATTTGTTGGCCACGGCGAGCACGGAAAAACTTTCATGGCCAAAGGCAGGGATCAGCACCTTGCGTCCGAAAAGCGAGATCAGACCAGAGGCCCCAAGAATAAGAAATGACGAGGCCAGCAGCCAGTGACCAAACCGCTCGAAGCCCTTAAAGCGCGTGATGGTTCGGCCGGTTTTCTCGCCGTGGATTTTGATGCGTCCACGCACGAGATAGAACAGCGCCAAGGCCAGCAACGTGCCGCCGAGCAAATAAATCGCAATTGTATGCAGCGCGCCCTCACGGAACTTCAGCCACCACATGCCGCCGTCCTGGATCACAGTTGTCGCGGCAGGGCTCCGGCTTTGTGTGATAATATCGGCAGAACCGTAGCGGTAAGCGCGCCAGAGTTCTGGATCAGAAACACCGCCCAGCGTGCCGAGCTGATTGGTGATCGGTGCAGCGGCATCAGGGTTTCCCGTGGCGTCACTGCGGAATGTCTCGTCAACTTTAAGCCCCTCTTGCCGCTGAAGAATATCTGCAAGCGTTTGGGCACCTCCAGTTGAGGCGCGGCTGTCGACGGGTGTATCTTGCGCCGATGCAGGAACCGCAAGCGCCAAGACCAGTGCAAAAAGGCTAAGCAAACGTAGCATCATAACATCCTTCTGTTCGTATCAAAGAGGGGCAGCCCAATAAAGGCTGCCCCTTCCCACTATTTCAAATGAGGCGATTACTCACCCTTGAGATCATAGGCTGTGCCCCAGCCCCATGCGCCAGACCCGAACCCACGGGCAACAACGCGCTCGCGGTAGATGCTGGAGACCTCGTCGCCGTCACCGGCAAGCAGGGCCTTGGTCGCACACATTTCCGCACAGATCGGCAGTTTGCCCTCTGCGATACGGTTGCGGCCATACTTCTGGAACTCGGCAGTGGAGTTATTCTCCTCTGGGCCGCCTGCACAGAATGTGCATTTGTCCATCTTGCCACGCGAACCAAAGTTGCCGGCCTGCGGATACTGCGGCGCGCCGAACGGGCATGCATAGAAACAGTAACCACAGCCGATGCACAGGTCCTTGGAGTGCAGCACGATCCCTTCTTCTGTTTGGTAAAAACAGTCGGTCGGGCAAACGGCCATACAGGGCGCGTCTGAACAATGCATACAGGCCACCGAGATCGAACGTTCGCCCGGTTTGCCGTCATTGATCGTGACCACCTTACGGCGGTTGATGCCCCAAGGCACCTCGTGCTCGTTCTTACACGCGGTGACGCAGGCGTTACATTCGATGCAGCGTTCAGCGTCTACGAGAAATTTTGCTCTAGCCATTCTACTTCTCCCTTAAGCTGTCCAGATTTTGCAAAGAGTAGCTTTCGTCTCTTGCATCTGGGTTACGCTGTCATAGCCATATGTTTGTGCAGTGTTGGTGGATTCACCCAGGACGATCGGATCGGCACCCTCAGGATATTTATCCCGCAGGTCGACACCTTCCATGTGACCACCAAAGTGGAATGGCATGAAGGCAACGCCCTCGCCGACCCGTTCAGTGACCATCGCCATCACCTTGACCTTGCCGCCCTCTGGGCCTTCGACCCAGACTTGTGCCCCATCACGCACGCCCAAGTTATTGGCGTCACGTGTATTGATCTCGACGAACATGTCTTGCTGCAATTCGGCAAGCCAAGGGTTGGAGCGAGTCTCATCGCCGCCCCCTTCATATTCTACCAAGCGGCCAGACGTCAGGATGATCGGATAATCGGTTGAGAAATCCTTATCCTGAATGGACTTATACATAGTTGGGACGCGCCAGAACTTCTTATCCTCATAAGTTGGATAGTCGGCCACCAGATCGCGACGGTTTGTGTAAAGCGGCTCGCGGTGAATTGGCACAGGATCAGGGAAGGTCCAGACTACGGCACGCGCCTTGGCGTTGCCATATGGCGCACATCCGTGGGCAATCGACACCCGCTGGATACCGCCGGAAAGGTCGGTTTTCCAGTTCACGCCGCCAAGCTTTTCAGGCGCACCCGCAACTTTTTCGATGGACGCCCGCTCTTCTGCGGTCAGGTCACCATCCCATCCAAGATCGATCAGCATCTGCATTGTGAACTCTGGGTAGCCGTCCTCGATCTCTGAACCCGGTGTAAATACACCTTCCGCCAGAAGGTTTTCACCATTGCGCTCTACACCGTAGCGGGCACGGAATGGCAAACCGCCATCTTTGACCGCCAGAGACATATCATAAAGGTTCGCCGAACCAGGGTGGTTCATCTCAGGGGTGCCCCAGCATGGCCATGGCAGACCGTAGAAATCGCCATCAGCTGGTCCTCCAACCGCGCGGAGCGTTGTGCGATCAAATGTGTGCTGGTTGGCCATGTGCAACTTGAGGCGCTCAGGGCTCTGGCCCGTATAGCCAACTGTCCACATCCCGCGGTTGAATTCTCGTGTGACATCCTCGATGTTTGGCTCTTCATCGCTGTCCATACCAATGTTGCGGAACATGCGGTCGGCAAATCCGAACTTGGTCGCGAACTTATAAATGATTGTATGGTCGGGCAGCGATTCAAAGAGTGGCTCAACCACTTTATCGCGCCACTGAAGGGACCGGTTGGACGCAGTCACAGAACCGCGCGTTTCAAACTGCGTCGTTGCAGGCAGCAAATACACGCCGTCGGTACGGTCCTGAAGAACCGCAGACACAGTCGGATATGGGTCGACCACGACAAGCATGTCGAGCTTTTCCATCGCCGTCTTCATCTCTTTCTGACGGGTCTGCGAGTTTGGCGCGTGACCCCACAAAACCATTGCCCGTACGTTATCAGGTTGGTCGAGGTTATCGGCATCCTCCAGCACGCCGTCAATCCAACGGCTCACAGGGATGCCGGTGAGGTTCATCATCGACGTTTCACCGACAAGCTCGGGGGAGAACCGCCCCTTGAGCCAATCGAGATCCTCTTCCCAAACGCGCGCCCAATGCGCCCATGAGCCAGCCGCCAAACCATAGTAGCCGGGCAATGTATCGGCCAGAACGCCAAGGTCGGTTGCACCCTGCACGTTGTCGTGGCCACGGAAAATATTAGTTCCGCCGCCCGCAGTGCCCATGTTGCCAAGAGCAAGCTGGAGGATGCAGTAGGCGCGGGTATTGTTGTTGCCGTTGGTGTGCTGCGTGCCACCCATACACCAAATTACAGTTCCAGGCCGGTTGTTGGCCAATGTGCGGGCAACGCGCTCCAACTGAGAGCCAGGCGCACCTGTGACGCGCTCGACCTCTTCTGGTGTCCACTTTTTCACTTCCGCGCGGATCTCGTCCATGCCCCATACGCGGGTGCGGATGAACTCTTGATCTTCCCAGCCGTTTTCAAAGATATGCCACAAAATACCCCACACGAGCGCCACATCGGAGCCGGGGCGGAAGCGGACGTATTCGTCAGCATGGGCCGCTGTGCGTGTGAAGCGTGGGTCACAAACGATCAGCGGCGCGTTGTTCTCTTCCTTGGCCTTAAGAATGTGCAGCAAGGACACAGGGTGCGCCTCGGCTGGGTTGCCGCCAATAAGGAAAATCGCCTTGGAGTTATGTATGTCGTTGTAGCTGTTGGTCATGGCGCCGTAGCCCCATGTGTTTGCTACACCAGCAACAGTCGTTGAGTGGCAGATGCGGGCTTGGTGGTCGACGTTGTTTGTCCCCCAATACGCTGCAAACTTGCGGAACAGATAGGCCTGCTCGTTGTTACTCTTAGCGGAACCGAGCCAGTAAACGGAATCTGGGCCACTTTCTTCGCGGATTTTCATCATGCCGTCGCCGATCTCGTTGATCGCCTGTTCCCAGCTGATACGGACCCATTCGCCATTTTCTTTTTTCATTGGATACTTGAGGCGACGCTCGCCATGGGCGTGCTCGCGGACTGCCGCACCTTTCGCGCAATGCGCACCAAGGTTAAACGGGCTATCCCATGCTGGCTCCTGCCCAACCCAAACGCCATTATCGACTTCGGCAACAACCGTACAGCCGACTGAACAGTGGGTGCAAACCGATTTGATCGTCTCAATTGCGCGCGTCGCGGCAGATTGCGCCGTCGCCTGTGTTACCGTGCCACCCGTGGCCGCAATCGCGGCAAGCCCGCCAATCGCAAGCCCCGAGCCGCGCAAGAAACCGCGACGGTCAATACCGTTTGATGATTTGTTCACCAAGATCGGCGTGCGGGCTGATCTACGTGTATACCCGTTGGTCTTTTTCCTTAGCATTCTCTTCCTCCCTGATCCAGCGATGCTGGAAAAAATTTGAAACCTGCGAGGTTCGGTCATCCACGACCTTACCCACTAGGGTGTGATTGAAACCCTAAAAGCGTGCGCTGGCCAGATAGGCCCGTGTGTGTTCGGTGTCTTGCATCTTGTCGGATGACAAATCCACTGGCTGTGCTGCGGCCTGCGTGGCGCCACCGGCCGCAACTACAATTGCCGCTGGTGCGGCGGTGCCTGCCAACTTTAGGAAATTACGGCGGCTTGTACCTTCGGTCTTATCGCTCATGGGGTGTCTCCCCTTCCATATTTGGCAAGCATCCTTGCCGGTTTCTTGGCAAACCAGTCAGCTTGCCGTCATGCGAAATGCTTCGCGCTCAATATCCATAAAGGCGGCACCAACTGCGCCAATCGATGCATAAAGTACCGATGACTTTGCCGCCTGTAAATCGTTAAAATAGTGTTTCGCCCAAGTGCCAATATGCGCACCAAAGAACTCGGCTTGCTCGGCGACAGTAGCCGAGCGGCCAAAGCGGCCAACGATCATCCCGGCCATCATTTCCATCAATGAGGCGATGTTGTCTTCCGGCTCAAAGATGTCATCCGCACGGGTCATACCAAAATTCGCCATTGTCGCACGTAGGTTTGCCAAGGGTTTTTCGTTCAGAAATCCCGTGAGATAGTAGCTCGCATAGGGGAGCAATTCCCCACGACCAAGCCCGATAAACAGCGCGTTATATTCTGTTTGCACGGCTTTAGGCTTTGACACTTTCGCCACCCGTGCAAGCCCTTGGATAGCCTGCCCCAGCGGCGTGTCGTCACCCGTTAATACAGCGGTTTGATCCAAAAGCATTTGATCGGGCGGCGCAACCAGCATCAGACCTAGGTAATTATACAAATCGGCGCGCAGCCGATCTTCTTGTGTTATCTCAGAAACGGTAGCTGCAATGTTCATGCGAGGTCCCCCTCAAATTGAAATTGCATACGTCGTGGCGTTGGCATCGGCTCTTCCATCGGCTCTTGCGCGTCCTCAACAACGGCGACAAAGGCTTCAACTTCTGGCGTCTCGCACTCAGGCTCAGCGGCCACTTCCTCAATAGCGGCGGGTGTCAACGCAGCCTCTTTCTGGCGCTCAACCTCAAGCAAATGAGCCAGCATCCCCTTGCCAACCTGATAGGTCGTCTTAATCGGATCTTGCCCAAAACTGCCCGTTAGATAATCGTCGTCATAGTCATTAAGCCCATCAACGCAGGCCAAAACAGGGTTGCTCCGCCAGAGCGTCCGCAAGGCGCGCTTGCGCAGATGTGCAGGCACCGCCTTCGACAGGAACACTTTGAAGTCGTCGCCTTGCACAAGGCTATCAGGGTCAGGTAGGCCCAAAGCCTCTAAAATCTCTTCGTCGGTCTTTTCACATAGCTCGGCTTGCTCCCGCTCAAGCAGAGCCTGCTCGGCGGCCAAAGCTTCGGCCTCGGCCTCGGCAGCCACTGCCGCACGGCGACGCGACCAAGTGGAGAGTATTTTCGTCAATTTATGATCTCTCTACGGCGAGGGGCACGATACACATCGCTGACCTGCTTGATACGCGGATCACCAACCCCTGCGTCGACACGGTCAACACGGGACTTGTCACGGCGACGCTTCACAAACGCCTCTTCCTCGTAGTAGGTTTCGACGAAATCTGCGATCCAAGCGTGCAGGCCCTCAGGCATCGCAATCTTCTCGACCAATTCTTCCGCGGAATCGCAATAATCCTGCGCCTCGTAAGGCGACGCCGTCACAAGAGCGACCGTCCAAGGCAAATCTGTCGATCCCTCATTAGGCCGCAAAATCGCGTAAACCGAAGGCTCCCGCGTCATCAACTCATGGGCGTATGCCTCTGCATCCGACACATATAGCGTCAAAGGGACGGTCGCCGCATGGTATTCGGTAATATCACCCTCGGTGCGCAGCACCTTCCAATCGGCAAGCCCTGCACCCGGCAAGACGTCCGAAGCACGCCACGCATACTTCGCCCAACGCGTCACACCCGGCGTGCGCCTGACGACGACACCAATCGGTATGCTTTGAGCGTTAGGGTATTGCACAGTCAAATTCTACACCTTCGAATCTTGGAAATGAGTGTGAC
>JAQXBV010000026.1 GCA_029252195.1 Yoonia sp.
CTCCAATGCGGCACGCATCGCCCTAAGGTGCTCTGGCATGGTGCCACAGCAACCGCCAATGATTCGTGCGCCCGCATGACGAGCAAGAACAGCGTATTTTCCCATCAATTCAGGGGTGCCATCATAGTGGATATGGCCGTCGTGGTACTTGGGGATGCCTGCGTTACCCTTTGAAATCAGCACGGATTTATCGTCCACCTCGGACATCGCCAGAATCGTGCGTAACAGATCTGACGCGCCGACGCCGCAATTCGCGCCGTAGCCGATGGGTTGATGCGCGAGCTTGCTCACCATCTTGGCCATATCTTTCGAAGTCAGCCCCATCATCGTGCGGCCTGCTGTGTCAAAGCTCATCGTGCCGCACCACTCCATGCCCGCCAGCGCGAAGGCCTCGGCTGCGGCGGCGAACTCTTCGGGGGCAGAGATCGTCTCGACCCAGAGAACATCGACGCCGCCAGCCTTCAGGCCCTCGGCTTGTTCGTGGAACATCTCGACGGCAATTTCATGGGTGAGGGTGCCCATGGGGGACATAATCTCGCCAGTCGGCCCGACCGAGCCTGCGACGATCACAGGGCGACCTACGGCATCCGCTATCTCGCGCCCCAGCGAGGCCCCGATCCGGTTGAGCTCGTGCACCTGATCGACGGCATTGTGCAGTTTGAGGCGCGACGCATTGCCGCCAAATGTGTTGGTCAGAAACAGATCAGAGCCCGCATCCACCGCACCTTTGTAAAGTTTTCGTATGTTATCAGGCTGTTGGACGTTCCACATCTCGGGCGCTTCACCTGCCTCAAGCCCCATGTTGAACAGGTTCGTTCCCGTCGCCCCATCGGCCAATAGCCAGTCGCGGGTGTCGAGAAGTTGGCGCAAGGGATTGGTCATGAGAGGCGTCCTTTAAGGTTGGTGTTGGCCTGTTTTCGCATGGCCCGCAGGGGGTCGCAATTGAAACTATTTCATAATGATAAAAGGCGCACCGATCGGTACGCCTTTTATATTTTGCGAATTGGGTTGGTTTAGACTTCGCCGATGATCTGGCTTTTGGCTTCGACAAGGCAGCTTGCCATCTTGGCGCGGATCGTGGCCTCATTGGCCAACTCGCCCAAATCGCCGGACACTTTGAGGAAAACGTCTTCGTGGCCTGCTTCTTCAAAGTCGGATTTCACGACTTCGGCGGCATAGGCTGCGGCCTCGTCGCCCGATTTGCCCATAAGGCCCGCCGCCCAAAGGCCCAAAAGCTTGTTGCCGCGGGCTTCCGCCTTGAACTGCATTTCGGCGTCATGGGCGTATTTGTTCTCAAATGCGTTTTCGCGGTTGTCGAAAGTGCTCATCTTTTTGGGTCCCTCAGGCGATTGCATCGATATACCTTAGATATGGCCGTCCTTTGGCTTGCTCGTAAGGGGTCGTTGTCGTAAGAGGCGCATGAGACGCGCCCCAAGGGTGGGGCCTGCGCATTAGCGAGGTGATCATGGCACGCCGCAAGTTGGTATACGAAGGCAAAGCGAAGATACTGTACGAAGGCCCCGAGCCGGGCACTTTGGTCCAGTATTTTAAGGACGATGCAACCGCATTTAACGCCGAGAAGAAGGCCGTGATCGAGGGCAAGGGCGTGTTGAACAACCGCCTGTCCGAGTATTTCATGACCGGATTGCAGTCGATCGGGATTCCCACGCACTTCATCAAACGTCTCAATATGCGCGAGCAATTGATCCGTCAGGTCGAAATTGTGCCGCTGGAAATCATTGTGCGCAACTTTGCCGCAGGCTCGATGGCCAAACGCCTTGGCATGGAAGAGGGCACACCGCTGCCGCGCCCCATCGTCGAGTTCTCTTATAAAGATGACAAGCTGGGCGATCCGTTGGTCCCTGAGGAATATATCATCGCATTCGGTTGGGCCTCCCAGCAGGATATGGATGATATCGTCAGCCTTGCGCTGCGCGTCAACGACTGGATGTCGGGCGTCATGTATGGCGTCGGGATCAAGCTGATCGACTTCAAGATCGAAGTGGGCCGCGTTTACGACGGTGATTTTGCGCGACTCTTGCTGGCAGATGAAATCAGCCCCGATAGCTGCCGCCTTTGGGATATCGAGACAGGCCAAAAGCTCGACAAGGATGTGTTCCGTCGTGACCTTGGCAGCCTAACCGATGCCTATACCGAAGTGGCGCGCCGTTTGGGGGTTCTGCCCACAAACGTGACCCATACGCCCACGAAGCCAACTCTGATTAACTGAAGGAAATCAAGACGATGAAAGCCCGCGTTCATGTAATGTTGAAAAACGGTGTTTTGGATCCTCAGGGGGCGGCTATTCAGCACGCACTTGGTTCGCTGGGCTTTACCGGCGTCGAGGCTGTGCGTCAGGGCAAGGTGATCGAGCTTGATCTGGCCGATGGCACGTCCGAGTCAACGATCGTACAGATGTGCGAAAAGCTGCTCGCGAATACGGTGATCGAAAGCTACAAGATCGAGGTGCTGTAAATGCGCGCCGCTGTTGTCGTTTTTCCAGGGTCCAACTGCGACCGTGATATGGCCGTGGCCCTCAAGGCCGCTGGCGCTGATGTGCAGATGGTTTGGCACAAGGATGCAGCGCTTCCAGAGCGGCTTGATCTTGTCGCGATCCCTGGTGGTTTCTCCTTTGGCGATTACCTGCGCTGCGGTGCGATTGCCGCGCAATCCCCGATTTGTCAGGCCGTTGTCGCCCACGTCCATCGTGGCGGGTATGCTTTGGGCGTTTGCAACGGGTTTCAGGTTCTGACCGAAACGCGGCTATTACCTGGCGCGCTGATGCGCAATTCAGGGCTCAAGTTCATCGGCAAAACCATTGGTGTGAACGTCACGACAACCGAGAGCGGATTTACTTGCGGCTATGCCAAAGGGGATGAGTTGCAATTGCCAGTCGCGCACCACGACGGCAATTACACAACTGACGCCGAGACTTTGGCCAAATTGCAGGGCGAAGACCGGATTGCCTTTACCTACAGCGACAATCCAAATGGCTCGCTGGCTGATATCGCAGGGGTTCTATCTGAGAATCGTCGCGTTCTTGGGATGATGCCGCACCCTGAACGTGCGGTTGACGCAGGTCACGGCGGCACAGACGGGCAGGCGCTCTTCCGCGGATTGCTGGGGCAGTTGACCCAAGCGTGATTTGCAACGCTTGTGAGGCAGCAAAGCAGGGATTAAACTGATCCCATGAAAATGCCTGCTTCCCGCTTCAATCGCCGTGTTCAAAGTCGATGGCTCCTTCGGGGTGCCGTCATGTTTGTATGCGTGTTCGGCATTGTTGTCATTTATCTGACGAACCAGTTTCTGACCGCTCGCTACACAGAGACCACGCGCAACCGCTCCGAAGTGCGCTTGACGCTCTATGTCGCCAACCTGATGAGCGAGTTGCAGCGCAACTCGATTGTGCCGCAACTTCTGGCGCGCGACCCGCAATTGATCTCCGCATTGGACAGTCGTGATTACTCGCTGACCACGGCGCGGCTTTTGTCATTTGTGGATGAAATCGGCGCGGCCTCTTTGATGTTGCTCGATAAAGAAGGGCGGACAGTTGCTGCGACGGACCGGAACCGGATTGGTCAACAAAATGGCTCAAGCGCCTATTTTGTGAACGCCCAACGCAGCAAATCAACGGTTTTCACGACGACGGCGCTGCCAACCGGCGGGTTTTCCTTCGTCTATTCACGGCGGGTCGAAGTCGACGGATCGACCGCGGGTGTGCTTGCGGTCGAGGTTGATCTGCAAAAGCTTGAGCGCGGTTGGGCAGGAGTCTCGGACGCCGTTTTTGTTGCCGATAGCGAGGGCACCATTGTAATGTCCACAGAGCCACGCTGGCGGGGCATGGACGAGACGACAGCGATTGGAGTGCAATCTGCTCCCTCCGCGATTGAGCGCGCATTGCAGGCGACCCAAGACTGGTCGTCGCTCTCCGCTGATGCCTATCTGCGCGGCGAAGCGGTTTTGCGTCGCGAGGCACGCGTGCCGTTTCAGGGGTGGCGCATGGTCAGCTTCACGACCTATTCGTCGGTGCGCGAGCGCGTGAACGGCATTCTGGCGCTCGAAGTGATGGGCTTTGCCATCATACTGGCGCTGCTGTTCTGGCTCTGGTCGCGCAAGGCCGCCTCTCGAATCGTGTTTTTTCAGCGCGAATCCGCCGAGTTGAGGGCCTTAAACATCCGGCTCCAGCGGGAAGTCGCCGAACGTCAAAAGGTCGAAAAGACCTTGCAAGTGGCCGAGCAAACCCTTGCCCAATCCTCGAAACTGGCGGCCTTGGGCGAGATGTCTGCGGCCGTAAGTCACGAGTTGAACCAGCCTCTTGCAGCGATGAAAACCTACCTCGCAGGCGCGCGGCTGCTATTGCAACGCAAACGTCCCGAAGAGGCGCTCTCGTCTTTCCAGCGTATCGACGATTTGATAGAGCGGATGGGCGCGATAACCAAGCAACTTAAATCCTATGCCCGCAAAGGTTCGGATGCGTTTTCGCCAGTAGATACAAGGGCCGCGGTCTCGTCAGCTCTTGCGATGATGGAGCCGCAGCTCAAGTTGCGCGACATCACAATCACCCGCACCTTGCCCGAAGATCCAGTGATGATTTTGGGGGACCGGATGCGGTTGGAGCAGGTCATTATCAACCTGCTGCGCAACGCACTTGACGCGACCAAAGGTGTGAAAGACCCATTGGTCGAAATTATCCTCGCCACAGGGGATCACGTCAGTCTGACGGTCCGCGATAACGGACATGGAATCGCGGACTTGGACGAGTTGTTCGAGCCCTTCTATACCACAAAACAGCCCGGAGATGGCGTTGGCCTTGGACTTGCCATTTCCTCGGGGATCGTCAACGACTTAGGCGGACGGCTAACGGCGCGCAATGCTGGCGGCGGGGGTGCTGTATTTGAAGTGCAACTTCCTATCTTGATGACACAAGCCGACGCCGAAGCCGCAGAATAAGGACAGATGCAAATGAGCAAAGCCATGAAAATCGCGATTGTCGACGACGAAAAAGATATGCGCCAGTCGATCAGTCAATGGTTGGCCCTTTCGGGTTTTGACACCGAAACATTTGCCAGCGCGGAAGAGGCGCTTAAGGGGCTTTCGACGGATTATCCGGGGATTGTTGTCTCAGATATCAAGATGCCCGGCATGGATGGCATGCAGTTCCTGCGCAAATTGAAAGGCGTTGACAGCTCTTTGCCCGTGATAATGATCACAGGCCACGGCGATGTGCCGATGGCGGTTGAGGCGATGCGCATTGGCGCGTTTGATTTTCTGGAAAAGCCGTTTAACCCCGACCGCATGACCGAATTGGCCAAAAAGGCCACCCAAGCGCGGCGTTTGACCCTTGATAACCGAGCGCTGCGCCGCGAGTTGTCGGACGGCTCGGCGCTGATCAAGAAACTGATTGGCAATTCGGCTCCGATGGAGCGGCTCAAAGAGGATATCCTCGATCTTGGTCAGGCCGATGGCCATGTGCTGATCGAAGGGGAAACCGGCACGGGCAAGACCCTTGTGGCCCATGCTTTGCATGCGGTGGGCGCACGCGCGGCGAAGAAATTCGTGCTGGTCAGCTGTTCGGCCTTTGACGAAGATACGTTGATGCGGCGGGTTTTTGGACCTGCGCAAGACGACGAACCGATTCCCGCGATCGAAGAGGCGCGCGGTGGCACGCTTGTTCTTGAGGATATCGAGGCGCTGAGCCAAGTGCTTCAGGCCCGTTTGCTGACCGCCATCAACGAGCAAGGCGCGCCCGCAGAGACGCGGATCGTGGCGATTTGTAACCTTCAAGAGCAGGATAAAACCTGCGAAAGCGTGCTGCGCCCTGATCTGTTCTACCGCCTTGCGGCGTTGCGGATCACTGTGCCACCTTTGCGGACGCGTGGAGAAGACATTTTGACGCTTTTCACGCGCCTGTCCGAACAGTTCGCCGAAGAATACGGCTGTGATGCGCCGGAGGTCTCTGCACAAGAGGCTGCACAGCTTTTGCAGGCCCCTTGGCCGGGAAATGTGCGCCAGTTGATCAATGTCGCCGAACGCGCGGTGCTGCAAAACCGTCGCGGCACGGGATCAATCGCATCCTTGCTGATGGCCGATACCGACGACAGCAAGCCCGCGATGACGACAGAGGGCAAACCTTTGAAGGAATTTGTCGAGGCGTTCGAGCGCATGTTGATCGACAACACCATGCGCCGCCATAAAGGAAGCATCGTCGCAGTAATGGACGAACTTTGCCTGCCGCGCCGGACTTTGAATGAAAAGATGGCGAAATACGCGCTGCAACGGTCCGATTATTTGTAAAATTGCGGGCGTTTGCACGCAACCACTTGTCTAATGGCCGTTCTCTCCCTTATGTAAGTGGTACGGGGGTCCATGCGTTGGTGCGTGGTGTCGTCCGGTAGAATTCTCTGCCTTCGTGGGTTTACCGAATTTTCGCCCCACGAAAGTAGCTGATTTGGCTTTAAACAGCCAGAGGAACGCCCTTGGTCGCGTTGTTTAGTCAGTGCGCCGGGTCATGAACGGACCTCAGTGATGGGGTCGGAGTAGCAACGCGATGAAAAGCGCGCACAAGATAGGCAATGACGCAGAGGCCCTCAGGGACCTGACGTTTGCCCGTGCTCATATCGCCAATTTAGAAATCGCCAATCAATGTGCCGCCCCAAGGGCGCGCCATAAGCTTGCGCGAGTGAACGGACACAATGCCAAAGAAAATGCTCATCGATGCCACGCACGCGGAAGAAACCCGCGTTGTTGTGGTGGACGGAAACAAAGTCGAAGAATTTGATTTCGAAAGCCAGTTCAAGCGTCAGCTTGCTGGAAATATTTACCTCGCCAAAGTGACACGTGTTGAACCGTCGCTTCAGGCCGCTTTTGTGGACTATGGTGGAAACCGCCACGGGTTCCTAGCATTTTCGGAAATTCACCCCGACTATTACCAGATTCCGGTGGCCGACCGCATAGCGTTGATGGCCGAGGAAAAGGCCTATGCCGAAAGCCTGAAGGCTGAGGAAGAAGACGACGAGAAGCCTAAGAAGCGCGCCCGCACGCGGACCCCTAGCCGTGTCAAGGCTTCCGAGGTCGAGGGTGACGATGCGGTCATCACCTCCGAAGTTGACGGTATGGAAACCATCGATCTGGGCGAGGACGATGAAGAGGGCTCATCGCCCATGACGTTGGTCGCCGAAACCCCAGTGGAGACACCCTCCGCTGACGGAGAGGATGAGGGCGACGAAGATGAGGCTGAGGAGGTCACTGCTGCCGATAAAGACGACGAGATCGAAAGCATCGCCGAAGAAGACGATAGCGAAGATGTGCGTCCTGTCCGCAAGCCACGTCCAAAGCGTTATAAAATTCAAGAAGTTATCAAGGTTCGCCAAATTCTTTTGATTCAGGTGGTCAAAGAAGAACGCGGCAACAAAGGCGCTGCGCTCACGACTTATCTGTCGCTCGCTGGCCGCTATTGCGTCCTGATGCCCAACACGGCACGTGGCGGCGGCATCAGCCGCAAGATCACCAATCTCGCCGACCGCAAGAAGCTCAAGGAAATCGCAGCCGAGATGACGGTTCCGGAAGGCGCTGGTCTGATTATCCGCACTGCGGGCTCTCAGCGCACTAAGGCCGAGATCAAGCGCGACTATGAGTATCTGCAGCGTATGTGGGAGCAAATTCGCGCCCTGACGCTCAAGTCGATTGCCCCCGAGAAAATCTATGAAGAGGGCGATCTGATCAAACGGTCGATCCGCGATCTTTATAACAAGGACATCGACGAAGTGATCGTGGCTGGCGAGGCGGGCTACCGTAACGCCAAAGACTTCATGAAGATGATCATGCCGTCCCACGCTAAAAACGTGAAATTCTACTCTGAGCAACTGCCGCTTTTCGCGCGCTATCAGGTTGAGGGTTATCTGGCGGGCATGTTCAACCCGACCGTGCAATTGCCATCGGGTGGCTACATTGTGATCGGGATCACCGAGGCGCTGGTCGCCATCGACGTGAACTCTGGCCGTGCGACCAAAGAAGGCTCGATCGAACAGACCGCGACCAAGACCAACCTTGAGGCCGCCGATGAGGTGGCCCGTCAGTTGCGCCTGCGCGACTTGGCTGGTTTGATCGTCATCGACTTTATCGACATGGACGAGCGCCGCAACAACATCGCTGTTGAAAAGCGGATGAAAGACAAGCTCAAGACAGACCGCGCCCGTATTCAGGTCGGTCGGATTTCTGGTTTCGGTCTGATGGAAATGTCCCGTCAGCGCTTGCGCCCGGGGATGCTTGAGGCCACGACGCAGATGTGTAGCCATTGCCACGGCACGGGCCTTTTGCGCTCTGACGATAACGTCGCTTTGGCGATCCTGCGTGCCTTGGAAGAAGAGGGCGTGCGCGGTCGGTCAAAAGAGGTTCTGGTGCGGGCCCCTATCGCCATCGCCAACTTCCTGATGAACGGCAAGCGCGAGCATATTGGTGATATCGAAGCCCGTTACGGCATGTCCGTGCGGATCGAATGTGACCCGACGCTTGTGTCGCCTGACTTTGCGATTGAGAAGTTCAAGACAGCGACCCGTGTGGTTCCGGAGGCGGCTCCGATCGTTGCAAGTGCGATCATGTTCGAGGATGACGACGATGATATCGTCGACGAAACACCCGATGAAGAAGAAGCCGTTGTAGAGGCGCCGCAAGCCGCGACTGCCGAGACGGCAGACGGTGAAGAGCGTCCGAAGAAAAAGCGGCGTCGGCGTCGTCGGCGGCGTGGTGGTGCGGGTAACGGCGACGCCCAAATGGACGAAAACGGGAATCCTATCGAGGCTGCTGAGGCCGCTGACGGGACAGCTGAAACGCTTGCTGTAGAAGGTGAAACACCTGCTGAAGCGGCGCCTGCCGAGAAGCCAAAGCGCACCCGTTCGCGCAGCCGTAAGAAGGTTGAGGAACCAGCGGAAGTAGCTGCCGAAGCGACGCCTGCGGAGGCCGAAACGACGGCTGAACCAGCGGCAGAGGCCGAAAAGCCCAAGAAGCGTACGCGCAGCCGTAAGAAGGTTGAGCCCGCGGTTGAAGGTGAGGCTGCTGACGCACCTGCGGCAGAAGAAAAGCCCAAGCCGAAGCGCAAGAGCCGCGCCAAGCCGAAGGCAGCTGAGGTTGCGGAGGCCGAGGTGGTTGCTGAGGTTGCGGCCACTGCCGAGGTCACGCAGGATGTAGCTGCACCCGTTGTGGAGACGCCCGCAGCGCCAGAACCTGTCGTCGATGCGCCTGTTGCAGTAGAGCCGGAAGTCGCTCCAGAACCTGCACCGGAGGTGAAAGCCGCAAAGCCCGAAGGGCCAAAGCGCAAGGGCTGGTGGTCACTGGGCCGCTCATAAGATCAAAAGGCCGCATCTTCTGATGCGGCCTTTTTCTTTTACGCTTTGCGGATAACATAAATCTGGTGCGCGCCTGCGTCCGACATCTGGACCAACGCGTGACCTGCCTCCGCGCAGAAATGCGGCATGTCGATCACGGCCGCAGGATCATCTGCGAGCACATGCAATTCGTCACCCGACGCAAGGGCCGACAGGCGTTTGCGCGCTTTGAGAACGGGAAGCGGGCAGAGCAGCCCGATGGCATCTAATTTGTGTTTCATACCATTAGTGCTAGCCTAGATATTTCAGGCCGTAAACACACCTGTGACCATCTGGGGTCGTGACGATGCCCGCTATCTGACGTATCAGAGTGCAAAAGGAGCCATGACCATGCTTGAGGCCACCCAAATCCTAGATGCATCCCTTTTGCCCGCGATGGTGATCGCTGGCTTTGCGGGGCTTTTGTCGTTTCTTAGCCCCTGCGTCTTGCCCATCGTGCCGCCGTATCTGGCCTATATGGGCGGGGTTTCGGTCAGCGATATGGAGGACGCCAAAACGGCCCGCCGCCGCGTCTTGCTTGCCGCTTGGTTCTTTGTCTTGGGCCTGTCCACGGTCTTCCTGCTGCTGGGGTTCGCATTTTCGGCCATGGGGCGCATGTTCCTGCAATTTCAGGATTGGTTCAGCGTGATCGCGGGCATCGTCGTGATGATCTTTGGCGCGCATTTTGTCGGGGTGTTCCGCCTTGGCTTTCTGGACCGCGAGGTCCGCGTGCAAATGGGCGATACGGGCGGTTCTGCTCTTGGGGCATATGTGCTTGGGCTTGCATTCGCTTTTGGTTGGACGCCTTGCCTTGGGCCGATCCTCGGCACCATTCTCGGGCTTGCGGCGTCAGAGGCGTCACTCATGCGCGGCACGGTTCTTCTGTCGGCCTATGCGCTCGGCCTTGGCGTTCCGTTCCTGCTTGTTGCGGCGTTCTTCCCGCGCCTCAAGGGGGCAATGGCATGGATGAAGCGGCACATGGACCGGATCGAGCGGATCTCTGGTCTGCTCTTGTGGACGGTTGGCCTGATGATGCTAACAGGGCAATTCTCGGCATTTAGTTATTGGTTGCTGGAGACCTTCCCATCGCTGGCTACATTGGGCTAAGGTTGGCCAAAGCAATCTACAGGCCCCAATGTCCCAGACGAGTGATCCATCCCCAGTGAAGCGGCGTCGGGTGTTTTACATTCCGGGCTATGACCCCGATCCATCCGCGCAGGTATCGAGAGCTTTACCGCACCGAGAGCGCCGCACAGGCCGCGATTACGGGCTATCAGATCGGGCAGACACCCAAGACGGGCAAGGGGCCCTACGGCTGGCATGTGAACGCGGTCATTGACGGGGCCGAGGTCGAGGCCGATGTCGAAGTGCTGCTTTGGTCTGACATCGTGCGCGACAGCATGGAGACCTCGATCCCTGCGACCTACTAGCAACTGCTGCGCACGGCTTGGACATACGTTCCAACTGGCGCTTTGCGGCGACTGATGTGGATGCGTAAAGGACCCGTGATTGCAGCGCTTTACCCCGTGGGCATGCTGCTGCTGCAACTCGTGATCGCCATCATCGTGGGGGCTGTTGTGAACGCATGGGGCAAAGTCCTGTTGATACCATTGATCGGGATTGTCGGGCAGATCATCTCGCTCGTCGCCGGTGTCGCACTGTTTGTTCTTATCCTGCGCTGGTTCAAAAAGAAGGATGGCAAGATTTTTGCCTATTACCTGATGCACGATTATGCGTTTTCGGCGCGGTGGCGTGGGGCGAACCCGCCTGCGTTGGAAACGCGGATGGAGGACTTTGGGGATATTATCGCGGCCGCGCTGCAAGACGACGTCGACGAGGTCTTGATCGTTGGCCATTCTTTTGGCGCGCACCTCGCGGTGTCCATCCTCGCGGATCTCTTCCGCGCGGGCAGGGTACCTGTATCGAGGCCAGCTTTGGGCTTTCTCTCGCTTGGGCAAGTCGTGCCGATGATGTCCTTCCTGCCTGCGGCCTATCGGTTGCGGGCTGATCTAGCGTATCTAAGTGCGCAAGATCGCATCACATGGGTCGATGTCACAGCCCCCGGCGACGGCTGCGCCTTTGCGCTTTGCGATCCCGTGGCAGTGTCAGGTATGCAGACCGACAAAAGCAAATGGCCGCTGGTGATTTCCGCCGCCTTCACCCAATCACTCGCGCCTGAAACATGGAAAGCGCTGCGCTGGCGGTTCTTCCGGCTGCACTTCCAATACCTCTGCGGCTTTGACAGGCCGAAAGACTATGACTATTTCCAGATCACTGCGGGGCCGATCACGCTCGCAGACCGGTATCGTGACAGGCAACCCTCACGGTCTCGCATTGATGTGCCTGCCTCCAAATACACGAGCACCACACCGTGATGCCGCCCAAGCCGCCGTCGCGCCCCGAAAAGGTCTCGCTCTCGCGCTATTTTAAACTGTTTCGCCAAGATATCCTCTCGGCGCAACCTGCCAAGATCTATCGCGCTTGGATGGCAGAGTTCAGCACGCCGTTTTTCCGCAGCTATTTGGTGAACGACCCGCAGTTGACCAAGCGCGTGCTCAACGAGCGCCCCGATGATTTCCCCAAATCCGACCGCATTGGCGCAGGGCTGCGCCCCTTGCTAGGCGAGAGCGTGTTTCTGACGAATGGTGAGACATGGAAGCGGTAGCGGCGGATCATTGATCCGTCTTTCGAGGGCGGACGGCTGCGCGAGACATTCCCTGCCATGTGGGCGGCGGGCGAGGCGGCTGTGGCCCGCATGCATGGCCTTGCGGACGGTCAACCACATGATATTGAACCCGAAACCAGGCATGCTGCCGCTGACGTGATCTTTCGCACGCTGTTTTCGATCCCGATTGAGGATGCCCTGGCGACCCGCGTTTTCGACGCGTTCCGTAGCTATCAGCGCACGCAACCTATCCTCAACCTCGCGGCCTTTATCCCCGGTCCGCGCTGGATGCCGCGGTTCTTCAAGTCGGAAACCAAACAAACAGCGAAGGCGATCAGGGGTTTGATCACGGGGCTGACCCAAGACAGATTGGATGCGATCAAGGCGTGTAGGGCGCCCGATGACCTCGCGACCAAGATCATGACGACGGCAGGCCCGCAAACGGGCGAGACATTCACCGTCGAGGAAATGGTTGATCAGGTCGCGATTTTCTTTCTGGCGGGGCATGAAACAAGTGCCTCCGCGCTAGCTTGGACGCTCTATCTGCTCGCGCTCAACCCCGAATGGCAAGAGGCTGTCGCCGCAGAGGCGGAGGCGCTGACGCCAGAATTCAGTAGCGTCTCGAAGCTGCGCAAGACCCGCGATGTGTTCCGCGAAGCGCTCAGGCTCTATCCGCCCGTGCCGATGATGGTGCGCGAAACGACCTGTCCCGAGAACTTTCGTGACCGTGACGTGCCAATTGGCGCGCAGGTCGTGCTGTCGCCGTGGCATTTGCACCGCCATGAACGGATTTGGGACAATCCCGATGGATTTGATCCCGCCCGCTGGTCGACGCAAGAAGGCAAGACCTGTGCACGCGACGCCTATATGCGGTTCTCTTCAGGGCCGCGGGTCTGCACGGGGGCTGGGTTTGCGATGATTGAAGGG
>JAQXBV010000027.1 GCA_029252195.1 Yoonia sp.
CAGGCTGAGATGGCCATCTTCGAATACATCAACCACTCCTACAATCCGCGACGCCGCCACTCAGCTCTGGGCTGGAAAAGCCCTGTCGCCTTCGAACGAAAGGTGGCTTAAACGAGCACCGGGGGCGGCACGAAAGCGTGACAGGTCCATTCTCGCATCCATTCGTTCAGGTTGGATACACCTCAGCACGCTGTCCGAATTTGCCGGACCACTTCAATCACAACATGAAGGCGATTTTCGAACGCCTAAGCGGACTACCAAGAAAGTGCTGGGGATGGCAGACACTGCCCGATGCATGCGCCCAAGACGTTGGAAGCCATCTGTCGTTTCACGAATGCTGCCCAACGATATCTGCAATTGCGTGTGACATTTTTTGTGTGCCGGACCTACCGCCAAGGTCGGCTGTGCGTGTGGCCGATGACTTCAGACATTCTTGGACAGCCCGTTCAATCGCTATAGCAGCCCGTCTAAATCGGGAACCAAGACCTTGGTCACCAAGCCAATTCAAAAGCATTGCTGTCGACAAAATAAGAGACGCAGGGTTCGCTGTATTTTTGCCAGCAAGATCGGGGGCCGATCCATGTTGCGCCTGTGCCATGGCATGATGCGTTCCAGCATTCAGCGACGCGGCAAGGCCCAGACTGCCTGACAGTTCTGCCGCAAGATCGGACAGTATATCGCCGAACATATTGGTCGTGACGATCACGTCATAGGCATCAGGCTGGCGCACTAACAGAGCCGCCATGGCGTCGACTAGCACTTCGTCATAAGTGATATTGGGATAGTTTTTGGCGACACGGCGCACTTCTTCAAGGAACAGGCCGTCGGATTGGCGCAAGACATTGGCCTTGTGAACGGCAGTCACATGTTTCGCCTGACGGGTCGCGGCGCGGTCGAATGCGGCCTTTGCAATGCGGGCGCTGGCCTTGCGTGTAACCTTGCGGATCGCCAGCACCATGTCGGCATCCGGTTGGATTTCGCCCATGCCTGTCGCCATGTTGCGGTCGGCATAAAACCCTTCGGTGTTTTCGCGAAAAATGATCAGATCAAAGGGTTTGCCGCAGGGTGGCGGATAGCCGTCGAAGGTTTGCGCGGGCCGGATGTTAGCGTATAAATCAAGCGTCTTGCGCAACACACCGGACGGGTTGAGCCCGCCATCGGCCACGGGCGGATAGGCGTTGTGCGATACCGGACCCAGCACGATACCGTCCGCCGCGCGCGCTTTTTCCAGCGCCGCATCAGGGATGGTAGTGCCATAAGCGGCCAAAGCATCAAACCCAATGATCGCCGTTTCAAATTGCAAATCCAGCTGGAAACGGCTGTCGGCGGCTTGCAAAACCGTCTTGGTCGCGGCGACAAGTTCCGGCCCGATCCCGTCACCATCCAGCAACAGCAGCCGCGTCATGTGCGTTGCTGCGCGTCACGAATAAGCGCGGCAAGGCGGTAAAATCCGTGGACCATTTTCGAATAGGGTGTGGTCAGGAAAAACGTCAGAACCGCGCCAAGGTGGACTGCCAGCATCGGACCAACCAGCGCCGTGCCGGTGGATGCATTGAGCAACAAACCGGTGAACCCCGTCAGGCCCAGCAAAAGGACAAAAGCGATATCGCCGCCCCAGGCGCTGGCTGCACCCAAGGCAGATTCAGCCCGCAGTTTCAGTGCGATCAGCCAGATAGCTCCGATGGACAACATGATCCCGCCGGGGATGCCCAGAAGTTTCGGCAGCGAGAAGAAGCCGTATGGCGCCTCTAGGCCAAAGCCATAGTGCAGCACCGTGCCGGATGACGTGGACGCGAAGCAAAGCAGGAAACCGTACATCACCAATTGATGCGCCACGCGGCGCTTGTTGGAATAGCGGTCGCCGTCTTCAAAGTTACAGCCCTGCCCTTGCCCGCCGCCCAGATTGCGCATGCTGGCCGCTGATCCAAAGGCGTCACGCAGATGCGCCAGCGTGATCCGTGCGCCGCCAACATCGCGCCAGTAGCGGCGCAGACCTATGGCGATTGCAACCAGTGGCAGGATGAAAGCGGGCGCAAAGATCGCGACCATTCCCGCGTGCGACAGGTAAGCATAAAAGCCTTCACCGGATGCGGGTCGCAGCACGACAAGGGCTGCGAAAATCAGCGCAAGGCCCGCAACAAGGGCCAGTGCGATAGACGTGCCGCTGCGCTGGAATGCGCCTGCAAAACCTTGTGGCCACGCATAGCGGTCCCAGCTGTCGTGGCGCACCTCGGCCAGAATCGCGGGCAAGTTCAGGTCGAATTCGTGAGGCGCTGTGTATTGGCAGGCGTAGTAGCAGCCGCGACAGTTGTGGCACAGGTTGGCAAGCTGGGTGACGTCACCGTCAGTGAAAGCGCGCTGTTTTGTGATGGCTGGAAACACCGCGCAGTAGCCTTCGCAATAGCGGCAGGCGTTGCAGATTTCGATCTGGCGTCGCGCCTCTTGGGTTGCGTCCAGTGTGGCAAGGTTGATGATATCAAGTGACATGTGCGGCGGCCTCCCTGCCTGCGATGCGGCCAAAAACGGTGCCGATGGTCATGCCAAAACCTGCCAGATAGCCCTGACCAAGGATTGATCCGGCCATGATTTCGCCAGCGGCCCAGACGTTGAACATGCGGCCCCCTGCCCCTGTGACCCGCGCGGTTTCATCAACCTTGAGGCCCAGATAGGTAAACGTGACACCGGGGCGCAGTTCGTAGCCATAGAACGGTGGATCGGTGATAGGCCGCGCCCAGTTTGTTTTTGGTGGCGCCAGCCCTTCGGTCGCAAGCCCGTCCAGTTCATTGCCGTGAAACGTGCCCGGACGACAGGACGCGTTGAACGCCGCGACCGTTGCTTTCAACACGTCGCCCGAGATACCCAACTGCTGGCCCAACCCTTCGATCGTGTCGGCCTGAACCGGCGGAAAGACCGAAGGCATAAAGGCGTTGATGCTTTTAGAATCGATTATCGAATAGGCCACCTGATCGGGCTGTGCAGCAACCAGCCGACCCCAGATCGCGTAACGCTTTGGCCAGACATCTTCGCCTTCGTCATAAAACCGCTGGCCGTCTTTGTTCACGACAACCGAGAACGGCACACAATCCAGTCGGGTGACGATGCCACCATCGTATTTCGGCGCACGCCCGTCGATTGCGACCGCGTGACATTGCGTCGGATCGCCCACGCTTTCAGCACCTTGATTCAGCATATCTTTCAGCACAACACCGCGATTATAAGGCGTGCCGCGGATCAGGAAATTCTTGGCTGCCGGACCCCATGCGCGGACAAGCCAGTCCAGATCGGCCTGA
This sequence comes from Yoonia sp., assembly GCA_029252195.1. GTDB lineage: Bacteria > Pseudomonadota > Alphaproteobacteria > Rhodobacterales > Rhodobacteraceae > Yoonia. Next base: position 3,291 of record JAQXBV010000027.1, read on the forward strand.
AACCCGCCTGACGCAAGGACGACCGATTTGCCGTTGATCCGCGTTGTCACGCCGGCAATTTCGCAATCAACACCGCTGAAAATGCCGTCTTTAATATCGACGTGTTTGACCTGCGCCTCGTAGATAACGGTCACGCCCAGATCGGCAGCGCGGTTGTAATAGGCGTTCACCAGTGCCTTGCCACCACCCAGAAAAAACGCATTGGTCCGTGAAAGCGATAGCGTGCCGGACAGTGACGGTTGGAACCGCACGCCCTGTTTTTCCATCCACGGCAGGCAGGTTTCCGATGTGCCGATCGTCAGACGCGCAAGGATTTCGTCAGTTTCGCCTTTGGTAACGCGCAGCAGGTCGTCAAAGTATTCGTCTTCTTCATAGCTGTCAGTCAGGACCGAAAGCGGGCCTTGATGCATACAGCGGAAATTGCGGGTGTGGCGCGAATTGCCGCCACGATAGTCAAGCGGCGCACCTTCGAGGATAATCACGCTCGCTCCGACCTCTGCAGCTTCAATCGCGGCACAAAGCGCGGCATTGCCACCGCCCACGACGACCACATCCCAAAGCGTGTCAATGTCGGTCATAGCATTTGCCCTTCGGTATTGTCATCGCGAAACTGGCGCAAACGGATACGGTGCGCAGCACTGATATGGGTGCGCATGATCGCTTCGGCGGCTTCGGCATCGCGTTTGTGCAGGGCTGCCAACAGCGCCTCGTGTTCTGCCTGGGCCTGTGCGGCGCGGACGCTGTCGCCCATGGTCGACGGGCCAAGGATCATCAGGGTCTTCTCGAGGCCCGCAACCGCATCCATCAAAAACCGGTTGCGGGCGGCATTCAAAAGCGTGCGGTGAAAGTGGCGATTGAGTTGATAAAGCCGCGCCTGGTCTGATTGTGCAGCGGCCATATCGCGCGAAATCGCGTCCAACTCAGCCAGTTCAACGTCTGACGCGGTGCGGGCAGCAAGGCGGGCGGCGGTGCCTTCCAGAACGGTGCGCATCTCGTAGAGTTCGGTCACTTCGGGATAATTCAGGCGACGGATACTGGCCCCCACACGCGGGATGTGGACGACCAGACCGTCAGCCTCAAGCGCGCGAATAGCCTCGCGCACGGGGGTGCGGCTGATGCCAAGACGCGCGGCGAGATCCGTTTCGGTCAGCCTGTCACCGGGACGTAAAGCGCCTGTGTGTATTTCCGCAATCAGGCGCTGATAGGCGTCCTGACCCTGACTGATGTCACGGCTAAGATCGCGGATGAGGGTGGCTGTGGCGGTCACAGGCGACTCCGTGGTTGCATTTTGTATCCCGTTGGATACATTTAAATGCAATAGCTGTCAACGAAAGCGCTACCATGTCAGGTATAGCCACTTTGCCGCCACTGATCCGCACCATCGGGACGCTTTTGCTGGCGACTGTCGGCACGGTGGCGTTTTCGGCCACGGGCCTGCCATTGCCGTTTTTGTTTGGACCGATGCTGGCCTGCCTGATCGCAGCCTTGCTGGGCGCACCCTTGCGCGGGACAGGGCAGGTCGCGGTGGCCGCACGCACCATTCTTGGCGTTGCCGTGGGCGCGTCAATCACACCCGACCTTGTTGGAACGCTGCCGCAAATGGCGCTGTCGATCGCATTGATCCCCGTCTATATTCTGTGCATCGGGCTGATCGGCGTACCATTTTTCCGGCGCATCTGCGGCTTTGATCCGGTCACATCCTACTACGCTGCGATGCCTGGCGGATTACAGGACATGGTGATTTTCGGCACCGAAGCGGGCGGTGATCCCCGCGCCCTTTCACTTATCCACGCCACCCGCGTGTTGATCGTCGTGACGGTCGCGCCATTCTTGCTGACACAGGTTTTTGACACGCCGCTGACAGAACCCATCGGCGCACCGATTGGCGATGTACCCATTATGGAAATGGCGCTGATGGTGGTGGCGGCACTGGTCGGCTGGAAAGGTGGCGAACGGATCGGCCTCTTCGGCGCATCGATCCTTGGGCCGATGATTGTGACGGCAGTTCTGTCGTTGTCCGGACTAATCCACGTGCGCCCCCCTGCCGAGGCGATCTTGGCCGCGCAGTATTTCATCGGGATCGGGATTGGCGTGGGCTATGTCGGCGTGACGCTGGCAGAATTGCGCAAAGACGTGTTGTCAGGCATCGCGTATGTTCTTCTGCTTGCTATCCTCGCTATAGCGTTCACAGAAATTATCGTCATGAGCGGACTTGCCGGGCCCGTCGAAGGGTTTCTTGCCTTTGCACCGGGCGGGCAAGCCGAGATGACGGTGCTTGCCATTGTCGCAGGCGCCGATTTGGGATTTGTTATCGTCCATCATCTAACGCGCATCGTGCTGGTAATTATGGCGGCACCCATCGTTGCAAAATATATAAAACTTAATAAATCGTGAGGCCTGACATGACATTCACAACCCGACCCGAACTCAAAGGCACATATGGAATGGTCACGTCGACCCACTGGATGGCAAGCGCTGTGGGCATGCGGTTGCTGGAACGCGGGGGCAATGCCTTTGACGCGGGCGCCGCCATGGGGTTCGTGTTGCATGTCGTCGAGCCGCATTTGAACGGCCCGTTTGGTGATATGCCCGCCTTGATCCGGCCCGCCGATGCAGCCGAACCCACGGTGGTCTGCGGCCAAGGCACGGCACCTGCGGGGGCCACAATCGCGCACTACAAATCCGAAGGGCTGGACATGATCCCCGGGTCCGGCCTGCTGGCCACGGTTATTCCGGGCGCGTTCGATGCGTGGATGCTGATCCTGCGCGACCACGGAAAACTGCCGCTGCGCGATGTGCTGGAACCCGCGATCCACTATGCCCGAGCGGGTCATCCGATGTTGCCGCGTGTGGCTGCAACGATTTCTGGGCTTGCCGATTTCTTTCGTGAAGAATGGCCGACGTCGGCGGCAACATGGCTACCAAACGGCCAAGTGCCTGCAGCGAATGACCTGTTCTGCAACCCCGCCCTTGCCGATATGTGGGACCGTCTTTTGACCGAAGCCGAAATTGAAACGTCACGAACAGCGCAGATTGAAGCAGCGCGGCGCGTGTTTTCGCATGGATTTATCGCCGAAGCGATTGACGCTTATCTGCGTGATGGATGCGTGATGGATGCAGCGGGCGGGCGGCGGCGCGGCGTGCTGACAGGTCAGGACATGGCCGGTTGGCAGGCGACTTACGAGGCGCCGCTGTCAACAAAAACCAACGGATTGACGGTGTGGAAAGCAGGCGCATGGACACAAGGGCCAAGCCTGTTGCAAACGCTGAATGTGCTGGACGGTATGGATATCGACCCGACAGATACTGCTGATTTCACCCATAAAGTGACAGAAGTGATCAAGCTGTCGATGGCCGACCGGGAGGCGTACTACGGTGACCCGGCGTTCCATGATTTGCCCATCGCCACGCTGTTGTCGCGCGATTATGCCGATATGCGTCGCCAGCAGATCGGCCCTGTTGCAAGCCTGACATTGCGTCCAGGAGTCGTCGCAAGCTTCGAAAGCTGGGCCGATGCAGCTGTGGCGCGATCGCTGAAAACCAACGTCGCTGGCCCGTCGATGGGTGCGGGCGAACCGACCATGGCGCATCTGACGGAAAAACGCGGAGATACCGTGCATATCGACGTCGTGGACCGCTGGGGCAACATGATATCGGCGACACCGTCAGGTGGCTGGCTGCAATCCTCGCCCGTTATTCCGGGCTTGGGCGTGCCACTGAATTCGCGTGCGCAAATGTTCTGGCTAAAGGATGGAACGGCCACATCGCTGGCCCCCGGACACAGGCCACGCACAACGTTGTCGCCGTCGATGGCCGAATATGACGATGGGACGCGCATGGCATTCGGCACGCCGGGCGGTGACCAACAGGACCAGTGGCAAGCGATTTTCCTGATGCGGTTGCTGCATCAAGGGCTGGACCTGCAAGCGGCGATTGACGCGCCTTTGTTTCATACTGCACATTTGCAAGCGTCGTTTTATCCCCGCAATCTGCGGGCCGGTCATCTGACGATAGAACCGTCGGCGGGGGCCGATGCCATCGCGGCCTTGCGGGCGCGTGGCCATCTGGTCGAGGTGTCAGAACCGTGGGCCATCGGACGATTGACGGCGGTGTCGCGTGCTCCAACCGGCATGCTGCGCGGGGCGGCAACACCCCGTTTGATGCAGGCCTACGCCATCGGTCGGTAGGGTATTGATGCACAAAATTCATCAATACGTCGAAAAATAGCGTTTACTGGAATATTAACATCGTGCAACGTTAACTTCTGTCGGACACGCCTGACCGACTGGGGGAGAGGCCGCGCCGTTGCACTTGCGCCGTGGTCCCAGTTATTTCGTGGCGTGTCCTAGAAATAAAAAAGGGAGAGAGAAATGTCAGTGACTACCAAAACGCTCGGACTTATCGCAGGCGCTGTGACAGCGATCACCGCCAGCATGACCCACGCACAAGACCTTGCCGGAAAAACCGTTGAATTCGTCATTCCGTTTTCGGAATCCGGCGGCTCCGCGCGTTGGGCCAACTTTTACGCCCCACTGCTGAGCGAAGAGCTGCCCGGCAATCCGACTGTCGTCGTGCGCTACCGCCCCGGTGCGGGTTCAACCGAAGGCGCCAACTGGTTCCAGGAACAGACTACCGATGACGGCACGCTAGTGTTCGGCACCTCGGGGTCGACACAGTTTCCATATCTGCTAGGCGACCCGCGCGTGCGCTATGAATATGGCGACTGGCAGGCAGTTCTGGCATCAGGCACCGGTGGCGTTGTGTTCCTGCCACCTGATCTGGGCGCGAAATTCGACGGCGACTTTGATGATTTGTCCGAAGAATTCCTGCTGTACGGATCGCAAGGTGCGACCACGCTTGACCTTGTTCCGCTGCTGGCTTTCAATATGTTGGGTCTTCAGGTTGATCCGGTTTTCGGGATCAAAGGACGCGGCGATGGCCGTTTGATGTTTGAGCGCGGCGAAGCCAACATCGACTACCAGACATCATCTGCTTATCTCGCAAGCGTTGTGCCCCTGGTTGAACAAGGTCTGGCCGTGCCTGCCTTTACATTTGGTGCGCTGGACGAAGCAGGTGCAATCGTGCGGGATCCGACATTCCCTGACATGCCGTCGTTCAAGGAAGTCTGCGAAGCGACAGCAGCATGTGAAACCGAAGGTGTGGCATGGGATGCTTGGAAAGCGTTCTTTATCTCAGGTTTTGCAGCACAAAAGATGGTCTATCTACCAAGCACAGCATCCCCGGAAGTTGTAGCGATGTACGAGCAGGCGTTCCGCGATATCATGGCACGCCCTGATTTCGCAAATCTGGCTGCCGAAGAACTGGGCGTCTATCCGCAGTTGACTGGTGATGCAGGCCGCGGCGCCAGCGATCAGGCGACACAGGTCACCGACGAGGCACGCGAGTTCGTACTAAACTGGCTGAACGAAGCCTACGGCGTCACGATGGAGTAGTCCTTCACTCTCTTGCCCGCCATTGGTTGGCGGGCAAGAGTTTTTGATTTTCCCCCAAGGTCAGGACCGATGTCATGGAAATGTTCGCCACCGCTATGCCCGCTTTGGGCGAGGCGCTTACACTTATTTTCCATCCCCAACAGTTGATGTTTCTCGTAGCGGGCGTGTTGCTCGGCCTGTCTATCGGCGTCCTTCCAGGTCTCGGCGGTATCGCGGGCCTGAGTCTGGTTCTGCCTTTCATGTTCGGGATGGAGCCTGTTTCGGGTCTGGCCCTGATGGTCGGTCTGATCGCTGTGATCCCGACGTCTGACACATTTTCCTCCGTTCTTTTGGGGATTCCCGGATCGTCGGCATCGCAAGCGACGGTTCTTGATGGCTTCCCCCTCGCCAAGAAAGGACAAGCCGCGCGTGCGCTTTCTGCCGCTTTCATGTCGTCGCTCTACGGTGGTTTGCTGGGCGCTGTTGTTCTAACCATGTTTATCTTTGTCGCCCGTCCGTTGATCCTTGCCTTCGGCCTGCCCGAGATGCTGATGATCACGGTTTTGGGCCTGTCGATGGTCGCGATCCTTGCAGGCCGTGTGCCGTTGAAAGGCGTTGTTGCGGCGGGGATGGGCCTGATGGCGGGCACGATTGGTGCTGCTGGTGCAGGCGGTTCGCTACGCATGTCGACCTATGATGTGCCTTACCTTGTTGACGGTTTGCAGTTGGTGATTGTGGGCCTTGGCATCTACGCCATTCCGGAAATTGTATCGCTGCTGCGACAGGATAAACCGATTTCCAATTCCAGCCAGTTGGGGCTGGGCTGGGTCCAAGGGATCAAGGACTGGTGGGAGAACATCTGGCTGTCCACACGGTCGGCCTTTATCGGCGTGACGGTCGGAATTATTCCGGGCCTTGGTGGGTCTGTTGTGGATTGGATCGCTTACGGTTTCGCCGTGCAAAGCGCCAAAAACCGCGAAAATTTCGGCCAAGGCGATATCCGTGGCGTGATCGCGCCGGAATCGTCGAACAACGCAAAAGAGGGCGGTGGCCTTGTGCCGACCCTGATCTTCGGCATCCCAGGTTCGGGGTCAATGGCCGTGTTCCTTGGCGGGCTTGCCCTGCTGGGTCTTTCACCCGGCCCACACATGGTGCGGCAGGATTTGTCGACCACTTATACAATCGTCTGGTCGCTTGCGCTGGCCAACGTGATCGGCGCGGGCCTGTGTATCGTCCTGTCGAAATACATCGCCAAACTGACGCAGATCCGGTTCACGCTGCTGGCCCCTTACCTGTTCATGATTATCGCCTTTGCCGCCTTCCAGTCGCGCCAGTCGATCGGTGATCTGGTCGCCCTGATCTGCATTGGTCTGCTGGGTATTTTGCTGCGGCGGTTTGACTATTCGCGCCCCGCGTTCCTGATCGGCTTTGTGCTGTCAAATCAGGCCGAGGGTTTCGCCAACATGGCCAACCAGATCGCGACATCGCGTTTCCGTCGCAGCTGGGAAGCGGGTTTTGATTATATCTTTACGCCTCTGTCCATCGGTATCCTTGTCCTGACGGTGCTGTCCATCTGGGTCGGCATCAAGCAATCCAAAAACATCCGCGAAAACATCGACGCGCCTACAGGTGCCAAACGCGCACCCGTGATTTTCCTGCTGTGCATCACGGCCTATATCTCAGTTTCGATCTGGGATGCGTCCACCATCACGCGCTTTGGCGACAAGATTTTTCCACTGGTCGTGGGCAGCGTGACTTTCGCCGGGTGTTTTGCCCTGCTCATCCGCATGCGGTTTTCGCCCGAAACCGATGAAGCGTTTATTGACCTTGAATCAGGTGGATCAGACGCAGAGGCACCGCATGGATTATGGTGGACATTGTCATGGTTCCTCGGGCTTTTGGTGATGACATTCATCTTTGGTCTGGTCATCGCCCTGTGCCTGTTCATGCTTTTGTTCTTCCGCATCCGTGGCGGTTTGGGCTGGGCCGTCAGCGCGGTGTATATGGCGGCTGGCGTCGCATTCATCCTGTTCCTGGCATGGGTTTTGGGGCGCGATTTCCCACCCGGCCTCCTGCAATCCTACTTTGATCTTCCATGGCCTTTCACATGACACAAACAGCTATTCCCTTCCTCTTCATGCGCGGTGGATCATCGCGTGGTCCTTATTTCCGCCGCTCTGATCTGCCCGCAGATCAGGATACGCTGGCCAAAGTCCTGATCGAAGTTGTGGGTGCAGGGCATCCCAACAACATCGACGGATTGGGTGGCGGCACTGCGGTAACAACCAAGGTCGCGATGCTGTCTTCGTCTGACGAAGACGGTGTCGATATCGACTATTTCTTCGGCCAAGTGGGCGTGGACGCGCGCGAGGTTGATTTCGGCCCGACCTGCGGGAACATCCTTGTCGGGGTTGGCCCCGCCGCGATTGAAATGGGGTTGGTCAAGGCCACGGGTGATGTCACCAAGCTGACCATTCGCGCCGTGAACACAGGCGCACTGGTCGAGACGACCGTGCAAACGCCGGGCGGTCAGATCACCTATCAGGGCGATACAGAAATCTCTGGCGTGCTGGGCACTGCGGCCCCTGTTGGCGTCAGTTTTTTGGGCGTCGTCGGCACAAGTTGCGGTGCGATGCTGCCCACCGGAAACCTGCGCGACACCATCGACGGGGTCGAGGTAACCTGCATGGACGTGGCGATGCCGATGATGATCGCGCGAGCCGATTCCTTTGGCCTGACAGGATACGAGACAGCCGAGGAACTGGACGCCAACACAGCGCTTTTCGCGCGGATGGAGGCGGTGCGCCTGAAGGCTGGTGCAATGATGGGCCTTGGCGATGTGACACGTTCGGTAACGCCCAAGATCGGGCTTTTGGCCAAGCCGCGCGAGGGTGGCACGTTCACGGCGCGGTATTTCATGCCGTGGAAAACCCACCCCACAATGGCCGTGACCGGATCACAATGCCTTGCCGCTTGTGCGCTCACCGCAGGCACGGTGGCAGATGGATTGGCCGACGTGCCTGCCGGAACGCCTGCTGTGATCACCGTCGAACATCCACAAGGGACCATCGCAGTCACGGTGGATTACACGGCTGATTCTGATGGTACGGTGATCAAGTCCGCTGGCCTGATCCGCTCGGCCCGTTTGATTGCACGGGGAGAGGTTTTGGTACCGTCGGCACTGATGCCAACTGCAAACACCTGATGACACGGGTCTATGATATCCTTGCGCGGACCTTTCTGAACGAAGGGGTCAACACCTGTTTTTCGCTGCTTGGCGATGCGAATATGAACTGGGCCACGCGGATGGCGGACGGCGGGTGTCGCATGATTTATGTGCGCCACGAACATTGCGCCGTCGCAGCGGCGATGGCCTATGCGCGAAAGTCCGGCCAAGTTGGTGTCGCCACAACAACCTGCGGTCCGGGTCTGACGCAGGTCGTCACCGCCCTGCCCGCCGCCGTTCGTGCACGTCTACCTGTTGTGATTTTCGCAGGCGAGGCCCCGCTGGGCAAGGCGTGGTATAACCAAGGCATTGACCAAGGGCCAATCATCACCGCGACCGGTGCCGCCTATCACGCGCTACATGATGTTGCGCGGATGCCTACCCAAGTGCGCGATGCTTTTGTGCAGGCGCAACGCGAACAACGCCCCGTCGTCATTGGCGTGCCGTTCGATCTGCAAGACAAGCTATCGGAAGGGCCTGACCCCCTACCCGCCTCTTCGGCCGATATGCTTCCCAAGGTCGGGCCGATCCCGCCGCACCTTGACGATATTGCCGCTGCCGCCGCCGTGTTGGCGACTGCACGACGCATCGTCGTTATGGCTGGATTAGGCGCTGTTCATGCGGTGGACCAGTGCCGCGCTTTGGCCGCTAAATGCGACGCGCTGCTAGCCACGTCCTTACCTGCACGCGGGTTGTTTGTCGGTGATCCGTTCAGCATCGGGATCGCTGGCGGCTTTTCCACTGACCTTGCCCGAGAACTGCTGGGACAGGCAGACGTGATTGTCGCCGTCGGGTGTAGCCTTGCCCATCACAACTCTGACGGTGGCAAGCTGTATGGCCAAGCACATGTGATCCAGATTGACACAAACCCTGTTGTGCAATCCCAAGGCCGTGTCGCGGCGCATCGCCATATCCGCGCGGATGCAGCACTTGGGCTGGCGGCTTTGACGGATCATTTGCCAGACCGTGAAGCCACTTGGCGCACGGATGCGCTTGCCAAACAGATCACCGACACCCCCGCCGACGCCAGCCCGCGCCACCCCGAACCGGAAGCGCATGACCCGCGTGATGTTGTGGCGGCATTAGAGGCAGCCCTGCCCGCCGATTGGGAGATGGTAAATTCGTCTGGGCATTGTTCCTACTATTTCGCGCAGATGCCGTCGCGCCCTTATGATAAATTCCTGACCATCCGCGAATTTGGCGCAATCGGTAACGGAATCGCATTTGCCATGGGCGTGGCCGCCGCCCGCCCTGACAGCACAGTAGTTTTGTTCGACGGGGACGGTAGTGCGCTGATGCATATTCAGGAACTGGAAACGATGCGGCGGCATAGCCTTAATATCGTGATCTGCGTGTTGAACGACGGCGCGTATGGCTCTGAAATTCACAAGCTACGGGCCGAAGGGTTAAGCGACGCTGGCGCCGTTTTCGGGCGCACAGACCTTGCCGCGATTGCACGCGGGTTCGGGGCTACTGGCCTCCGCATTGATGACCTGTCCGCCCTGCCCGCCTTGGTCAAAGACGTATCCGGCCTGACCCTATGGGATTTCCCAGTGTCCGACAAAGTAGCATCACCCGTGATGCACCGCGTCCATCCCCCGAAAGGATCACATTGATGAAAGTTCACCTGCTAGATGACTGGTTCGACACGCTGCGGACCCTCCCGTCATTTGCCAGACTTGCCGACCACGATGTGACAATCTGGACCGACCATGTGCAGGACACCGATGGGTTGTCTGAACGGCTTGCTGATGCAGACGCGATAGTTTTGTTTCGCGAACGTACACAGATCACAGCGGATTTGTTGGCCCGCCTGCCCAAGCTGAAACTGATCAGCCAGCGCAGCGCTTATCCCCATGTCGATGTTGATGCCTGCACCGCCAACAACGTCCTACTCAGTTCGAACATGAGCGGAGGCGGACATTCGGTCGCGGCGGCTGAATTGACATGGACACTGATCCTTGCATGTGACCGCCAGTTGGTGGCGCAGAATATCGCGATCAAGGCAGGTGAATGGCAAATAGGTGTAGGCCAAACCGTGTCC